>DGRV01000055.1 GCA_002391225.1 Christensenella sp. UBA4379
TCTCTCATGAAGGGAGCATATCAAATGATTCCGCGCCGGGTTCCTTTGTTTCGTTCTTTCGCTTAGTGCTTGACGTCGACCGGTTCCTTGCCGGGGTCCTGGAAGGCTTCGATGTCCAGGTGGTTGGCGTTCACGTATTCCACGATGAAGGACCTGCGGTACTGGGGCAGGTAGCCTTCGACGGCGTCTCCCGCGATCTCATACTCTTTTTCCAGGGCCTCGTCCCCGCCGGCAAATTCCTTTAAGTAGCTGCCCCGGTCGCCGTTGACCGGCGCGACCTCCAGGGAAACGGCGGTCCAGGCGCCGTCCTGCTTGACCAGCTTCATGACGCCGGGGTTATCCCCGCCGCAGGTCGCCTCCAGGATCTTGCCGTTCAGCCGGTAGCTGAACATCCAGAAATTGCCCCAGACAGTCGCTTCGGTTTCGTCCGCGTTCATTTCCGTTTTAAGGACGATGGGGGCGGGGATCATCACGGTGCCCTCGGCCGGTTCATAACCGAAATCGGTCTTCATCAGGCAGTCCACCACGCCCGCCATCAGCGGATTTTCCTCCGCGAAGGGGTACACGTAGGCCGGCAGGGCGGAGGACTCCGCCACGGCGCAGCACAGGCCCAGGCAGAGGGCCAGCGCCAGGATGACACAGGGGGTCTTTTTCATAAACATCCTTTCCTTTCTGTCGCAGAAGCGGTGCTTATTCCGCTTCCTGTTTATTTTTTCAGAAGGTTCCGCCCAGGGCTTCCAGCGTATTGATCACCACGACGCAGTCCTCGCGCACGCTCTGCATGATCAGCTTCATGATGTTCTCCGGCACCGCCACGCAGCCGCCGGTGTAGGGCTTGGCGGGCCCGAAGCAGTGCAGGAAGATGGCCGAGCCGCGGCCCGGGGTCCCTTCCTCGTTGAAGCTGATGTTCAGGCAGTACTGGTACTGATAGTCGTATTCCACGATATGCTCGCTGTCGCCCATCGCCAGGTCCGGCACCTCCCGCAGGTCCACCATTTCGTTATAGTGGCGGTCGGGGTCGCCGGACCAGTAGGTGTTTTCATCCACCTGGATATAGGGCAGGGCGCAGCCCGGGTCCGCGGCGATCCCGAAGGCTTTGTTGAAATGGTAGACGCCCACCGGGGTCTGGCCGCAGCCTTCGGCATGGTCCTGGTCCGGGCACAGGCCGTTTCTGCCCACAAAGCCCGGGGTGGAAAGGATCTGCTTCCACTGGCCGTTTTCATCCTTCTGGTGCATGGAGACAAAAGCGGTGGTTTTGTCCATGCCCATCGCTGCCACCACGAAAAGCTGGCTGGCGTCCTGCGCGGCGGGCAGGTTCCGCACCCATTCGGGGGAATCGGTCACCTGCTGGACGTCCGCGTGAAGGCTTCCTTCGGCCAAAGACGCGGGGCAAACCATGGTCAGCATGGCGATCAGGGCTGTCAAAACCAAAAAGCATTTCATCATTTTCAATGATCTCCTTTCCTTCCGGGCTCGTTGTTCAGAGCGGAACCGCTCCTGTAGATTATACGACCGAGAGGTCAGTCATGGCAACACGCCACTTGTAAACATCAGCCGGCTTCACCCCCGTTTCCGGAGGAGGGGTCGTTTTCTCCCCGGGTTTTCATCAGCTCCAGGGCCCTGGTCAGGACCGCCGGCACCCTGACGCCCATTCGGACCGCGTTTTCCAAAATGGAGATCCCTTCGCCGGCGATGAACCACAGGCAGGTCGCCCCAGTGACGGCGTCGAAGGGAGCGCCCGCGCCCATCGAAACCGCCTGGTCCAGCAGGGCCGCCAGCAGGACGACGATCAGAATCAGGGCCTTTTTCATCAGCCCTTTGAAGGCCGCCCCGCTGTCCAGGCCGCCGTGCGGCGTCTTGTCGCTGACCCCCGTCCAGCCGCAGAGGAGGCCCGTGACGTAGTCCAGGCTCATGACGGCGACCAGCACCCACAAAACCGGCGGGACCCCCGTCAGGAACGAGGCGGCCGCCCCGCCCGCCGCCGCGATCAAGCGGCACAGTTTTTCCTTCATTCGTTTATTCCTCCTTTCCTCCGGCCTCACGGCCGTCCGTGTAGTCCACGTTTTTCAGCTCTCCCCAGTATTCCCAGCGGCGCAGGGGCGAGGTCACCACCCCGTACCGCGCCCCCCTGGCTTCGACGACGGTCCCTTCCCCGGGCCGGCCGTCCACCGAACAAGGGCTCTCCCCGATGTAGACCCCCACGTGGTGGATACGGTCCTTCCCGCCCTTCAGAAATACGAGGGACCCGGGTAGCGGGACGGTCCCATCCTCCCGCCTGCCGCCTGTCAGCCTGCCCTTTCTGCGGCAGCCATCCGTGTACAGATATCGGGCATGATGGACGGCGTTCCCGCCCAGCTGACGGACCGCCCAGCAAACCAGGCCGGAGCAGTCCGTCACCCGCTTCCCGATCCATTTTGCCCCATACCTGCGGGACAGGGCCCGCTTTTCGTCCCCCGCCCGGTTCAGCCGCTCCTGCAGCTCCTTCGTCCACAGCTTTCCCGCCGTGCCGTAAATATACCCCCATCCTTCCCGGAGGGGGATTTGTATTTGTTCGATAAATGCTTTGGATGTGATCAATCACAGTCCTCCGATTCTTTCGTTTTTGTTCTTTTCTCTTGCTTTGATTCGTTGTTTGACGTATGATGATATAAAAAGGAGGGACAGCCGATGAAACGAGCGATTTCTGCTATTTTCTGTATAATTGCCTTGTGCGCTCTGCTTTGCACTTCTTCCCTGGCGGAGACCACGGAACCGGACACTTTTACATCCGGGGATTTTGAGTATATCCTCTTGCCGGACGGTACAGCGGAGATTCGGAAGTATTCTGGAACAGAAAAAGACCTATCCATTCCGGTTGAGTTAAACGGTATAAATGTCTCCTCCATCGGGGACGACGCGTTCGCTTTATGTGGAAACCTCACCTCCGTCTCCATCCCGGACGGTATTACTGCCATCGGGAACAATCCGTTTAGAACCTGTTACCATCTTGTTTCCGTCCATGTTTCTTCAGAGCATCAGGCTTTGGCTGTCCTGGATGGCGTACTCTTTAGCAAAGCGGATAAACGTCTCATCTCGTATCCCATGACGAAGGACGATCAGAAATACGCCGTTCCGCAGGGAACCGTCTTGATTGGAGACGACGCGTTCTTTGGCTGTGATAACCTCACCTCTGTTTCCATTCCGGATAGCGCTATTGCCATCGGGGACGGTATATTTCGTTTCTGTGAAAGCCTCACCGCCATCTCCATCTCAGACAGCGTCACCGCCATTGGGGACCAGGCGTTCTTTGGCTGTACAAACCTTATCTCCGTCTCCATCCCTGGCAGCGTCACTGCCATTGGGAACAACGCGTTTGCTTTCTGTAGAAGCCTCGCCTCCGTTTCCATCCCGAACAGCGTCACTGCCATCGGGGCGTCAGCGTTTGCTTCCTGTACAAGCCTTACCTCTGTCTCCATCCCGGATAGCGTCACCGACATCGGGAACAGGGCGTTTGCTTCCTGCACAAGCCTTTCCTCCATTTCCATCCCGGATAGCGTCACTGCCATCGGGGACGACGCATTTGCTTTCTGTAGAAGCCTCGCCTCCGTTTCCATCCCGAACAGCGTCACTGCCATCGGGGCGTCGGCGTTCGTTTTCTGTAAAAGCCTCACCTCAGTCTCCATCTCAGACAGCGTCACTGCCATCGGGGACAAGGCGTTTGCTTCCTGCACAAGCCTTACCTTCGTCTCCATCCCGGACAACGTTACTGCCATCGGGGACAGCGCGTTCTATTCCTGCAAAGGCCTCTCCTCCGTCTCCGTCCCGGACAGCGTAACATCTATTGGTAATAATGCATTTAGAGGTTGTATAAATCTTACCCTTACCGTCCCCCGGGACAGCTACGCCGCCCAATACTGCAAGGACAACAAACTGACCTACACTTATCCTGATTCCCCGAACTGATGGAACCAGTAATTCACATCCCGACCGCCCGCCGCCCGCGGGCGGTTTTCTGATGCACTTTTTTATCTCCACTCTCCACTCTGCACGCAGAGCGCGCGAAAACTCTCCACTCTGTTCACTCCTCCCTCCTCATTCCTCACTCCTAGAAAGGACGCCGGGCCGAAGCCTGACGTCCTTCCTGTTATTGTCATTTTATTGCAACCTACGGGAAAAACAAGCTGAAAAAGCATTGAAAAAACCGATTCTTTCGTTGAAAAACCGTTGAAAAACGGATGCTTTTCCCTCATATATAAGAAAAAAGGGATTGTTCGGGTTTCGGAAGGTCGTCTCCGCGAGCATTGCGAAGCGGCGTGTGTTTCTCTTGTCTTTGCTTGCCACATCCCGCCCACGGTGTTAAAATACCCTTCGGACCATCCCCGGGCCAAAAAGCATTACGCATTACGAATTACGCATTACGCATTTTCTTTGTGGAGGGGTTATAATATGCAGTACCGCACTGACCGGTCCGGCCGCCCGATTTCCATCCTGGGATACGGGTGCATGCGCTTTACCCAGAGCGGCGGGCGGATCGACCTGGAAAAGGCCGAAAAAGAGATCCTGGCCGCCTTCCGCGAAGGGGTCAACTATTATGATACCGCATATATTTACCCCGGTAGCGAGGCGGCCCTGGGTGAGATTCTTCAACGAAACGGCATCCGCGACCAGGTGAACATCGCCACGAAGCTGCCGCATTACCTGCTCAAGAACCGGGACAGCGCGGAAAAATACTTCGCCGAGGAGCTGCGCAGGCTGCAGACCGACCACGTCGACTTCTACCTGATGCACATGCTCAACGACGTGAAAACCTGGGAGAGGCTCACCGAGCTGGGCGTCCCCGAATGGCTGGCGGAAAAAAAGAAGGCCGGGATCATCCGGCAGGTCGGCTTTTCCTACCACGGGAACGCGGAAATGTTCTGCCGCCTGCTGGACAGCTATGACTGGGACTTCTGCCAGATCCAGTACAATTACCTGGACGAGAACACCCAGGCCGGCCGAAAGGGCCTGCTTCGCGCGGCGGAAAAGGGCCTGCCGGTCATCATCATGGAGCCGCTCCGGGGCGGACGGCTGGTGAAAAACCTCCCCAAGGAGGCCCAGCGCTTGTTTGACGAATACCCCGTCCGGCGCAGCCCCGCGGAGTGGGCCTTCCGCTGGCTGTGGGACCAGAAGGAAGTGACCTGCGTCCTGTCCGGCATGAACTCATTGGAAATGGTGGCTGAAAACTGCCGCGCCGCCTCCGAAGCCCAGGCGGGCGAATTCGGGGAGGAGGACAGGCAGCTGCTCCGGGACGTCGTCCAGGCCATCAACGCCAAAATCAAGGTCGGCTGCACGGGCTGCGGCTACTGCATGCCCTGCCCCAAGGGAGTGGACATCCCCGGCACCTTCGCCGCCTGGAACCGGCGGTATACGGACGGGCTGGCGGTGGGCCTGCGAGAATATTTCATGTGCACCGCCCTGCGCAAGGACCCGACCTCTCCCTACCGCTGCGTGGGCTGCGGCAAATGCGAAAAGCACTGTCCGCAAAACATCCCGATCCGGGAGGAGCTGAAAAAAGCCCGCAACGCTTTGGGCGGACGGCTGACGGAAATGGTGGGACGAGTAACAAGAATGATTATGAAATACTGACACATCGCAGGGGGGTCTTGCGGTCCAGGGCCTGCCGGCCCGTTCGTCGGTGAAAACAGGCCACCGGCCTGTTTTCCGGGCCCTCCTCACCCCCTCACGAACACCCCCTCGGATTTGCCTCTCGGACCTTTGGTCCTCCCGGGCGGCAAATCCGCAAGGAATGTATTTTTGCTCCGCAGAAGTGGAGACGGCTTCTCTTCCCAAGGTACATTCTGCTGCGCAAAAATACCTGTCCAGGGCCTACCGGCCCGTTCTTCGCTGAAAATGTGCCACAGGCACATTTTCCGGGCGCTCAGAACCCCGAACCGGCGAAGCCGCTGCTGCGGATTTTAATCAGGGGGAAGAATCCCCCTGATTACCCCCTCAGAATAATGTGCGCTATTTAATATCAGAGATTCTGATACATCCCCGGAGGCTTCATGCTTTATCCCATTTGGTTCCTGGTCGTCACCCTGGCTTACTTTGTCAAGGGGACAGCGGGTTTTGGCAATTCGCCGATTCATACCGGTCTGATGGCCTTTTTTCTGAACAACGCCGACCTGACGCCGGTGGACTTTGTGCTGACCTTTCCGGCCAACATCGCCCTGACGGTGAAGCATCGAAAGCAGCTGGTGCCGCGGCTGTGGGTGCCCGGGGCGCTGATCACGATGCTGGCGGTGATTCCCGGGGTGCTGCTGCTCAAAAACATGGACGGCCGCGTCCTCAAGGTCCTGTTCGGCATAGTCATCGCCCTGCTGGGGGCGGACATGCTGCGCAAAAAGTCCGCCGGCAGCAAGGCCCCGCCCCAGTGGGCCGTGCTTGCCCTGACCGCCGTTTCCGGGACAATCAACGGCCTGTTCGGCATCGGGGTGCTGCTGGCCGCCGTGATGGGCCGGGTCATTCCCGACAGCCGGACCTTCAAGGCCAACATCTCCGCCATCTTCACCGCCGGCAACCTCGTGATGCTGCCCGTCTATCTGCTGACCGGCCTGCTCACCAAGGAAGTGGTCCTTAGGGCCCTGTCCCTCTACCCGGCAATGGCCCTGGGCCTGTTCCTGGGCATTCGCTTCGCCGGCCGCCTGAAAGAAGAAACCGTCCGCAAATGCACCGCCCTCCTATTGATCGCATGCGGACTTTTCTTAACCCTTGGAAACTTATCGACCAGGTAGGAGGAAAACCTATAAGGTAGGAGGTAGGAAGTAGGAGGTAGGAGGTTTTTAGCTGTGACTTTTTACCTTAGCGAACGAAGTGAGCGCTACCTTCTACCTTAGCGAGCAAAGCGAGCGCTACCTCCTACCTTCTTCAAAGGGGGTTAATATGAAGAAGAAAAAAACCACCAGGCCGTTGTCTTCCTGGCTCATCATCGTCTTCTATGCCCTGATCGGGGTGGGGTGCGGGGCGTTTTTCCTGGTCTATCTGGACCGGGCGGAGGCGGCCGGGATGTCCAACGGGCAAAGGCTCTGGTCCCTGGCGCTGATGCTGGTCTGCCTGTACGGGGCCCTCTTCCTGCAGATCGTGATCCATGAGGCGGGCCATCTGGTGTTCGGCCTGCTGACCGGGTACCGCTTCTGTTCCTTCCGTATCTTCAACCTGATGTGGGTCAAGGAGAACGGCCGCGTCCGGCTCAGGCGCATGAGCATCGCCGGTACCGGCGGCCAGTGCCTGATGGGCCCGCCGGACCTGAAGGACGGGACCATGCCGGTGATGCTGTACAACTTCGGCGGGGCGATCTTCAACCTGCTTTTCGCCCTCCTGGCCCTGGGCCTGTCGTTCCTGTGCCCGCCCGTTTCGATGCTCCGGGTCTTCCTGGGCTGCATGGCCGTCACCGGCGTGGGTTACGCCCTGCTGAACGGCCTGCCGCTGCCGATCGCGGGGCTGAACAACGACGGGCAGAACGCCCTGGCCCTTTCCAAAAGCAAGGAGGCGGTCCGGGCCTTCTGGATCCAGATGAAGGGGAACGAGCGGAGCTCCGAAGGGGTCCGGCTCCGGAACATGCCGGAGGAATGGTTCGCCCTCCCCTCTCCCGAGGCCATGAACAACGCGATCATCGCCCCCATCGGCGTCCTGCGCTGCAGCCGCCTGATGGACCAGCGCCGCTTTCAGGAAGCGGACGGCCTGATGCGGGACCTGCTCGCCCGGAAGACTGCCATCGCCGGCCTGTCCCGCGGCCTGATGGTCTGCGACCGGATGTATCTGGAGCTCATCGGGCAAAACCGCCCCGAAGCCCTGGCCGCCCTGCGGACCAAAGAGCAGGAACGCCTGATGAAGGCGATGCGGTCCCTCCTGTCCGTCCTCCGGACGGAATACGCCTCTGCCCTGCTGGCGGAAAAGGATGAAAAAAAGGCGGAAGCCTCCCTGCGGCAGTTTGAAAAGGCCGCCGCCTCCTCCCCTTATCCCGGGGAAATCCAGGCCGAGCGGGAGCTGGTGGACCTCGCCGCCCAGACCGCCCAAAGCCGGGAAGGGTAAAAAAACTTCCATCCCGACGTTTCTGTTCGTATCAATGATTGGGGAAAAGACGGGTATCCCTGTCTCCCCTTGACATGATCAATCAAAAGAAAGGTGGAAAACAAACATGAAAAAGACTCTCGCCATCCTCCTGTCTCTGATGCTGGCCTGCGCGGCCCTGGGCGCTGCGGCGGAAGGCGCGCAGGCCCCGGCAGCCGCTGAACCTGTTCCCACGGAAGCGCCTGCTCAGACGGAAGCGCCCGCTCAGCCTGCCGAAACCGCCCCCCTGTTCGCAACCGTCGGGGAAGCCATGGAAAGAGGGGAAGCAACGGGCAGCGGCACGACCTTCAGCGACGAACAGTTTGTCACCGTCGTCCGCTACAACGACCGTTTTATCCGCGTGGTGGCCTCCATGGACAAGGAAACCCTGGCCCAGCTGGATGCCCTGTTCGCCTCCGAGGATTATGAGAACATGGCCGCCAAACAGGACGCCCTGTTCGCCCCCCGTCCCGTGCTCTACACCGAAGACCTGACCGACGCCGCCCTGCCCCAGGCGGAGCTGGACGCGCTGGCGGGCAAATCCGTCGCGGAGCTGACGGCCCAGGGCTTCGAGCTGACCTCCACCGGCACCACCGAGGACGAAACCGGGGCATACATAACCTGCGGGATGATCTATGGCCTGTTTGAATACGCCTTCGTCATGAACGAATCCGCCCAAGCATATGATCAGCTGATCTACAGCTGCAACTATGATCCCCTGACCGTCCGCAGCTGCATGGGCGTTACGGACGCCTCCTACAACGCCACGGACCTGTCCTGGCACGCCGACGGCACCTATGTGGCTTCGCAGCCCGGCGACGAGCCCTTCTCTTCCCTCCTGGCCGGCCTTTCCGGCTTCCTGAACCAGGCTGCTCAGACCGGCGAAGCCGCCCTGGAAAGCGGGAAAACAACGGTCGACGAGGCCGTGACCACGCTGGACGCCGCCCTCAACCAGGCCGGAGAAACCAGCAAGACCAAGCTGAACGAGCTCCTTGCGTCCCTCACCGAAGTGGGCGAAACCGGCAAAACCAAGCTCGAGGAGCTCCTGAACAAGATGGGCGTCTCCCTCTCCGAGCTGGGTCAGCAGGGCGAAGTCAAGCTCGACCAGCTCCTGCAGATCCTCAGGGAAAAGACCCCCGCGCTGAAAAACGACCTTAGCTCCCTCTTCAGTTCTCTCTCTACCCTGTTCCAGCCAGCGACGACCCCCGCGCCGTCCACCCAGGGACAGTAATCAGGCAAATACTTTCAGCGCCGCCGTCCGCGGCGCTGTTTTTTTATCTGCGCTTACTAAAACATTTCGGCGAGCCAGGGTTTTCAGCGCGGTTTCGGCCATCAGCTTCTGGCCCGCGGCGGAGGGGTGGATGCCGTCCAGGCACATCAGCTCCGGGAAGTTCATCGCCCGGAGGAAGGGGGTGTAAAAGTCCAGCACCGGGCTGTCCGTATCCGCCGCGGCCTGCCGGATGGCTTCCACATACAGGGCGTGCCAGCGGCCGATGTGCTCCACGTCGCCCAGATAGCGCAGGATCGCCTCCCGGTCGCGCCCCCGGCTGACCCACTCAAAATACCGCGCGGAAAAAAGGGGCGGCGGCAGCACCAGCACCGGCCGGAGCCCCCGCATCCGGGCCTCCCGGGCAAAGGTGCGCAGCAGACGCCCGAACTCCGGCAGCGGCGTTTTCCCGTCGTGAAAAAGGTCCGGCCGGTCTGACACCGCCTGCCAGTCCAGGTCGCAGTCGTTGCCACCGTACTGGATCAGGGCTGTCCCGCCCGGCTCCATGCTCCCGGGCTCCTCCGCCCGGAATTCCTCGATGCCCATGCCCACGGTCTCCCCGAAGCGGGCGAAGCTGGTCAGCCCGATTCCCTGCTCGGAGACGATCCGCTCGCACCGCTCCGGCGTCATCCGGTACCGCCCCCGCTGTTCGTCAAACACCACGCCTTTCCCAATGGAATCTCCCCAAAGATAGTATTTGCAGTTCGCCATATCTCGTATCACTCCCAACCAAATCTAAAATTCAATTCTATTTTATCCAAACATCAACCCTTTGTCAACCCCTTTTCCCTTGCAGATCATATCACATTATGCTATAATACTCCCAACTCCTAACTCCTCACTCCTCACTAAAAACCTGAGCGAGCGCCAGCGAGCGCTCCCTCCTACCTCCTACCTTTCTAAAGGAGCTTCTTATGTCTGAACCCGCTGTTTCCTTCCCTGCCTGGGATTCCCTGCCTGATTTCGGCCTGTACATGGACCAGCTGCTGCTGTTCACCCAGCGCTGCGTCCCGGGCGACCTGACCGCCGGCATGGTCAACAGCTATGTGAAGGCCGGCATCATGGACCGGCCCCAGGGAAAAAAATACAGCCGGGCCGCTTTGGCCCAGCTGCTGATGATCGCCAGCCTCAAATCCGTCCTTCCGCTGGACAGCCTGCGCCGCCTGCTGCATCCGAAGACGGACGTTCCCGCTCAGGAGCTGTATGAGCAGTTCCTTTCCGCCCGGGAGAGACTGGCCGGCGTAGCCGCCCTGCGGCAGGACGCTTCCGCCCTCGACCTCTGCGTGGAAGCCGCCGCTTACCAGCAGTTATGCAGAAAGAAACTCGAGATAGAAACCTAATATCGTTGGAGGGGGCTGTGAACCAGCCCCCTCCAATGATATTATTTCTTAAAAACCACCCAGTTATGCGACCACGGAACCGGCAGACTGAACAACGTCACGACCCTGTCCGCGGCGTTTCTGTACCAGGAATAATTCCAGCCGGCGCCCATATCCATATACAGGGCGTTGGTGACCTGGAGCCGCTGAAGCTCCGCCATGAAGTCTTCAAAAAGCAGCATGTTAACGGAATCGATGACGCACAGATGTCCGTTCAGCTCCGCCAGGGCCCGGTAGCAGCGCGCCCGGGGCCGGTCCACCAGCATGACGGTTTCCCCGTCCCGGATCAGGCCAAACTGCATAAACCCGCTGCCGCCCGCCTCCGCCGCTCTCCGGACAGCCCCGACGGGATCGTCAAACTCAAAGGAGAACTTCCCCTGGGCAAAGACGAAGGCCGCGTAGCTGTCCTTATTATACGGGCTTTCATACAGCGTGCCCTTCACCGCGTGGTCGCCCTCGACGTTTTCCTGGCTAAAGCCCAGGCTGACAGTATGCTGAAACGCCGCCCCGCTGCACCAGGTGATGCCCTCGTCCGCCTTGGACGGGCGGTCTTTGCAAACCAGCTCCACCTCTCTGTATTCCGGGAAAAAGACGTACACGGTCCCGGTATTGTACACCGTGGTCTCCTCCCCCGGGAGGATCTGGGCGGCCGGCATGGAGGAAGCATCCACGCTGTCCGGGATCCGGACGTGGTACTGGGAGATCAGGCCCATGAAGATAAAGACGAAGGCGGGAATCACGAACACGGAGGAGGCGTACATCAGCCGGTAAAGCACCCTGAGCGGCTTGGATTTAAGCTTCTCCGGCCCCCACAGGTAGAGGATCAGCGTCGCAATCTGCAGCACCGCCAGGGTCAGATAGGCCAGGTGCAGGACGTTCAGCCACATCTGGGCAACGAAAAACACCGTATACGCAAACAGGGCCAGCAGGGTCATGGAGATCAGCCAGATCCCGGAGAGCCTTTCCTTGATGGTCATGTGCCGCTTCTCCTTTCCCGCTTGAGCTGCAGCAGCTCCTGCCGCAGGGCCTTGAAGGAATCGAACTGGGATTCGATGGCGACCAGCAGCAGGAGCAAAGCGATATCCGTCAGATACTGGGCGGCGTTTTTCCACAGGACGGCCCGGGAAAAGCCCATCTGCCCGTTGGCCGCGAAGAGCAGCAGATAGACGGCGAATTTAAAGGCCAGGGCGATCCGGTTGAGGATGACGTCCTTGGGATTGCCGTGGGGAGCGTAGTTGATAAAAAAGTGATTGATGGTGATGATGACCGTCATCAAAAACGACATGCCGCAGGCCGCCAGATAGATGGACCCCTGGACGCCCACGGTCAGGTAAACGTCAAAATCCCCCGCTCCCCAGAGCCGGTCCAGCACCAGATAGGCCTCCTGATACATCAGGCAGAACAGGACGCCACCCGTCAGCCCCTTGGCCACGTCCCATTTATAATACCGGAAGGCCAGATACATGGAAACGGCGGAAATCAGCTTGATCAGACATTCAAACACGGTAAAGGTATCGCGCTCCAGCGCGCACAGAACCATCTGGGCAAGACCGGCGGCGACCACAAAAATACAGGCCGCTGCCATCGTGCGCTCGCTTAAAAAGACCGATTCTTTTTTTCTGTGAAGTGTGTCAGACATATTGCCTCCCCGGGGAAACCAAAGGTTGTATCTGTCGGGCCCGCTGATTTCACATCACCCGGACCGGCGCCTCCTGGTATCGTATCACAGGGCCCGTGCCGCGTCAATCAAAATCGTTCCCGCCTTGGGCCGGAAAGCGCAGGCTCCTGTGAGGATACAAACTTCACAGGAGTATTGATTTGTACTTTCGTACAGTGCCGGTTTCCATCAGATATGGTATAATCATCCCGGATGCAGACAAGACAGGAGGCTCCCCCATGGCACAGCTGCCCATTGTCCGAAGAACTGAAAAGCTGCGGGAAATCACCGCCCTGCTCAAAAGCCGGAAAATCGTTTATCTTTCCGCTTTCTTTTACAGCGGCAAGACCGTCCTGATGAATCAGCTCTGCGATTCCTGGGACGGAAAGGTGCTCCGCTTTGACTCCCAGCGGGACGACTGGGCCGCTTTTTACCGTCTCGTTCAAAGGGAGAAGGAGGCGCTCATCGTCATCGACAGCGTGGACAATCCCTCCTACGCCATGGCGGCCGAAATCTCGGCGATGCTGGCGGGCTTATCTGAGCACCAATCTGTCCTCCTGGCAGGCAGAGCGCAGATTCCTCCGGCCCTGTACAGCCTGTGCTCCACCGGCATGATCACCGTATTGGGCAAGGATTTTGTGATGTTCAATGACGAGGAGATCATTCAGCTTTTTCTGGAATACAGCATCGAGCTGACCCCCTCCGACGTCCGCATGATTCTGGACGCGCTGTGGGGCTGGCCTTACGGCCTGCATATCCTGGCGCAGCAGATGCTGAAAAGCAGAGCTTCTTCTCTCCAGACGATGATCCAGCATACCCGCACGGAAATCAAGCGCATCATCGTGTCGGACGTGGTATTGACCTTCCCGGAACCGGAGCGGCAGCTGCTATATAACCTGTCCCCCTTTGAACGCTTTTCCGAGGATATGGCCCGGATCGTGACGGGCAGAATCGACGCTCCGCAGCTGATGGAGGGCATCACGCGAAAATCCTATATGCTGCTTCGGTCCGGCGAGGGAGAATATACCTTTATCCCCATCGTCCGCCAGGCGCTCTTCTCCGAGATGCGGAATCTCTATACGCAGGATTACATCAACGAACAGTACAAACGGGCGGCCCTTTACTATGAGCTCCAGAATCAGGTGCCCAAAGCCCTGTCCTATTACCGGCAGCTGGGGGCCAGGGACAAAATCCGGGACCTGCTGATCCGGGACGCGTTCAATCGGCCGGCGGACGGGGATTATGTGGATTTGCGGGAAGGCTATGCGGTCCTGGACATGGACATCATCCTCGCCTATCCGGAACTGATCAAAGGAAAATGTGAAATTGAATGTCTCCAGGGCCACGCGGAGGAAAGCGAAAGGTGGTATCAGGCCCTCGTCCAGCTGATTCGGCAGACGCCGGTCCGGGACGCCCGGCGCCAGACCGCGGAGGAAGCGAAGGCGTATCTGGATCTCTGCCTGTCCCAGCGCGGCAGTAAAAACACGTTAAAGATGCTCTTGGCCGCGGCAAAGACGCCGGAGCTGCTGCAGTCGTCCGCCTGGCGCAACGGCTTCAGCGTGTCCGGCAACAGCGTCAGCCTGATGAACGGCGGCCTGGATTTTAGCCGGTGGGTACGGCACGGCTGGACCATCTACCGCCTGTTCAAGCTGCCCATCGAAATGGCCCTGGGCCGCGGCGGCAGCGGCGTTGCTGACATCGCCATTGCGGAAAGAGAGCTGGAAGCCAATCTTTCCGGGGATTATACCCTGGCCATGAGCAAGGTCCGGGAGGGCATCCAGCGGATCGTGGACAACCCGGACATACGCTACGCCGCCATCGGCATCCAGAGCCGGATTCTGGCCGCCCAGGGCAATCTGGACGAAGCCGTCAGCATGATGGACCATGCGATCGCTTCCCTGTCAGACCGGCACCCAAAGCGGCTGAAAAAGAACCTGGAAGCCTTCCGGCTGTATCTGTCCCTTCTGCGGGGAGAGACGGCCGGCGCGGGCAACTGGCTGGAGACGGACGCGCCGGACGAAACGGGCGACTTCATCATCATGGACCGATACCAGTATCTGCTGAAGCTCCGCCTTTACCTGATCCTGGGCCGGCACGAAAAGGCTCCCTTTCTGGCGGCGCTACTTCGGCAGTATTTTGAAAGCTACGACCGGCCCTATATGCTCATCCAGCTGAACCTGCTGGAAGCGATGTCCCTGTACCGCGGCGGGAATGACGCATGGCGCGGCAAAATGCGGGACGCCCTGGCCCTGGCCAGGCGCTACGGCCTGGTCCGCGTCATCGCCAACGAGGGAATCGCCCTCATCGACATGATCAACGACATGGACCTGCCCCAGGATCCCTGGATGCAGGGAGTCCTCGCCCTGACCCGCCGGCAGGCCGCTTTGTATCCCAACTTTATGAAGCCGGCCGCCAATAAGCCCATCTTTACCGACAGGGAATACCAGGTCTATTCCCTGATGATCGCGGGCTACAAAAACGCGAAAATCGCGTCGATCCTGAACATCTCGGAGCGCACGGTCAAGTATTTCTGCGGGCTGATCTATCAGAAGCTGGGCGTTTCCACCCGGGCGGAAGCAATGAACAAAGCGGCTGAATTGGGGGATATCAAATGAAAAAGATCACGGTGGTCATCTTCGCCCTTGGTTTCCTGCTCCTCTCTGCCGGCGCGCTGGCGCAGGCGGATATGACCCTGCTGGTCTATATGTGCGGGGCGGACATTCAGAGCGATGCCTGCGAGGACATCTATGAAATGGCCGTCGCGGAAACCGGAGAAAAACTGAACCTCGTCCTTCTGGCGGGCGGGGCGGAGGCCTGGGACTATGATGAAATAGCAGGCAATACGCGCAATCTGATCGAAATCCGGGACGGATATTTTGAGTCCATCACGGATTGGGGCTGGGATTCCATGGGCAGCGAAGAAAGCCTCCTCGAGTTTTTGAAATACGGGCTCACCGCTTATCCCGCCAAGCGAACGGCGGTGATCCTCTGGAACCACGGCGCGGGCTCCGAGGGCGGCATCTGCTTTGACAGCACCACCCAGGAGGAAGACGGGCTCACGCTGCTGGAAATCCATCATGTGCTGCGCGACCTGAAAGCTCAGCTGGGTGATTTCCATCTTGATTTCTTCGGCTGTGACGCCTGTATGATGGCGACCTACGAGATGGCCGCCATGCTTTCGAGCTATGACATCGACTACTTTGTGGCCAGCGAAGAAGTGGAGCCCGGCCTTGGCTGGCATTACACGCCCTGGCTGAAAGCCCTGGACCGAAATCCCGGCCTGCCCACGGATCAACTTTGCCGCATGATCGCGGACAGCTACATGGAGGCCGGGAAGGAAGAAAACCCCGACGATTATCTGACCCTGAGCGTCGTCAACCTCAAAAAAATGGGCGCCTTGCAGCAGGCGATGGAAAACCTCGGCCTGACCCTGCAAAAGGAACTGAAAGGCGGCCGCGAAGCGGAGATCCGGCGCGGACG
Source organism: Christensenella sp. UBA4379 (assembly GCA_002391225.1). Lineage (GTDB taxonomy): Bacteria > Bacillota > Clostridia > Christensenellales > Aristaeellaceae > UBA4246. The sequence goes on from DGRV01000055.1 coordinate 15,851, forward strand.
CAGCCGCATGTACACCTTCGGTTCCTTTGCGGACGGCAGCTGGGACATGGTGGACCTGGGCGCCGTCCTCGACGCCTATTCGCAGTTTAATGTGAGCGAGGCCACCAAAGCGCGGCAGGCCCTGGCCGAGGCGGTGCTGGTCAGCAGGCAGACGGGCAACCTGAACCCCTGCTGCGGTTTGTCCGTTTTGATTCCGCACGATACGAAGAACGAGTTTGAAACCTATGCGGACGGGGTAGACCTGTCCTTCTATATTCCCAACTGGATCGGCTTTGTCAAAGCATATGCCGGACACCTGACGGGCGGAAGCTACAGCTTTTCGCAGACCACGCCGCAAAACATCACCGGCTCCGGCTTTCTCTCCCAGATCGCTTCCGCCTACGGCAGCCAGCAGCATGAATGGACCTGGAACAGCGAAGCGGAAGCATACGAAGAAACCGCTTCTTCCGCCCTTCCCGCTTCCACCTCGGAACAGGGCTACGCTTTTTCCGCCCAGCTCGTTCCGGAGGACCTCCGGTATCTGGATTACGTGGAGGGCATGATGATGATGGACATCAGCGACGAGGAAACCTTCGGCTATGTGGACCTGGGGCTGATGCAGAACAATATCATCGACTGGAAGAGCGGCGTCATCTACAGCCTGTTTGACGGAACCTGGCCGGTGTTAGGGGATCAGCTGGTGCCGCTATACGACCAGATCGTGAACGAATATGGAAGAAGAAGCCTGATCCCCGTCAAGCTGAACGGAGAATACACCTACCTGGTGGTGGAATTCAGGGCAGGAAGCAGCCATGGACGGGTGCTCGGGGCCAACGCGGGCTATGACGACAATGGTCTCCCGATCCGCAGCACGACCCGGTTACAGGAAGGAGACGTCGTCATCCCCGTTTATACCCTGTATGTCGGCGCTCAAGACGGTGAAGACCTGGAGGAAAGCGAAATGGAGGGGGATCCCATCGTCTGGCGGGACGGCATGACCGTAACCTACATGAGCTTGAGCGACGACAGCGGCGAAGAAGAGCCGCTGCCCATGATGTTCTGCTTTGTTCTGAACGACGTGTTCGGCGAATACGAGCTGACGGACCTGATTTCCTTTGAAGCATGAGCCTTGCGCCTTCCAAACCTGTACCAAAGGACAGTATACAGGGAGGACCGCGAAGGCTAAAATAAACCTGGCTCTGAACAGAGCAATACTGAAAAGAGAGGTAGATTCCATGAAGAAGATCCTGTGCGTTTTGCTGATGCTGTGCCTGCTGGCGCCCGCTGCCCTGGCCGAAGGGACCGCCGTCCTGAACTGGGAGGATGTTGTGCCGGTTCTCGAGGCAGGCAATGTGACGGGTCAGTTTTATACCTTTGACGAAATTTCCGTCAAAATCTGGCTGCCGGACGGAATGCTTCCTGTGGAGCTGACGGAGGAAGACAAGGCAAACGGCTATATCGGCTACTTCATGCCGGAAGATCAGTCTGCCCAGATGGCCGTGATGTATGTTGACACCAACGGCATGTCCCTGGAGGATTATGCCAAGCACCTGTCCTCCGAAAACGACGTGACGGACATTGAAATGGGCACCGTCAACGGCTTCCCCAGCGTGTCCTACAGGATGCCCAATCAGGACAGCGTCAGCGTCGCCTTCACCACCGAAGCCGGCTACATTCTGGAAGTAACCTGCGCTCCCCTGTCCGTGGAAAACGCCGAACTGGTCTGGGGCGCTGTGATTTCCTCGATCCAGGCGGCTGAATAAACGAAGCATACCATTATCAGGAAAAGCGCCTGCCCTCTGAAAGCCGTACCAGCGTACGGCGTTCACGGGGCGGGCGCTTTGTGTTTTGGAGGCAGACCCGCAGCTTTTTTCACAGAGAAGATGCTGTTTGCAGGATTCCCGGGAGATATAACGAATAATCCCTTCCGCAAGTCCTTGTTTTATGGTATTCTGAACGTGTCTAAAACCGTTCATCCGGGACTGGTTGGAATCATTTTCCTTTCATTTTTCTTTGATGGAGGGACAGGATATGAAGCTTGTTTTCATCATCGGCGATGCGGCGGTAGGCAAGATGACGGTCGGTCAGGAGCTGATGAAAATCACAGGGCTCCGGCTCTTTCATAATCACATGACGATCGAGCCCGTCATAGAAATCTTCGGCAGGTATGACGGAAAGACGATCGTCGAAATGCGCGATCTGATCTTCCGGAACTTTGCCGCGTCTGAAAACTACGGGATGATCTTCACGCTGATGATGGACTTTGACATGCCTTCCGAATGGGAATACCTGGAGCATGTCAAAAAGATCTTTGCGCCGTATGACACCGAATTCTATTATGTGGAGCTGATCGCCCCGCAGGAAATCCGGCTTCAGCGGAACGCGACGGAGAACCGCCTGAAGCATAAGCCCTCCAAGAGGGATATTGAAACATCCAACCAGCGCCTGCTGAACGATGACAGAAATCACAGATGCGTCAGCCGTGAAGGCGAGATCACCTTTGATCATTACCTCAGAATCGAGAATTCTGACAAGGAACCGGCGGCCGTCGCCCAAATGATCAAAGACGCTTTCAGGCTGTAACGAAACGGAGGAGGAACCCATGACGCAGAAATTCATGGCTGTTTTGCTTTGCCTGATCACCCTGACGCTGCTGTGCAAAAGGAGCACGGCGGAAGCTCTTTTCCGCTTTGAGCTGTCCGAAATCCACCCTGTATCCGGCAGACAGGGGGTCTGCACAGAAGCGGGGTTTTACTGGATCAGCGGGTCCGGAACCCTGGCCAAGTATGATAAAAACTGGAACCTTTTATTGGAAAATAAAAACCCCTTTGAAGGCTTCACCCTGGAGGTGAACCACATCGGGGACATCGACGTATATCAAAACGAGCTGTACGTGGGCGTGGAATACTTTATGGACGGCGAAGGGAAAAACATTCAGGTGGCCGTCTATGACGGGGACACGCTGAACCTCAAGCGTGTTTTCCCCTTCCGCTCCGATACCGGCCAGATGGAATGCAGCGGGATCGCCGTAGACCCCGGCGCCCGGATCGTTTATATGACCTCGTGGATTGATGACGAATCCAGCGAATATCTCTACAGGTATGACCTTGATACGGGCGACTACCAGGGAAAAGTGAAGATGCAGCCCAGCCCCAGATGGATCCAGGGCATTGCCTGCTATGACGGACATTTGTATGTCACCAGCGACGACGGCGACGCCGACGCCCAGGAGCCGGACCACCTGTACAGGATCGAGCTTTCCGAAAACAAAGAGACCGGGACGGTTTTCCCGGAAAGAGCCTTTGACGACGTAATTATGCAGGGAGAAATCGAAGGCCTGACCTTTGACCCGGAGCGCGGGCGGTTTCTCCTTCTGTATAACCGGGGCGCGAGAATTGTGGCCGGGATGCCCACAGGCTTTTACGAGGGCTACACGGAAGAAATCCACGAGGTATTCGTATATAACATCACGAAAATCCAATGAATTCCATGGATCTGGAAAAGGGGACGGAATATCCTTTTGAACAGGAGGGACACAGATGAAATTTTCCCTTGAAACCCTCTGCAGCCAATTTATCGAAGCCCGGGACGTGATCCGGGATACGTTTAAATGGGACAGCAGCTATTTGCCGCCGGTCTGCGCCAATCTGTTCTGCGCGGCAGGCGCCGTGCCCGACGCGGACCGCCTGCGCGCCTGCCGGGACCTGATCAACCAGAAAACCGGGATCTTTTCTTCCTTCCGGGGGCATATCCGCGTTCCGCTGGCCTGCCTGCTTTCCATGGAAGACCGGCCGGAGGAAAAATTTGACCGGGCCAAGGAGGTCTATCAGCTGCTGCGGGAGCGGTTTTCCGCGTCGGATTATCTGGCGCTGGCTTCTTTCCTGCTCGCGGAATATGGCTGCACGGAGGATCAGATTGCCCGCGGCAAAAGGATCTACCGCCTGATGAAGGACGAGCATCCTCTGCTGACCTCCTCTGAAGACAGCATTTTTGCCCTGATGATGGCCTGGTCCGACCGGTCGGACGAGGAGCTGATCTCCGACATGGAAACCTGCTACCGCCTGCTCAAGGAACGCTTTCACGACAGCAACTGCGTGCAGACCATGGCCCAAATCCTGGCCATGGAGCCGGCGGGCGCGCGTACAAAATGCGAAAAGGTCTTTACGCTGTATGATCAGATCGAGCAGACCATCGGAAAATACGGGAAGCACCATGAACTAGCGACCCTGGCCGCCTGCGCCATGCTGGACGAGGATCCCGCCGCGATGGCCGAGGACATGAAGGACGTCGACGCGTTTTTGGATCAGCAGAAGGGCTACGGCTTCTTTAGCATCGACAGAAAAACCCGCCTGATGCACGCGGCGATGATTGTATCGGACGAATACATGCCGCGCGGCGAGGTGGATACCGCCGCCCTCTCCGGAACGATCGCCATGCTCATTGCGCAGCAAATCGCCACGTGCGCCATCATCGCCTCCACAACCGCGACAACCGCCGCCTCGTCCAGTCACTCATGAACGCAAGGGGGTCTTGCGCACCGGCTGCTCAGCAGCCGGTGTGTTCTGTTTCCAGGCTGTATTCGGTGACGATGTTTCGGGCTTCCTTCACACGGCCGTTCGGGATTTGGCAGAAGAGACTTAACTTTTGATTATCCTGTCTAGGAAATTTTTATAAATAGTCTTGACCTTACACTCAAATTCAACAAGGGAGGTGTTCTTATTTCGGCTTATCAAAGAATGATTTGGTTTCACAATAGAGTTGTGGAGAATGCATATCCGAATGCCGGAACTCTGGCGGACCAATTTGAGATTTCTAACAGGCAGGCACAGCGGGATATTGAATATATGAGGGATTCCATGAACGCACCGCTTCTGTATTGTGCGCGGAAACGAGGATATCGGTATGAGAAAGAGTATGTGTTGCCGAGTTTCTTTCTGTCAGAGAGCGAGAAGGAGACAGTACGGCTGCTGGCAAAGCAGAGTAAGGAATTAAGTTCCTTTGGGTACGGAAAATATAAGGGACAGGCTGAGATTTTGTCTAAGATATCTGCAGAGCCGGGGAATGGTGAGGATGAAAGCGGCATGACAAGAGAACCGTACTTTGCGGAAATTGAGATGTTGGGTGGAAGAGCATCGGTAGCACCGCTGGAATATTTTCTTTGTGGGAAGGCGGAAGGACACACCTATACCTATGCGTTTTTTGATCCGGATGTTTTTATCAGCGTTTTGATTGCCGGCGGTTTGGATTTTCGTATTATAAAACCAAATTGGTTAAGAGAGTATATGAAAGAAAGACTTTCCGGAATTTTAAAATTGCTATGACATTATATGTCATACCTCCTGTGGGATAATAGGGTCAGAAAGAAAAAGGAGGTGTTTGCTATGGCAAAAAAGAAACTGGACATTGAGGTGCTTTCTGCGTGGAACACTTATGCGATCAGTATGATGAGTGTACTGGAGCACTGCGGAATGTGGAATAAGGAGTACACTTTTCAGAGGTTCTTAAGTGTAACGGGAATTGCATCGCAGTTTTGTGTGGATGAAAATTGCAGTGCGCTGCCGATTACGGATTATGACTGGATGGAAGAACATGCTCGTTTTACGGAGCGAATCGGTGTGCAGACGAAGAAGTACTATGCCGCACCGGGTGCAGAGGAGTATTCCGTAAAGCAGAAGGAAGCAATTACGGCAATCAAAAAAAGTATCGAGGATGGCAAAGCCTGCGTAGTATGGGGCATCGATACAGGTGAGTTTGGCGTGATTTACGGTTACGACGATGAGGACAAGGTGTTCTTTTCGAAAGGAATCGGGAGTCGGAATGTGAATGCCAGCATGCCGGTTTTATACAATAATCTGGGGAAAACCTTTGAATGGGCTCCGGTGTTATATTGCGAAATTCCGGAAGCCGCACAAAAGACAGATTGGAATCAAGCTTATGTGGAGGCGCTTCGTCTGTATGTACAGGGGATGAAAGCAATTTGTGAGAATGGACGATCATACGGTTTGGCAGTGTATGATACAATTGTGAAAGCAATACGGGAGGATAGATTGGATTCCTTTGGTTTTAAGTATTGCATCGGAATTTTTTATGAAAGAAAGGGCGCATTATTACTGTACCTGGAGGAGCAGCAAAAGGTACAGACGAATGAATTATTGGAGAAGCTGATTGAGTCGTTCCGGACGACAGTTGAGTTATACCGTAGATTAATGTTTGAGATACTCGGCGGAGGAACCGAAGGATGGAACTCCCTGTTTGAACCGGTGGATAAGACGTGTTATCCGGAGATTGTTAATGTGCTGGAAGAGTTAAAAGCAAGTGAGGAACGGAATGCGGAGCTGGCGGAGTGTGTGGCAGACGGTATATAGAACAAAACAGTAAGTACTTGAAATAAGTGAGACTAACTATTAAAAGTCA
>DGRV01000018.1:0-12846 GCA_002391225.1 Christensenella sp. UBA4379
TCATCAACCGCCTGACAGACGGAATGATTCCGCGCGACACCGGGGATTTCCGGCTGGTGGACAAAAAGGTCGCTGACGTCGTCCGGAACATGCCGGAGCATTCCCGCTTTTTACGGGGCATGTTTGCCTGGGTCGGCTTCAAGCAGACGCCCTTGCCTTATGACCGCGCTCCGAGGTTCGCGGGGGTAACTCATTATCCGCTGAAAAAGATGATCCGGCTTGCGTTGGACGGCATCATCGGTTTTTCGATTAAACCACTCAAAATTGCCTTCTATACAGGCATACTTTGGTCTGTTTTAGGTGCTCTGACCGCTTTGATTCTGCTGATTCTCCTTTGCTTCGGCGTTTCCGGGGGACTCTGGTGGCTGGCTGCGCTTTTGATGGTGCTGACAGGGAATGTCCTGATCTGCCTGGGAATTTCGGGAGAATATATCGGAAGGACATTTGAGGATGCCAGAAACAGACCGCTGTATGTTGTTGCCGCCACCTGTAACCTGGATGACCGCGCATAAGTGAAGGAGAGCTTATGGATATATTTGACGGACTGACGATGCTCGGCGGGCTTTGTCTGTTTCTCTTCGGCATGAATATCATGAGCGGGGCGCTGAAACAGAAGGCCGGAAAGCAACTGGACAACCTGCTGCATAAAATGACGGCCAATCGGCTGACAGGCATCCTGATCGGCATGGTCGCCACCGCCGTTCTTCAGTCCTCCAGTGCAACAAGCGTTTTAACCATCTCATTTGTAAACTCCGGTATCATGACGCTCACCCAGGCGGTCGGCGTCATGATGGGCGCCAATGTCGGGGCGACGGCCACCAACTGGTTGCTTTCCTTAAGCGGTTTGGGCGGCGGCAGTCTGATTCTGAACCTGCTGAAGCCTTCCAGCTTTACGCCCATTCTGGCGCTGATCGGCGTGATTTTTTACCTTTTCGATAAGAACCAGAAACGGAAGGGAATCGGCCTGATTCTGCTGGGCTTCTCCACGCTGATGTACGGCATGGAGATCATGAGCGGATCTGTGGCGGATTTGAAGGGGGACGAGAGCTTTCACAGGATCTTCACCCTGTTCCAGAATCCCCTTCTGGGCCTGCTGGCCGGCGTTCTGCTGACGATGATCATTCAGTCGTCCTCGGCCAGCATCGGTATTTTGCAGGCGCTCAGTTCCGCCGGGCAGATCAGCTTTTCAGCGGCCGTGCCGTTGATCATGGGCGCTAATATCGGTACCTGTATTACGGCGGTTCTTTCGGCCATTGGCGCTTCCAGGGACGGTAAACGCATCGCGGCTGTGCATGTGAGCTTCAACGTGATCGGCACCGCTGTCTTTCTCACGATTTATGTCATTATTCAGGCGGTCTTTAAGCCGCCGCTGTTTTCAAGTACGGTCAACCCCGTCACCATCGCGCTGATCAATTCTATTTTCAAAATCCTTTGCCTGCTGCTTTTCCTGCCGTTCCCGAATTTCCTTGAAAACCTTTCCGGAAAGATGATCCGGGAAAAAACGGAGGACGACGGCAGGATCCAATTGGACGAACGTCTGCTTTCCACGCCGGCGTTGGCTGTGCAGCGCTGCGACCAGCTGACCCATGAAATGGCTGAAATGGCTATCAGCAGCGCTCAGGATTCCCTGATGGCGCTGAGCGGGTGCAGCGAAGAAATGGCTGCCTCTATCCGTCAGCGGGAAGAAAAGACGGACCAGTATGAGGATGCCCTGGGCTCTTATCTGATCAAAGTAAGCGCCGCCCAGATCAGCGAGAAGGACGGACGTATGGCTACCTCCATGCTGAAGATGATCAGCGATCTGGAGCGTATTTCCGACTATTCCGTCAGCATCCTGACATCCGGCGAGGAGATGCGCGAAAAGGAACTGACCTTCTCCGATCAGGCCAATGAGGAACTGCACACGATTCTGATGGCCACCAACGAGATCCTGTCCATCACTCAAAGGGCCTATGACAGGCAGGATATTGCTATCGCCTCCCGCGTGGAGCCGCTGGCCCGGGTGATTGATAATCTCAAGGATCAGCTTCGCACCAGCCATATCCTTAGGATGCAGAGCGGTGTGTGCTCCATTGAAGCTGGCTTTGTCTGGAATGATCTGCTGACGAGCTTGGAGCGTCTGGCGGGGCACTGCTCCAACGTGGCCGGCTGCATCATCGACACCGAGCAGCATAACCTGAACCTCCACGAAACCCTGCGGAATATCCGGCGCGATTCTCCCGCCTTCCGAGAACAGTTCAACATTTATACCCGGAAGTACAGGGTCGAATCCGAAAAAACCAGCAGCCTGCCTTCCTGAAAAAATCTATCAGAAACAGATTGATAAGAGCCATTCCGAGACAAAACCGCCGCCTGCAATCTAGCAGACGGCGGTTTCAATTTTTCAAAAGTGGTGAAAGAGGCTCTACGCAGGCTTACGCTCTTTTCAGAATCGGCTTTGGTTCCAGCGCGCTCTGGTACAGGGCCAGATAGACCTCCGCTGAATGATCCCAGCTGTAATCGCCCTCCATGCCGCGCTTCTGCAGCATGGCCCAGACGTCCTTGCGGTTTTCGTAGAAGAACAGGGCGCGGCGGATGGTGAAGAGCATGTCGTGCGCGTTGTAATTAAAGAAAGTAAATCCGTTTCCGGCGCCGTTGGATTCATTGTAGGAAAGGACGGTATCCCGCAGCCCGCCGGTCTCCCGAACGACGGGGATGGTGCCGTAGCGCAGGGCCAGCATCTGGCTCAGCCCGCAGGGCTCAAACTGGCTGGGCATCAGGAAGATGTCCGCGCCGGCGTAAATCCTGTGAGAAAGTCGGACGTCCATCTGGAAGCGGGCGGCCACCCGTCCGGGATATTCCTGCTCCGCCCAGGAGAAGAGGTTAAAGTATTTGGCGTCGCCCATCCCGAGGACGACCAGCTGAATTTTCTCCTGCATCAGTTCGCCGATGATATAATCCACCAGGTCGAGACCCTTCTGATTGCTCAGCCGGCCTACCATGCCGATGATCGGCACATCCGGATCGATGTCCAGCCCCAGCTCTTCCTGCAGAGCACGCTTGTTCAGCGCTTTACCGGCCATTTCCTCGGAGGTGTAGTGAGCGACGATCTCGCTGTCCGTGGCGGGGTTGTAGGCGTCCATGTCGATGCCGTTCAGCACGCCGCTCAGATGGTTCCGCTTAGCGCGCAGCAGGCCGTCCAGCCGTTCACCGTAATAGGCCGTCTGGATTTCCTCGGCGTAAGAGGGGCTGACGGTCGTCACCTCGTCTGCGTAGACGATGCCGGCCTTCATGCAGTTGGCCGCCCCGTAATGCTCGAGCTTGTCGGCGGTAAACAGGCTGTCGCCCAGGCCGAAAAGATCCTTGAATTGATCGATTCCGAAAATTCCCTGATACTGAAGGTTATGGATCGTGAACACGGTCCGGATGCCGGTATAATCCGTCAGGTGAGCGTACTGGATTTTGAGCAGGGCCGGGATCATACCGGTCTGCCAGTCGTTGCAGTGGATGATATCCGGGATAAAGTGGAGCAGCGGCAGGGCGTTCAGAACACCCCGGCAGAAGAAGCCGAACCGCTCGTATTCGTCTCCGCCCATGCCGTAAATATAATTGCGGTCAAAATAGTACTTGTTATCGACAAAATACCAGGTGACGCCGTTCAATTCCAGCGATTCGATGCCGCAGTATTGCCTGCGCCAGCCGAGCTCCACCTCAAAATCAACTATATGCCTCATTTTTTCGACATAGACGTCGGGAATCGCTCCGTACAGCGGCAGGATCACCCGGACGTCATGGCCTTTTTTTGCCAGAACCGGAGCAAGAGAACCGACGACGTCAGCCAGCCCGCCGGTTTTGACGAAGGGCACGCACTCGCTTGCGGCAAAGAGAATATTCATATTAAGTACATCTCCTTTTCATGAAATGGGAGCATCTTTCAGGTGGATCCCTCTGGAAAGAATGACGCGCACAAGCGCATGTCTTCCGTCAAGAAGAACGAAGATGTCAATCTGGGTCATTCTTTTCCCTCTGATTACAAGGATAGCATGAAATCTTCCGTTTGTCAATCGACAGTACGGAGCAAATACAAAGAGAACACAATATATAAGGAAAGCAAATTTTGAGAAGGTTGCAAAAGCAAATGATGAGCATTCAGAGCGCAATAATTGACCTAAAAATGCAAAAAAAAACTTGAATTTATGAAACAGTTGAGCTATAATACAATCAACATTCGGCAAATGGTAACTGGTTATGATCCCAAGGGGATAGTTTCGCCGATTTCCATTTATGTCTCTATACAGCGTAAGCTGTTTTGAGAAATAGCGGTTTAACCGCACAAAAAAAGGAGGAACCCCGTTATGAAAAAGGTGCTTGCTCTGGTTCTGGCTGCGATGATGCTGCTTGGCTGCATCGGTGGTATCGCCAGCGCTGAGGAAGGCAAAATCAAGCTGGTCGTTTGGTCTTTCACCAACGAGCTGCAGGGCATGATCGAGAAGTATTATCTCCCGAATCATCCCGAACTGGAGATCGAATTCCAGATTTATCCGACTGACGGCAACGCCTACACCACCAAGGTTGACAACCTGCTGGGCGCCAACGCCACCAGTGATGAAGCTCCCGACATCTTCACCCTGGAAGCTGCTTTCGTCAAGCACTATGTGGAATCCGACTGGACCGGCGACCTCAAGAGCATCGGCTTCACCGACGAAGAACTGTCCGTTGCTTTCCCCGTGATGGCGCAGATCGGTGCCAACGCTGCCGGCGTCCAGAAGGGCCTGTCCTGGCAGTCCACCCCCGGCGTCCTCATGTATCGTGCTTCCCTGGCTGAAAAGTACCTGGGCGTCACCTCCCCCGAAGAAATGCAGGCCAAGGTTGCTGACTGGGATACCTTCCTGGAGACCGCTGAAGAGCTGAAGGAAAAGTCTGAAGGCGCCTGCAAGATGGTTACCGGTTCTGGTGACATCTGGAATGCCTATCAGTATCAGCGTTCTGCCGGCTGGGTCGTGGATGGCAAGCTGAACATCGACGACGAGCTGCTGGACTTCGAAGAACTGGTTAAGTCCCTGTACGAAGACGACCTGACCCAGAAGGGCGGCGCTTGGCAGGAGATCTGGTTCGCCGGTATGCGCGGTGAAAACGAGACCCTGTGCTACTTCCTGCCCACCTGGGGTCTGCACTACACTCTGAAGCCCAACTGCGTTGCCGGCTGGGATGCTGAGAATCCTGACAGCGAAGAGAACATCAAGAACGCTACCGAGAACGGCACCTACGGCGATTGGCGCATCACTGACGGCCCCGTGGCTTACAGCTGGGGCGGCACCTGGATGGGCATCAACGCTGCCAAGGCCGCTGCTGCGGACGACGCCAAGAAGGCCGCTATGCATGACCTGATCTACTTCTTCACCCTGAATGATGACTTCCTGACCCAGTATGCTGCGGACAGCGGCGACTTCGTCGGCTCTGCCAAGGCCGTGGAGACCATCCTGGCCAACGGCGGCACCCCGAACCCCTTCCTGGGCGGCCAGGATCACTATGCCATCTTCGCTTCTGCCGCGGCTCTGGCCAACGGCTCTCTGATGAGCGAATATGACGACACCATCAACAGCCTGTGGAGCGACAACGTGACCACGCCTTATGAACGCGGCGAAGTCGACATCGACACTGCGATTGCGAACTTCAAGGCTGCTGTCGCTGCTGCGATCACCACGATCACCGTGGAATAATCGGATTAAACCCGGTTAAACTGGTTACTGAAAAGTAACCTCGCGGGGCTGTCTCTTGCCTGACGGCGGGGGACAGCCCCGTTTACAGTTATTGATCAAAATGCTTCCCCCCAAGAGGGAAGCTTCATAAGCGCTCTTTGGCGGAAGCCTTTTGAGGCTTAATGTTTTTATGAAACAGGGGTGAAACAATGCAATCACAAGCGCAGGCCAATACGAAGCGTAAATCCATCAGTTACAGCAAGTATGGCTACTTGTTCATCGCGCCATTCTTCATCACCTTCATCATTTTTCAGCTGTACCCGATTTTCTTCACGTTCCGTACATCCCTGACTGACGCTGTAGGCTGGGAAAAGGTACTCAACAACAAAATCATCGGCTTTGAGAATTTCCGTCAGCTCTTTGATCCGAACAGCCTGGTGTACAGCAAATTCTGGGGCTCCCTGGGCAATACCATGATCATGTGGTTCTTCAACTTTGTGCCGCAGCTGGGCCTGGCCCTGATCCTGGCTTCCTGGTTCACGGACAGCCGTCTTCGCCTGAAGGCTCAGGGTTTCTTCAAAGTGACGATCTTCATGCCGAACATCATCACCGCCGCTACCATCGGTATGCTGTTCATGAGCCTGTTCGCGTATCCCATGGGTCCCGTCAATACCTTTGTGCAGACCTTCGGCATCGCCAATATGCCTGTTGAATACTTCCGGTCCGTCGCATGGAGCCGCGGCCTGATCTCCTTCATCCAGTGGTGGATGTGGTGCGGCAATACGATGATCATCATGATCGCCGGCATCAGCGGCATCAACCCCAGCCTCTTTGAAGCGGCGCTGGTGGACGGTTGCTCTTCCCGACAGACCTTCTGGAAGATCACCCTGCCCCTGATCAAGCCCATTCTGGTCTACAACCTGACGACCTCTCTGGTCGGCGGTCTGACCATGTTCGATATCCCGCACATGATGACCCAGGGCAACCCGAACGAGACCACCAACACGGTCGCCCGTTTCATTTACACACAGGGCTTCACCGGCAGCCGCAACTTCAATATGGCCTCCGCTGCCTCCGTAGTTCTGTTTGGCATCATCATCATCGGATCCCTGATTATCCGTTATGTGCTGAACGATCACGATCCGAAACCCGGCAAAGCGCTGAAGGGGGGCAAGTAAGATGAAGAATACCCGGAAAATCATCATGCTGGCATTCCTTGCTATTGCCATTCTCGGCATGTTTTTGCCGATAGCGACCTTCAATGACAATTCAGCCGCTTCTCTGTCCGGCGATATTGAAAAACAGCAGGGCAAAGTCGACAGTGCGCAGACGCAGCTGCAGCGCTGGATTGACGGCGGAAAAAAGAGCGAAGCTGACATTCAGAAGCAGCGTGACAAGGTTCAGAAGGAACAGGATAAGCTGGACGCGCTGATCGCCCAGCAGGCCGCGGCCAGCAATGAAAGCGCCAACGGACTGAGCTACGCTCTTCTGCCCGGCAAACTGCCTGACAAGCTTGAAATAGATATGCAGGTGGTCAATCAGTACAAACTGTATGATTGGAACTTCAGCATCTATTATGCCTGCATCTGGGCAGCTTTGGCCTGCTTCATCCTGGCTGGTGTACTGGTTGTTCTGACCGGCAATAAGGACGCAAGCGTACTGTTTACCGTTTCCGCATTCCTGCATCTGATCGGTATCATCCTGGCAGTATATTCGATCCTCCGGCTGACTGCCTTCCCCATCAAGCTGCCTTACGGCAATGCTGAGATCAAAACGCCTGTAGCGGTCATGATCATCGCGGGATCGATCATCTCCTTTGCGGCTCATGTGCAGGGTGTACATAACTCCAAGCGGAGCATGATCTATGTGTTCTGTTCCTTCCTGAGCCTGATGGCCATCATGCCCTTCTGGATCATGATCGTCAACGCGACCCGTTCCAGCCAGGCCATTCAGCAGGGTGTCAGCCTGATTCCCGGCACTTATCTGAGCTATAACTGGAACGTACTGGCGACCAAGAACTTCAACGTGGCCATCGGTTTCAAGAACAGCGCGATCATCGCCTTCAGCTCTACCATCCTGAGCGTTTACTTCTCTGCCATGACGGCATATGGCTTCAAGGTTTATGACTTCAGGGGCAACAAGTTCCTCTATGCGGTGGTTCTGGCCATCCTGATGATCCCCGGCCAGGTGACCGGCACCGGTTTCTTCATGTTCATGTACCAGCTGGGCTGGGTGGACAACCGGCTGGCGCTGATTATCCCCGCCATCGCTGCCGCTTCCACGGTGTTCTTCTTCCGCCAGTATCTGGAGGCGAACCTGCAGATTTCTCTGGTCGAAGCAGCGCGTATCGACGGCTGCGGCGAGTTCAGAACCTTCAACCGAATCATTCTGCCGATCATGGTGCCGGCCATGGCGACCATGGGCATCATGTCGGTCATCGGAAGCTGGAACAACTACCTGACGCCGTTGATGCTGTTCACCAAACCCGACCTCAAGACGCTGCCTATGATGGTTCAGGAACTGCGCGGCGATATCTACCGCACAGAGTACGGCTCCATCTATCTGGGCCTGACCATGACTGCTCTTCCGCTGCTGATCGTGTACTTTGTATTCAGCAAGTACATTATCGCCGGCGTTGCCCTGGGCGGCGTCAAGGAGTAAGTTCGGTCAAGATCTTCAAAGATCAACATTTCGGGCTGCTGTTTTCAACAGCAGCCCGTTTTTACATTCCAGTCCGTTTGACAGAGCCGTGATGAATATAGTATAATTACAGCAGTTGGAATCCGATGAAAGAAACCGCAAAAAGCGAATTTAAGCTGACACACGCCAGCATCATGAAGGGGGAACGCTAACGATGTCTCAGGAGAGAAAGCTGAAAATACTGGAAACGGATCCGCTCCTGGTTCCGTTTGAAGGGGATCTCAATGCCCGGATGGACCGCTATGAAAACGCCCTGAGCCGCCTGCTGAAGCCAGGCCAGACCCTGGCCGAGTTCGCCGAGGGCGCCATGTATTTTGGTTTCCACCGGACGGAAAAGGGCTGGGTATACCGGGAATGGGCTCCTGCCGCCAAAGCTCTGCACCTGATCGGCGATTTTAACGGCTGGAACCGGGAAAGCCACCCGCTGAAACGTCTGGACAACGGCAACTGGGAAATCGAGCTGCCCGGCGAGGACGCTCTGCCGCACCGCTCCCTGGTCAAAGTGCAGGTGACCAGCGACCACGGCGTGGAGGACAGGATTCCGCTGTACGCCACCTATGTTGTGCAGAACGATCAGACGAAGGCCTTTGACGCCGCGATCTGGGCGCCTGAACAACCGTTTACCTGGACGGACGGGGATTTTCACCCGGCCCGGAACGTTCCTCCGCTGATTTACGAAGCCCACGTCGGCATGGCTACGGAGGAGGAGCGGGTTGGCACCTACGCGGAATTTACCCGGGACATTCTTCCCCGAATCAAAGAGGACGGCTATAACACGGTGCAGCTGATGGCCATCATGGAGCACCCGTATTACGGCTCGTTCGGCTATCAGGTCAGCAATTTCTATGCGGCGTCTTCCCGCTACGGGACGCCGGACGAATTGAAGGCTCTGATCAACCGGGCCCATGAGCTGGGCCTGTCCGTGCTGCTGGACATCGTCCATTCCCACGCGGTCAAGAACACCGCGGAAGGCATTGCGGGCTTTGACGGAACCGACGGTCAGTTCTTTAAAGAAGGTCAGGCAGGCTATCATCCGGCCTGGGATTCCCGGGTGTTTGATTACGGCAAAACAGGCGTAATCCATTTCCTGCTTTCCAACGTGCGCTTCTGGCTGGAAGAATATCATTTTGACGGCTTCCGCTTTGACGGCGTCACCAGCATGCTTTATCATGATCACGGCCTGGGCTCCGCGTTTATGAACTACCAGATGTATTTCTCCATGAACACGGACGTGGACGCGGTCACCTACCTGCAGCTTGCCATGAACCTGGCCAAGGAAATCAAACCGGAGTCTTATTGCATTGCCGAAGACATGAGCGGCATGCCGGGCATGTGCAGGCCGGTCGCCGAGGGCGGCATCGGTTTTGACGCCCGCCTGGGTATGGGTCTGCCGGACTACTGGATCAAGACCATCAAGGAAAAGCCCTTTGGTAAGTGGGATATCGGGCGGATCTTCTATGAGATGGTCAGCCACCGCCCGGGAGAAAAGACCATCGCGTACTCTGAAAGCCACGATCAGGCCCTGGTGGGCGATAAGACCATCATGTTCCGCCTGGCGGATAAGGAAATGTACTGGGGCATGTCGAAGATGGGCGAGAACATGGTCGTCACTCAGGCGGAAGCCCTGCACAAGATGATCCGACTGGTCACCGCCACGGCCGGCGGGGACGGCTACCTCAACTTCATGGGGAACGAGTTCGGCCATCCGGAATGGATTGATTTCCCGCGGGAAGGGAACGGCTGGAGCTATGCCAAGGCAAGAAGACTCTGGTCTCTTTCTGAAAGGGAGGATCTTCGTTATATAGACCTCGGTCGGTTTGACAAGGCCATGCTTCAACTGATACGACGTTACGACCTGCTGAGCGAACCCTATGTGATGGGCCTGCTGCAGCACGAGGAGCATCAGATCCTGATCTATGAGCGGAAGGGCTGCGTGTTCGTTTTCAATTTCCATCCGTCGCTGAGCCAGCAGTCTCAGTTTGTACCGCTGCCGGATACGGGGGATTACAAGGTCATTTTAAGCTCCGATGATAAGCAGTTCGGAGGCTTTGACAATATCTCGGACGATACCGTCTATATCTCCGCCCAGCAGCAGGACGGCCAGGGATTTTACATCTATCTGCCTGCACAGACGGCCGTTGTTCTACGCAAAACCAGCGAGATCTGAATTGCCTATTGACTGGGTAGGGAAAAGATGATAAGATCGGTTCCTGGAAAAGCGACGGGCTTTTCCGTCTTTGGAGGAACAGCGTCATGATGATTTCAACGCGGGGAAAGTACGCCTTGCGCGTGATGGCCTGCCTGGCCAGGATGGATCAGGAGAAATATATTCCCCTCAAGGAAATTACAGAATCAGAGGAAATATCCCAGAAATACCTGGAGGGGATCATGGGCACCCTCTCCAAGGCGGGGCTGGTGGAAAGCGCTCACGGAAAAGGCGGCGGCTACCGCCTGTCCCGCCCGCCGGAGGATTACCGGATCGGGGAAATCCTTCGGCTGACGGAGGGCTCGCTTTCACCTGTTTCCTGCCTGGAGGGGGAGACGCGGCCATGCCCCAACGCCGCCAGGTGTTCCGCTCTGCCTGTCTGGCGGAAGCTGGACAGCCTGATCAACAATTATCTGGACGGAATCTATCTGTCCGATCTGATCGACGGCAGCGGCGGGGATAATTATGTCATCTGATTTTATTCTGACTCGGAGGTTTGTATGAAGCGAACGGTGATCGTTCTGTTTCTGACCGTTTTGCTGGTATGCTGTACAGCTGCAGCCCGGGGAGAAGCCGGGCTCGCTTTTTCCATTTCGGACATTGTTATTACCCCTGGAAAAAACGTATCCATCTATTATGATCTGCCCAGGGACGGCGTGATGACCATTTCTCTTCTGAACGAACAGGGGGAAATGATGCTGGTACTGATGAACGCCCACCAGGAAACCGCGGGCTTTCATGAGGCCGTCTGGAACGGCATCGGCGCTGATGGAGCGCCGGTCAGGGAAGGGAGCTACACCCTCCGCCTGACGCTGGACGATTCCCATGTGGATATGGCCATCTTGGTGGGTGCTGCCGCACAGACTAGCATGACATTCGGCGCGCAGCCGACGCAGGCTCCGGAAGACACCCGCGTCCTGGCCCCGGCGGAAACGCCGGTTCCCACTTCCGTCCCAGAGCCTTCAAAAGAGCCTGCCGTTATTACTCCCGCCGTTCGCTCCTCCCATGTGCCGGATCATGATCCCAAAGGCTGCTATTGGTGCACGCCCATGAACATTAAGGACGAGGAAGCCGTCTGGGCGATGCTGACCGCGCCGATTTATACCATTTCCGAAAATCAGCGCTCCCAGGTCATCCTCCGCGAGGAACCGGATGAGCGTTCTGCCGGCATCGGAGTTGTGACCGGCACGTCCATGGGCGTGCATGTGCTTGGGTTCACCCAGGACGGCTGGGCCCAGGTGGAATGTTATTCCGCTTCCTTTCATGATTCCCGGGTGAAGGCATGGAACGAGTTCGTCACCGGCTATGTCCGCCGGGATCAGCTGGTCAAAAAAACGCCGGACCAGCACTTTGGAATCGTGATCGACAAGCTGACGCAGACCCTGTACCTGTTCAAAGACGGCCATCTGTTCTCAGAGCTGTCCGTCTCCACCGGGCTGTACAACAGCAGCCAGCCCTATAACGAGACCCGCTCCGGCGAATTCCTGCTGGTGTCCAAGGTGGGTCATTTCCAGTCTGACGCCATGATCTGCCGGTTCGCCCTGCGCTTTGATTCCGGGGACCTGCTGCATGAAGTGCCCCATGTGCTGAACGCAGACGGAGGACGGAACTACAAGGCCACCGAGTACAAGCTCGGCACCCGCGCCAGCCACGGCTGCATCCGTGTACAGCGCCTCAAAAACCCGGAAGGCGTCAACATGATGTGGATTTATAACAACGTCGCCGTGGACGACGACCACGGGACCAAGCTGGTGATCTGGGAGGATTTTGCCGGCCGCAGCATTCCCCTCCCCGAAAACAGCACGGAGCTTTACTATAACCCAACCAACGGCTCCAATTACCATTCCGTGGCCGACTGCCCCGGGGTGAAGGAGCAGTACCGGCCTCTGACCGCCTTTACTTACGGAGAGCTGGACGAAGGAAAGTTTGCCAAGCTGACCCAGTGCCAGTACTGCAACCCGCCGCTTCGCAAAGGCGAAATCGAGAAAATCAACCAGGCGCACGAGACCGTGTCACCCGGAATGGTGGCCGATTACCACGGGAAATAAATCCATGCAAGCGGAGCCAGAGTGGCACTGATCAGAGCCAATCTTGCCGTTTTTGTACCGCCCTGATCCTCATCGGGCGGTTTTTGTATTTACTATGAATTTTTAGCGCACTAAAGTTGCAAAGCAACGCCCGCTATGATATGATAAAGGCCAGTTGGCACCATGTTATGAAAACTGCCATTGGCAATAAAACAAGGAGGACATCATATGAAAA
>DGRV01000018.1:12985-17838 GCA_002391225.1 Christensenella sp. UBA4379
GGTTTACAGGACCCTGTATTCAGGCGAGATTGGAACGCTGAATTATCTGACGACCGGAACTACGAACGAATTCACGGTTTCCGCCAACATTATCGACACCCTGGTGGAGCGTGACCAGTATGGCAACGTCGTCCCGGCGCTGGCGGAGAGCTGGACCCTGTCTGACGATGAACTGACCTGGACGTTCAAGCTCCGCGACGGCATCACCTGGGTGACTGCCGCCGGCGAATACTACGCGGACGTGACCGCCTATGACTTTGTCACCGCCGCTCAGTACGTGCTGGATGCCAAGAATGACGCGTCGAACGCCTGGATCCTAAGCGATTACCTGGCCGGCGCGGAAGCCTATTACGAGAGCACCAACAGCGAATACACGGGCGAACCGGTAGACTTTGCCACTGTCGGCGTCAAAGCGCTGGACGAAAAGACCGTTGCTTACACGACCGTAGAGCCCCTGCCCTTCTTCCTGAGCATGTTGGATTATTCCTGCTACATGCCGGTGAACGCGAAGTTCCTGGAAGAAAAGGGAGATCAGTTCGGTCTGGCGACCGGCAACGACACGGTGCTGTACTGTGGCGCTTACATCCTGTCTGAATTCAAGCCGCAGGAAAGCCGCGTGTATACGAAGAACGCTTCCTATTGGGACGCTGAGCATGTCTATATCACGACCATCCAGCAGACCTACAACAAGGAATCCAGCACCCTGTCTCCCGAGCTCTACCTGCGCGGCGAGATTGACGCGGCGGACATCACCCCGACCATCGCGGCGGAATGGCTCGCCGATCCGGAGAAAGCGGACCTGATCCATCCCGTGCGGCAGATCGGCCAGTATTCTTACTTCTTCAGCTTCAACTTTGACCCGCACTTTGACGAGGCCTACGAACCTGCAAACTGGAAGCTGGCCGTCAACAACGAGAACTTCCGTCAGTCCATCTTCTACGGTCTGGACCGTCTGAAGGCCAAGACCGTCATCGAGCCGGACAACCCCGCGGACCTGATCTGGAATACGCTGACCCCGCCTGCCATCGTTGGCTTTGAAAGCAAAGTGACCGCACTGACCCCCGAACTGAGCCTGAGCGCCCAGGATGAAAAGGCGATCGCCGCCCGCGACGCCGCCGTGGCTGAACTGAAGGAAGCCGGCGCTACCTTCCCGGTGAAGGTGCTGGTGTGCTACAACCCGTCCTCCACGACCTGGGCGGAAGAGTGCCAGGTGGTCGAGCAGCAGCTGGAAGCCCTGCTCGGTACGGACTATATCGACGTGATCGTGGAAGCCGGTCCTTCCTCCGGGTTCCTCAAGGAAATCCGCCGCAGCGGCAAATACGCCCTGATGAAGTGCAACTGGGGTCTGGATTACGACGATCCTGAAAACATGACCTCTCCCTTCAAGAACGGCAACAACTATAACTTCTTTGCCACCGCGACCCAGCCCGATCTCTTCGACGAAAACGGAACCCTGACCTATTTCAACCTTCTCGAAAAGGCCGGCTCCATCCCCACCACCCAGCACGAAGAGCGCTATCAGGCCTATGCTGAGGCGGAAGCTTACCTGATCAACCATGCCATCGCCCTGCCCTTTGGCTCCGACACCGCCGGTTATACCGCTTCCAGGCTGAATCCCTTCGAAGCGCAGTTTGCCGCCACGGGTCTGGCCACCTGCCGCTATAAGGGCCAGCACCTGCTGGACAAGCCTATGTCCACAGACGAGT
This sequence comes from Christensenella sp. UBA4379, assembly GCA_002391225.1. Classification (GTDB taxonomy): domain Bacteria; phylum Bacillota; class Clostridia; order Christensenellales; family Aristaeellaceae; genus UBA4246. The sequence continues at coordinate 14,692 of DGRV01000018.1, forward strand.
ATTACGATGCCTATGATCAGTGGGAAGAAGAGCTGGCCGCCCAGAGCAAATAATCCTATTGAATCTGAATCGGCCGGTCAGGCCGTAAAAGACTGATCCCTCGCGGAGGCGGGTTCATCCACCCGTCTCCGCGTTTCATCCTTTATACTGACATTCATCCGGCTATCTCCGTATTGGCTTTGGATGCAGTATGATTTCCAAATTGAGGTCAACCGCATGTTCAAATATGTCCTGAAGCGTCTGGCAGCCTCCGTGATTACGCTGGCAATCGTCATTACGCTGGTGTTTATTCTGCTTCGGCAGATGCCGATCGAAGGGTATTTTGACAACTTCGAGAAGCTCAACGAAGCGCAGATTAACGCCAAGCTGGCCAACCTCGGCCTGACGCAGCCGATTCACATACAGCTCGGCGCGTTCTTTTCCAATCTGCTGCGCGGCGATCTGGGGCAGTCCTCCCGCTACAGCGTAGGAACGCCCATCTCGCAGATCATCGCTCAGAAGGCCCCGCTTTCCATTCAGATGGGGTTGATGAGCATGGCGATCTCTCTGCTGACGGGGATCCCGCTGGGCGCTGCGATGGCAAGGTCCAAGTCCGGCTTCTGGGACAAATTCGGCACAGCGTTTATCGTTTTCATCAACGCGGTGCCCGCGGCGGTGTATTATATATTCATTCAGATGTACGGCACGAGCCTGATGGGCATTTCCATGCTGTTTGACCGGAACAATCTGATCACATGGATTCTTCCCGTGCTCAGCATGTCCCTGGGCTCCACCGCTTCCTACGCCATGTGGATCAGGCGATACATGCTGGACGAAATGAACAAGGACTATGTGCGTCTGGCCCGGGCGAAGGGGGTTCACAGCAAAAGCATCATGATGCGGCATGTTTTCCGCAACGCCTTTGTCCCGATGATTCAGTACATTCCCTCTTCCATCATGTATACCATCTGCGGGTCCATTTATATCGAATCCCTGTATTCCGTGCCTGGTATGGGCGGCCTGCTGGTCGACGTGATCGGACGTCAGGATAACCCGATGGTACAGGCGCTGGTCATGATCTATTCCGCCATCGGCATCGTCGGCCTGCTGCTGGGCGATCTGCTGATGGGCGTGATTGACCCGAGAATCAGTTTTGTGAAAAAGGAGAGCGCGCGCTGATGAAGAATCCATTTAGCAGTAGAACGCGCGCTTTGGAGCAGCATATTTCTGAAGCTGCCCGTTCTGAAACTCCGCGGGCCATGGGGCAGGAGATGTTCCGCCTTGCGGACGTAGACGAGAGCACAGCGGAAAGAACCGGTTATTCCAATTATTCTTACTGGCGTTCCACCTTTCAGGCTTTCCTGCACAATAAAACAGCGGTCGCCATGCTGATCGTGCTGGTACTGCTGCTGGCGTTTACCTTTATCCAGCCCCTCCTGCCCGGCCAGTACGGGGCCAATACCATCAACAACGATCCGGTCACCAATATCCAGCTGCAAAATCAGTCGCCTTCCCTGACGACCGTATATACCAGGGTGCCCGAAGGCACCAGGCTTACCGGAAAACGGATGGACGACCAGTGGTATACCGTGTCCAACGTCCTGACCAGCATCAAGGCAAGACAGGTTTTTACCCTCGTTGAGTACGGGGATGAATGGTGCAAAATCGAATACAACGGGCTGACGGGGTATGCCAAAAACAACTTCCAGACCAAGCTGAAACTGCCGGAAGACCCGACCGCGGTACCCTATGAAAGCAGGTCGTCCTTTAACATTCAGATGTACCAGGAAGCGATGGACCTGACCAACAAGGGCGGCATGCTCTATGTGGACGCAGACGCGGTCCGGGAAGAAGCGGACGGCGCCATCGTCACCGTTCGATCCGCCGATCTCAGGACGCTGCCGTCCGACCGTCCCTTTATCTTCGGCACGAACAACATCGGCCAGGATCTTTGGGCCCGGGTGTGGAGCGGGACCCGCACCAGCCTGTGGATTGGCTTTGTGGTGGGCTTTTTTGAAGCGCTGATCGGCATTCTGGTCGGGATCCTGTGGGGCTATGTCCGCGCCCTGGACCGGCTCATTACGGAAATTTACAATGTGCTGGACAATATTCCCAATACGATTATCCTGATCCTCATTTCCTACATCATGCGCCCGGGCATCACCACGCTGATTTTTGCCATGTCGCTGACCCGCTGGCTGGGCATGGCCCGCTTTATCCGGAACCAGATCGTCATCATCCGGGACCGCGATTATAACCTCGCCTCCCGCTGCCTAGGCACGGGTACCTGGCGCATCATGTTCAGAAACCTTCTTCCGTACCTGGTCAGCGTGATCATGCTCCGCATGGCCCTGGCGATTCCCGGAGCCATCGGCAGCGAGGTATTCATTACCTATATCGGCCTGGGCCTTTCAGTCGACACTCCGTCCCTGGGCAACCTGATCAATGAAGGACGAAAGCTGATCACCAGCGCCTCTCTGCGCTACCAGCTGATTTTCCCGGCCATCGTCCTGTCGGTCATCACGATCTCTTTCTACATCATTGGCAACGCCTTCGCGGACGCCGCCGATCCTAAGAACCATCTGTAAGCCGGGAGGAAATGTTCATGCAGGAACAGAATCAACATCCAGTTCTTCGGGTGGAACATCTGGACATCAAATTCAACCTGCGCGGCAAGGTGCTGCACGCTATCCGGGACGTTTCCCTGGAGCTGTACGAGGGGGAAACCCTGGCCATCGTGGGGGAAAGCGGCTCCGGCAAGAGCGTGCTGACCAAGTCCTTTATGGGCCTCAACGACGTGAACGGCTGGGTGGATCACGGCAGCATCTGGTACAACGGAAAAGACCTTGCCCGCTTTACCACGGAAAAAGAATGGCTGACCATCCGCGGCCGTGAAATCGCCATGGTTTTGCAGGACCCGATGACCAGCCTGAACCCTCTCAAGACCATCGGCGCGCAGATTGAGGAGGCCCTGCGCCTCCATCAGAACCTGAAGGGAGCCCAGGCCCGGCAGAAAACCATCGCCCTGCTCCAGGACGTGGGCATAACGGAGCCGGAGCGACGCCGCAGGCAATATCCCCATGAGTTTTCCGGCGGCATGCGCCAGCGGGTCATCATTGCCATCGCGCTGGCCTGCAATCCCCGCATCCTGATCTGCGACGAGCCGAC
>DGRV01000028.1 GCA_002391225.1 Christensenella sp. UBA4379
GATGGCCTGGGTGATGAACCCGAGATAGCAGGCGGTCAGCGTTTTCCGGTAGTTTTTGTTCATGGGATACCTCGCGCATCATTTCAGGAGTTTCTTAAAAAACCGGGGAACATTATACCTGCCGGAAACAGGGGGCGTCAATCGTTCCACACCGCCTGGGGGGTCGGTTTGAAAAAAGTCCGGATTCCGGATACAATAGGGGCGTATCAACGGGAGAAAAAGAAAAAGAGCACGGAATCCGGGGGAGGAAGAGCATGCCTTTCGAAATTGTACGGAACGATATCACGAAGATGAAGGCGGACGCCATCGTCAACGCGGCAAACCCGACGCTCCTGGGCGGAGGCGGCGTGGACGGGGCCATTCACAGCGCGGCCGGCCCGGAGCTGCTGGAGGAATGCAGGGGGCTCAACGGCTGCGAAACGGGGCAGGCAAAGATCACCAAAGGGTACCGGCTTCCGGCAAAGTATGTCATTCATACGGTGGGGCCGGTCTGGCACGGGGGAAACCATCACGAGCGGGAGCTGCTGTACTCCTGCTATGAGAATTCCCTGAAGCTGGCGGCGGAAAAGGGGCTGGAATCCGTTGCCTTCCCGCTGATCTCCGCCGGCGCCTACGGCTACCCGAAGGAAGAGGCCATGGAGGTGGCCGTGGAAGCCGTCAGCCGGTTCCTTCTGCATCACGAGATGACGGTGTGGCTGGTGGTGTTCGGCCGCCAGGCGTTTTTCACCGGGAAGAAGCTGTTCCGGGATGTGCGGGAATACATTGACGACCATTACGCTGAAACCCATATAAGGACAAACCTGGAGCAGGCCCGGGCTTCCCTCTGGCAGGAGGATGAGAAAAGCGCCCTGGTCCTGGAGTCCCGGATCCGGCGGAAGCGCCGGGAGGAGGAAATGGACTTTGCCGCCCTGCAGGCCGCCCCGCGGGACGCCATGCCCGCACCGACGGCGGGAAACGCCGCAATGCCGGACTGGGAGGCGCTGATCCGCCAGACGGACGAGGGCTTTTCCAAGGCGCTGCTCCGGAAGATCGATGAAAGGGGAATGACGGACAGCCAGTGCTACAAGAAGGCGAACGTGGACAGGAGGCTGTTCAGCAAAATCCGTTCCGATCCGGATTACAAGCCCAGCAAGCCGACGGTGTTCGCCTTTGTAATGGCGCTGGAGATGACGCTGCCGGAGGCGAAGGAGCTCCTGAAGAAAGCGGGGTTCGCCCTGAGCCGCAGCAGCAAGCTGGACGTTGTGATGGAATACTGCATCAGGAACCGGATTTACAGCGTCCTGGAGATCAACGAGGTGCTCTATGAGCTGGACCTGCCGCTGCTGGGCAACAACAGCGTTGTCGCATAGCAGGCGACCTGCGGGAGCCCCTGATGCGCTATCCTGTGACTGTCAGGAGGGAAGAGCCTCCTGAACAAAGGAACAGGAGGCGTTGGAACATGAAGAAGAACCTGACGGAAATGGTTTTTATCCTGGACAGGAGCGGGTCCATGAGCGGCCTGGAGGCGGACACCATCGGCGGCTTCAACAGCATGATTGAGCGGCAGAAAAAGGAACCCGGGGAGGCGCTGGTGTCCACGGTGCTGTTTTCGGACGAGAGCACGGTTATCCATGACCGGGCGGATATCCGGAAGGTGGAGCCGATGACGGACCGGCAGTACTTCGTGGGCGGATGCACGGCGCTGATCGACGCCATCGGGCAGGCCATCCACCACATCGGCAATGTGCATAAGTACGCCCGGGAGGAGGACCGGCCGGAGCACACGATCTTTATCATCACCACCGACGGAATGGAAAACGCAAGCCGCCGCTACAGCAGCGACGAGGTCCGGAAGATGGTGGAACGGCAGAAAAGCAAATACGGCTGGGAGTTCCTTTTCCTCGGGGCGAACATCGACGCGGTGGAAACGGCGAAGCACTTCGGGATCGAACGGGACCGGGCCGTGCGGTACCACAATGACCGGAGGGGCGTGGCCCTGAATTACGAAATCGTCAGCAGGACCGTCGGGGACATGCGGGCGTGCAGGCCGGTTGCATCGGGCTGGAAAGCGGAAATAGAGGAGGATTACGCCTCCCGGAAAGCGGACGGGTGAAAATCCGTCCCTTTGGTTTACATCCCTGTCCTTTTCGTGGTAGAATACCGAATCGATAAGTGACTTCAGTTCTTCAGGACGCGGAATCCCCACGGGTTTCGGCGTACCGCCGCGGTGAAGGAGAGGGATCCCCAATGACGGAAAAGGAATACAGGCTGCTGATTATCAATCCAGGCTCCACCTCCACAAAGATCAGCCTCTTTGTGAACGAGGAGGAGCTGTTCGAAAAAAGCAGGTTTCATGACGCGCCGCTGCTGCTGCAGTATCCCCATGTGAACGGGCAGGTGCCCTTCCGCTATCAGGTGATCCTGGAAATGCTGGAGGAGGAAGGAGTGGACCCGGCGTCCATCGATGTGTTTGTCGGCCGCGGGGGAAGCGCCTGCACGCAGCCCAGCGGCGTAACGATCATCGACCAGAAGCTGTACGACGATACGGAGGCGGCCGTGGGCGGAAGCGAGCACGCGGCGAAGCTGGGCGTTATGCTGGCCTGGAAGTTTGCCCTGACGTATCACCGGCCTGCCTATACCCTGAATCCCACCAATGTGGATGAATACTGCGACCTTGCGCGGCTTACCGGCATCCGCGGCCTGTACCGCCATCCCCACTCCCACGTGCTGAACCCGAAGGCGGTGGCGGAGGCGCATGCGGAAAGCATGGGCAAAAGCGTCGGGGACTGCTGCTTTATCGTGGCCCACATTGACGGCGGGGTCACGGTCAGCGCCCATGATCACGGGCGCATGATTGACGGCACCATGGGCGCGGACGGGGACGGGCCTTTTGCCCCCACCCGGATCGGCAGCGTGCCGGTGCTGGCGCTGCTGGACTATATCGAAGCCCATTCCATCGAGGACGTGCGTCGGATGTGCTCCCGCTCCGGCGGGTTTGTCAGCCTCTTTGGCACCTCCAATTCCGATACCATCCACGTCCTGGTG
>DGRV01000014.1 GCA_002391225.1 Christensenella sp. UBA4379
GCAAATCCGCAAGGAATGTATTTTTACTCCGCAGAAGTGAGGGTGGCTTCGTTTACCCATGTGTAATTCTGCTCCGCAAAAATACTCCTCGAACCGGCAAAGCCGGTCCTGCGGATTGTAATCAGGGGGAGGACTCCCCCTGATCACCCCCTCCGCAGAGTGTCGAATCTGCGATCGAAAGCAAGGGACTGAATAGGTGCGTTGCGATTGTTACAGATTGTTTTTTGGCTGTTATTCTCCCGCAAATACACTGTGGGTTCTGCTGGGCATAGCCCTGGGTTTCTTTCTGCAGGCGAGTTTTGCCATGTGCGCGTCCATATCGGCGAGGAAGGTTACGACGCCCTGCAGTCGGACGAATAAACGGCGAGTGTGTCCGGACGGCAGACCGAAAGGCCTGCCGTTTTTGCTGCCCGCGAAAGGGTGAAAAAAGAAGGGGCAGCCCGTTCCTTGACTTTGCTTCCCGGTTGTGCTTTAATGCCATCGTGCTGTCATCCGGCGCGGGGTTTTCCAACGCCGGAGCGGCCGATTCCTCAGAGCAAAACGGAGAGAAACATGACGGAAAAAACAGACTTTCAGAATCATCTGGACCGTGTTCAGCCGGACGTCATCCAGGTCCGGGGCGCGCGGGTCCATAACCTGAAAAATATCGACGTGGACGTGCCCCTCCGCGGAATCACGGCGGTCGCTGGCGTGTCGGGTTCCGGGAAGTCCTCCCTGGCGCTGGGCGTCCTGTACGCCGAGGGCTCCAGAAGGTATCTGGAGTCCCTGTCCACCTATACCAGAAGGCGGATGACCCAGGCCTCCCGGGCGGACGTGGACGAGGTGCTGTACGTCCCCGCTTCCCTGGCCCTGCACCAGCGGCCCGGGGTTCCCGGCATCCGCTCCACCTTCGGCACGGGGACGGAGCTGCTCAACAGCCTGCGGCTGATGTTCTCCCGGCTGTCCTCGCACCGCTGCCCCAACGGGCATTACGTGAAGCCGGGCTTTCAGGTGGCGCTGATGCAGGAAATCGTCTGCCCGGAATGCGGCGAGCATTTTTACGGGCCTGGGGCGGAGGAGCTGGCCTTCAATTCCCAGGGCGCGTGCAAATGCTGTGGCGGGACCGGCACGGTCCGCACGGTGGATAAAAGCACCCTCGTGCCGGACGAGAGCCTGACCATCGACGAAGGGGCCGTCGCCCCGTGGAACTCCCTGATGTGGTCGCTGATGACCGACGTGTGCCGGGCCATGGGCGTGCGAACGGACGTCCCCTTCCGGGAGCTGACGGAAAAGGAAAAGGAAATCGTCTACGACGGCCCCATGGAGAAAAAGCATATATTCTACCGCCCCAAGAAGGCGGACACGGCGACGGCCGGCGAAATGGACTTTACCTATTACAGCGCCACCGCCACGGTGCTCAACGCCCTGAACAAGGTGAAGGACGAAAAGGGCATGAAGCGGGTGGAGAAATTCCTCAAGGAGGAGGTCTGTCCTGAGTGCGGCGGCACCCGCCTGTCCGAGGCCGCCCGGGCGCCCAGGCTGATGGGGATCTCCCTGGACCAGGCCTGCGAGATGACGCTGAAGGAGTCCGTCGCCTGGGTTCAGAAGGTGCCCGCCTGCCTGCCGGAGGAAATGCGCCTCATGGCGAAAAACATCTGCGAGGCCTATCTGGAAACGGCGGCGCGGCTGATGGACCTGGGGCTCGGCTATCTGACGCTGGACAGGGCGTCCTCCACCCTCTCCACCGGGGAACGGCAGCGGATGCAGCTGGCCCGGGCCGTCCGCAACCGCACGACGGGGGTGCTGTACGTGCTGGACGAGCCGTCCATCGGCCTGCACCCGGCGAATATCGTCGGTCTGAACGGGGTCATGCAGGACCTGGTCCGGGACGGGAACTCCGTCCTGCTGGTGGACCACGACACGCAGATTTTAAGGGAAGCGGACTGGCTCATCGAGATGGGGCCGGAGGCCGGGGCGAAGGGCGGAACCGTCATCGCCGAGGGAACCGTCCGGCAGATCGAAAAAAATGACGCTTCCGTCATCGGCCGGTATCTCTCCGGAAAGCAGGCCCCCGTCCGGCGGGGCGGGGGAATGGACCCCTTCGCCAAGGGGGAAATTCTCATGGAGACCGGGGCGATCCATACGGTCCGCCCGCTGTCGGTCCGGGTTCCTAAAGGTGGGCTGACGGTCGTGACCGGGGTGTCCGGCTCGGGCAAGACGACGCTGATCCTGGAAAGTCTGGTGCCGGCCCTGGACGCCTTCTGCGGCGGGAAAAAGCTGCCCGATCACGTGATCAAACTGGAGGCGGAGGGCATCCGCCACGTCAAACTGATCGACGCCACCCCCATCGGGATCAACGTGCGCTCGACGGTGGCCACCTACGCGAACGTCCACGACGAGCTGCGCAAGATCTACGGCCGGACCAAGGCAGCCAAACAGCTGGGGGTAAGCGCCGGGGACTTTTCCTATAATACCGGCTCGCTCCGCTGCCCGGTCTGCGACGGGACGGGCCAGATCTCCCTGGACGTTCAGTTCCTGCCGGACGTAGAAATCCCCTGCCCGGAGTGCCGGGGCTCCCGCTACGGAAAGGACGCCATGAAAATCCGTTTCCGGAACAAGGCCGGGGAGGAGCGCACCCTGCCGGAGCTGATGGACATGGACGTAAATACCGCCCTCTCTTTCTGCAATGAAATGAACACCGTCCGGCCGAGGCTCGAGATCCTGCGCGACCTGGGCCTGGGCTACCTGACGCTGGGCGAGGAAACGCCGGGCCTGTCCGGCGGCGAAGCCCAGCGGCTGAAGCTGGCCTCCGAAATGGGCAGGCAGCAGGACGATGCCGTCTTCGTCTTTGACGAGCCGACCATCGGCCTGCATCCCAGGGACGTAGAGACCCTCTTGAACGTGTTCCAGACCCTGATCGATCACGGGGCGACCGTCATCGTGATCGAGCACGACCTGGACGTGATCCGCGCGGCGGACTACATCATCGACATGGGGCCGGGAGGCGGCGAAGACGGCGGCCGGATCGTGGCCTGCGGAACACCGGACGAAATCCGGCGGTGCCCGGAGAGCGTCACCGGAAAATTTATCTGAAATATATTGTGAAAGAGGCGGTGCAACATGGAGACGGTTTCCGCGCACAGGCTGCTGCCCCGGCGGAATGATACCGCGGGTGGGATTCTGCTCAACGCCCTGCTGGCGGCGGTAAGCCTGTTTGTCAACGGCTTCGGCGTTTACCTGACGATCCAGGCCAACATCGGCGCGGGCCCCTGGGATGTGCTCAACCTGGGGGTTTCCCGGAGCCTGGGTATCCTGTATGGGACGGCGTCAGTCGCCGTGTCCCTGCTGATCCTGGGGATCGACGTCCTGATGAAGGAGCCGATCGGGATCGCGATGTTCATCGACGCGGTGGTGGTCGGGAAGGCGGTGGACTTTTTCAACTGGATCCATGCGGTTCCCGCCTGCGGGTCGCTAAAGTCCGGCATCCCGGTGATGCTGGCGGGCCTGGTGATCATGGCCTATACCCAGGTCGCCTACATGGCCGCCTCCCTGGGCTGCGGGCCGAGGGACACGCTGCTGGTCGGCCTGGCCAAGCGCGTGAAAAAAGTGCCGATCGGCGCGGTGAGCATAGGGCTTTTAAGCCTGGCCACCCTGATCGGCTGGCTGCTGGGCGGCCCGGTCGGCGTCGGGACGCTGATCTGCGCCTTTTGCACCGGCCCCATCATGCAGCTGGCCTTCCGCACCCTCCGCTTCGACGCAACCAGCATCCGTCACCAGCGCCTCAGGGATTCTGTGGAGGTGTTTCTGCGGCATATTCATGTACAGGTTGGGCAACGCCGGGAAAGGAAAACGGAATGAAACGTTTTATATCGGTGATCATCGTATTGATACTGCTGGCTGTGAGCGCCGGTGCCGGCGCAAAATATACCCCGCCTTATTCCACGGAACCGACCGCAGAGGTGTGGCACACCTACGACCCGGAGCTGCATTATTTTTATCAGCAGCTGACAGACGCGGAGAAGAGGCGCTTTTCCTCGCGATATGATTGTATTGCTTTGGGAAAACCGGAATTGTGGCAGTATCCCTGTGGGGAGCTGTCCTATCTGAACATCGCGCGGGTCAATTATGTGCTGCTCTTTGACTGCCCGGAGCTTTTATATCTGCCGGAAAATTATGGGACGGATCTGGGCCTGGTTCAAAAACCTAACGACGCCGCATGCGCGCGGCATCCCATCCTGATGGAGGAACGGCTTTCGCTGTGCATGGAGGCCATGGACAGCATCCGCAAAGAGCCGGAATGGGGAGAGAGCGATTTTGAGAAGGAGCTGGCCGCGGACCGGTATCTCGTCAGGCACTGCCAGTATCAGGTAGAAGAAGACCTGGGGAACGGCGAGAATCTGGACGACCGTCTTCGGACAGCCTACGGCGGTCTGGTGTATGGAAAAGCGGTCTGTGAGGGTTACGCGGCGGCCATGACGCTGGCAATGCGCTGCTTCGGCATCCCCTGTGTACGGACAAACGGCGTATATTACCCGGAAAAAGGACAGGAAGGCGGCCATGCCTGGAACATCGTGCAGATCGACGGGGAATGGTATCATGAGGACGCGACCTGGAACGACATGGACGATGAGACCTATCTGGAAGACTTTTATCCTTTTCTGAATAACCCTTCTTCGGATGTTTATAACGTTCTCAGAAACGAACCGGCGAGAGCTCAGCTGAATTTCCGAAACCCGCTTTCCACGTCGATCCGTTACAATTACTACGTCAGAATGGGACAGAGCGTGGGGGATGACTGGCAGAACGAAATCGTTCAGATTGTGAAAAAAGCCCGCAGTGCCGGAAAGCATGCCGTAGGAATCCGCTTTTCCGACAGCGCCGTCCTGGACGCCGCGCTGGATACCATGAATTCTTCCGGCCTGCTGATGTTTGGCCTGCTGTATTTCCGCATGCAGGCAGAACCAATATGGGGAACCGATGTGCTGTATATTTGGTGGTAAGGCAAGGAATGTAAGCAAACACTTAAAGAACACTTAAAAATGTTCTTTTTTCACAGACTCCGGGCAAAGTCCCTCCAAACCACCCTTTGGGTTGAATCAAGTTATAATCTATACTTATAACCAGCCATATCCTTTTCGTATTTTACAAGGGCAGGCCGGCTGTGCTATACTCCAGCCATCCCCGAAAGAAAGGAGCGCTGACGATGAGTTACCGGTTTTCCATGATGGGCATGCGGCGGATGTACATGTGTGAGATGCGCATGTGCATGGTTTCCCGCGCCGGTTTCCCGGAAAGCGTTCCCGCCTGACGGCTAATATCGATCAGGAAACGGAGTGCTTTCAGGCCTCCGTTTTTTTGATGGACGAATGAAAAGGAGAGTACAACCATGAAGAAACTGACCGCTGTCATTCTTGCCGCTCTGCTGTCCCTGTCCTGCGTGTCCGCGCTGGCCCTGCAGATCGCCGTGCCCAACGATACCACCAACGAAGCCCGCGCCCTGCTGCTGCTGGCCGCCAACGGCGTCATCAAGCTGGACGAAAACGCCGGCATCACCGCCACCGTGGCGGACATCACCGAGAATCCCCTGAACATCGAGTTCTACGAAGTCGAGGCGGCCAACGTGCCCAACGTCCTGGTGGACGTCGACTATGCCATCATCAATAACAACTACGCCCTGGACGCCGGCTTCAGCCCCGCCAAGGACTCCCTGCTGATCGAAAACGCCGAATCTCCTTATGTGAACGTCCTCTCTGTCAAGGAAGGCAATGAGGAAACGCCGGAAGCCAAGGCCCTGGCCGCGGCCCTGTCCAGCAAGGCGGTTGCCGATTACATCTCCTCCACCTGGGCGGACGGTTCCGTGGTCTGCGTCATCGAGAACGTCGATGAAGACGGCTACGATGATTCCGTGGACTATGACGCCCTGGCCGGAAAGACCATCTCCGTGGCCGCTTCTCCCACCCCCCACGCCCAGGTGCTGGCCGTGGCTAAGGACATCTTGGCGGCCAAGAACATCACCCTGGACATCATCGAGTTCGCCGACTACGTGCAGCCCAACCTGGTGGTGGACGCCGGTGAAGTGTTCGCCAACTACTTCGCCCACATCCCCTATCAGCAGAACTTCAACGAAGAAAACGGCACCCACCTGGTCAACATCCTGGGCATCCACGTCGAGCCCATGGCCCTTTACGGCGGCAAGCAGGCTGACCTGAACGCCCTGGGCGTCAGCAAGTAATCCTTAAAACATACCCAAAATCATTCGCGGCGGAGACATGCTTCTCCGCCGCACAATGCTGTTTATAATGCGTAATGCATAATGCGTAATGCGTAATGGGGATGCGGCGCAAGCGCCGGTTTTTTCAATGGACTATTCATTACGCATTACGCATTAAGAATTACGAATTCCTTCTTTCGGAGCCATACATATGATCGAACTAAAAAACATTTCCAAGTCCTTCGTGACTTCTTCCGGCGCGGTGGACGCGCTGAGGAACGTCACGCTGACCATCCGCGACGGGGACATTTACGGCATCATTGGCATGAGCGGGGCGGGCAAGAGCACCCTGGTCCGCTGCATCAACATGCTGGAGAGGCCCACGACCGGCGACGTCCTGCTGGACGGCAGGAGCCTGGTGTCGATGAGTGAAAGGGAGCTGCGCGAAGTCCGCCGGAAGGTGACGATGATCTTCCAGGGCTTCAACCTCCTGATGCAGCGCAACTGCCTGCAGAACATCATGCTGCCGCTGATGCTGCAGAAGGACTACCAGAAGGACAAGGCCAAAGCCCGGGCCGAGGAGCTGCTGAACGTCGTCGGCCTGCCGGACAAGGCGAAGGCCTACCCGGCCCAGCTGTCAGGCGGCCAGCAGCAGCGCATCGCCATTGCCCGCGCCCTGGCGACAGACCCGAAGGTCCTTCTGTGCGACGAGGCCACCTCCGCCCTGGACCCCAAGACCACCCACCAGATCCTGGAACTGATCCGGGAAATCAACCAGCGGCTGGGCCTGACGGTCATCGTCATCACCCACCAGATGAGCGTCGTGCAGGAAATCTGCAACCGCGTGGCCATCCTGGAAAACGGCTCCGTCGTGGAGGAGGGGGACGTGGCCCAGGTCTTTACCGACCCGCAGGCCTTCGCGACCCAGACCCTGGTGTACCCGGAAATGGCGGACGGCAGCGCCTCCCTGGTCGCCGACAAAACAGCGACCCAGCGCATCCGCCTGATCTTCAACGGCTCCGAGGCGGCCAGCCAGCCCCTTCTGGCCCAGATGGCGATCGACTGCGGCGTCCTGGCCAGCGTTCACAACGCCTCCATGCGCACCGTGGGCGGCAGGATGTACGGCTATATGCTGATCGAAATCCCCGGCGGGCCGGAGGAAATGTCCCGCGCGGTCAGCTATCTGCGCAAGCAGCCCCTGGTCAGCGTGCAGACCGTGGGCAGGTATCCCGCCCAGGGAGAGGCCGCCGCTTCCGCGGCCCCGTCTTCTGAGGAAGGAGGAGCGTTATGAATTTTGCCACCGCCTTTACCCCGGAAAAGCTGCAGGAAGCCTGGGAGATCATCCAGCGGGATTTCCTCAGGGAAACCTGGGCCACCGTCTATGTTACCGTCCTGGCGACGCTGTTTGCCATCATCATCGGCCTGCCCCTGGGCTGCATCCTCGTCATGGGGGACGCCAAGGGGATCCGCCCCCTGCCGGCCTGGCTGATGAAAACCCTGAACGTGATCATCAATTTCCTGCGCTCCGTTCCGTTCCTGATCCTGATCGTGATGGTGATCCCGCTGACCCGGCTCATCGTCGGCACCTCGGTGGGCACTGTCGCCTCGATCGTCCCGCTGGTGGTGGCCGCCTTTCCCTTTGTGGCCCGCCTGGTGGAGGGGAGCCTGCGCGAAGTCAGCCCCAACGTCATCGAGACCGCCCAGAGCATGGGCGCCACCCCGATGCAGATCCTCCTGCACGTGATGCTCCCGGAATCCGTCCCTTCCCTGATCACCAATTTCACCCTGGCCATCACGACGATTTTAGGCTACACCGCCATGTCGGGGGCCATCGGCGGCGGCGGCATCGGCAAAACCGCCATCACCATTGGCTACCAGCGCTACCGCTACGCCGTCCTCTACGCCTGCGTGATCGTCCTGGTCATCCTGGTGCAGCTGTTCCAGTCCATCGGCACCTGGCTGGCCCGGAAGGCGGATAAGAGGCTCAAACAGTAATCATACGAAAGCACGCCAGCCGCCGGGTTTCCGGCGGCTGGCGTTTTGTCTTGGGCTTCTTGTCTGGCGGTGAACAAACGGGGCAGAGCACCAAAATGCAAAGAAAACTTTGCAAAAACTGTTGACAAGTGTACTTGACAATGCTATACTGTGCTCGTGCCAAGCAAACTTGGCAAAAAGGAGGAACGGATATGAATCGGGAAGAAATCCTGGCCAGAAGCCAGCAGGAAAACAGGGGGCAGGACATCGCCAGCCTGGAGGTCTCGAAGCAGTGCATTCTGGTCGGCTGGCTGGTGGCGGTGATCCTGCTGGCCGTCGTGTCCGTGGTGGACGCCCTGGTTTTCGATCGGATGAACAACGAGATCTTTTTCGCGGTGATGGCCGGCTGCGCGTCCATTTTTCTGATGAAATACTGGAAGCTGCGCAGAAGACACGAGCTGGTAATCGGCCTGGTCTACACGGTCGCCGCCCTGCTGTTCCTGATCGCGTGGATCCTTCAGCTGGCGAAGTAAGGGAGGCCGCCATGAATGAAGAGCTGGTCCTGAAAAACAGGCTGAAAGAAATCCGCGCCGAAAAAAAGCTGTCCCAGACAGAGCTGGCGGAGATGGTCGGCGTATCCCGCAACACCATCAGCTCCATTGAAACGGGCCAGTTCAGCCCCACGGCGAAACTGGCCCTGATCCTGTGCATCGCGCTGGACAGGAAGTTTGAGGAAGTGTTCTACTTTTGAAGGAAACGTCAGGGGTTCAGTTTATATCTTTTGTCTTTTCCCCGCCCCTCTGCGACGATCAGGCCCATTTTGCGCATCTGCTGGACCAAGGTATATGTCCTGGTCTTTTTCAGTTTCAGCAGCGCCTCGATCTCGCTGTCGGTGATCTGTCCGTGTTTTGCCAGATAATCCAGAATGGTTTGCATTTGGGCTGTGGGGAGGGATGAAATAGGTCGCTCGGAATCTTTGTTCAGGTGCGCGTTCCGGTTGGGCAAAACCATTTTGAAGGTGTTGGGTGTAATTTCGATACGGGGCTGGGCGGGGCAGTCGGTATAGAGGGAGTAAATTCTTCGGATGCCCGTTCCATAGGCCTCGATGAGGCGGAGGCGGTGGAAGACAGCGGCCAGGTTTTTGTTTCGCGGCTGAGAAATGCCGGAACGGATATCGTCGGGGGATAAGCCCGGCAGTAGGCCGCCCAAAGAGATGAACTCCATTTCCCGGTCGTTCACGTTGATGATGATGCTTCCGCTGTAGCTGTAATCCCGGTGGATGAGAGCGTTGAGCAGGGCTTCGCGAATAGCTTCCTCCGGATAATCCCGGTTGTCGATTCTTTGAAGGCCCTGTATCACCGCAGCCGTCTGATTGCAGAGCATCAGATAATCATAGGAGGCTTCCAGCTGCGCAAAAATGGAACCGCCAAATTCTTTCTGATCGCGGAAAACGGTATTGGCTTCATCCGCAAAAACAGAAATTTTGACGCTGTGCAGGCATTGATCCGACAGCAGCAGCGCCAGGTTGGAAAAAAGAGCGCTGTCTTTTTGCGTGATGCCTAAGGCACGGTATTTTTCCGGCGTAAAATCGACGCCGTAGCGCCTGAACGCCGCTGTGGCGGCGTCAAACGTTAAATCCTGGTAAAGGGAACGCATCTCTTCAAACACATCGCCGTCGCTGTCCTTGATCATCTGGCGGATGGCTTCCGGAGAAGCGGGGACGCTGGAGGTTCCCTGGCGGACAAATACGCCGCTGGGTTTCAGGCCCTTGCTTTTGAGATAATAGGGCTTGTTGGTTCCTTCGCTTACCTCCAGGCGAACTACCTGGTTTTCCTGAATCGTATACCGGACAAACAGCGTGACATCTGGCGTGATAGCGTCCCGGATGCCGTTTGTAATTTGCGTATACTCCTGATCCACCAGGGAAAGCCCCCGGACGGTTCCGTCGTTTTCGACACCGATATAAATGGTGCCTCCGTCCGTATTGGCAAAGGCGATGACTTCTTTATAAAGATCCTCCGTAAATTGGGCTTTGAACTCAATGTTTTCTGTTTCAATGCTCATAAAAGCCCTCCTTTTTCGCCGTCTTTAAATTCATTATACGCAAAAATTCGCTCCCGTCAATGGCGAGAGCGAATTTTCAGCGAATTTTCAGTGAATTTTCACTTTTTTCGCTATTGGCGAGCGAATAGAGTGAAAATTTTTTATCCTTTGATGGGCCTGATCAGAATGAACGGCGTCAGTTCCCCGCCCTGGCCGGAGGGATTGTCCTTGAGGGCGTCCTGGATTTGGTCGTCCGTCAGGGGGAAGTCGGAGCACTTGCCCAGCTGGTTCTGGTCGATGTCGTTGGCATCCATCAGGACGACGGGGATGCCGGTCTTCTTTTCCAGGTCGTCGCAGAGCTCCTGGGCGTTTTCGTTGTTGATCAGGGCGAGGTCCTTGTAGCGGTCAAAGGAGGAACGGTAATAGAACCCGTCGATCCCCGCGACGCCCTTGCCCACGATCTTGTAGAACACCCCGTGGACGCCGAACAGCTTCGTCACCGCGGAGGCGATGGAGGCGAACACCACCTTGGGCGCGCCCACCATGTCGATGGCCAGCTGGAGCTTGTAGGCGTCGTGCATGCCGATGCCGGCCTTGGTTTCGCTGGCGTGGCGGGAGAGGGCCTTGGCCCAGAAGCCCGGGTGCACCTGCTCTTTGGTGCGGACGTTTTTCGTGCACATGGCCATCACCTTGGCGCCGAAGGCCAGCACGTCCCCCGGCTGGTACAGGGGGCTGGCGTAGCGTTTGACCAGCTCCGCCTGGTCCTCGCCCACCTCGATAAAGTGGGTCTGGATGGCGTAGCGGTCGTACTTCATACCGTCCCGGCCGGTCAGGCGGCCGCGGTCAAAATAGGTAACGCCGTTCAGTTCCCGGCGCTGCTCTTCTTTGTTTTTGCTTTCGGTTCCCATAATGACTCCTGTCTCATCGTCATACGCTGACGGATATCGAATGAACGTCCCCATTATAGTGGACGGACCCCGCCCTGTCAACCAAAGAACAGCCGCCCCTTTTTTAAAGAGGCGGCTGCAGGGTTCAGAATTGGTTAACGGCGCTGCATCGCGGCGTAGCATTCGCTGCAGTACACGGGACGATCATCCTTGGGCTCGAAGGGCACCTTGGTGGCGGCACCGCAATTAGCGCAGACGGCATCGTACATCACGCGAGGACCACCGGCGTTCCGCTGGGCCTTGTGAGCCATACGGCATTCACGGCAGCGAGTGGGTTCATTCTGGAAGCCCTTTTCGGCGTAGAATTCCTGCTCACCAGCGGTGAAAACAAATTCCTTACCGCAGTCACGGCACACCAGCGTCTTGTCCTGATACATAGTTTTGCTTGACCCCCTGAAAAATAAAAGATTTAATATGTTCAGAGTCACCGGCTGACCTGGTCTTTGACCCCACACCCGCCGACAGGAGCATTGCTCTGCGTCTGAAACGCCCTCACGCCGCTCTCTCGGGAAAAAATCCCGGTCGGACTGACATCTAAACCGCACCATGCTCATCAGCGCTTTGGCTGACTTACGTGGACCGTTTTGCCTGCGACTGGCATCGGCTTGCAACCACAGACCCGATTCTCTGACGAGTGCTATTATAAGACTAAAATCTCCGGAAAGCAAGCGTTTTGCGAAAGATTTTTCCCCATTTCGTCAAAATTCCCGCTTTTTTTCTGTTTATTTTGTGTTTTTCGGTCGATTTTCCCGACAGGAAAGGGGGGACAAATGGACTTTCTGGCCGGGATCCGTCAGAAAACGGCCCGGTCCACGCTGTAGCGCCATTCCGCTCCGCCCTCGGTGACCATGTAGATCGTGCCGCCGTTGGTGACCAGCCAGGGGATATCGTTCTGGATCATCTGCTTGACGCAGGCGTCCGCCCCGGCGCGGGAATTGGGAATCACGCACAGCTCGGGGCTGATCATGGAAAGCAGGTCCGGATCCTGCGGGGTATAGCCGTGGTGGCCGGCCTTGAGGACATCGGACTTCCAGGGGATGTCCGTGCGGGTCTTAGCCAGCTCCTGCTGGGCGACGCCGATCACGTCCGCCATCAGCAGAACAGAGCTGCCCTTGTAGGTGATCTTGCAGAACATGGAAGAGGCGTTGGGGTCGGTCGAGCCGTCCCAGCGGAAGAACTGGAACAGCGCCCCGTTTTCCCCGCCCAGGTACATCGTGTCCCCGTCTACCAGCTGGCGGTATTCGATGCCCTTATTGTCCACGGTGGCCTGCATCTTTTTCTGGTAGGAGTTATTGTAATCGCGGGGATAGGGGGTCAGGAACACCTTCGCCTTGAGCAGGTCCCTGCGCACCAGGGATTCCATCGCCTCGATGTGATCGTCATGGTGGTGGGTGTTGAAGAGATAATCCACGGCGGTCAGGCCGATGGTATTGATAAACAGATTGGCGTGACGGACGTAAAACATGTTCCCGCCGTCCACCATCATCGTTTCCCCGTTGCAGCGGATGACGAAGGCGTCGCAGACCCCGACCCGCCCGAACCAGATTTCCAGCTTGTCCTGGGGCGTGGGATCGGAAAAGGGCTGCGGGGCCGCCGGGTCGGCGGCGCTGGGCAGGGGCTTCATCGCGTCGTCCCGGGTAACCTGGGCCTGGGCAGAAACGGAGATCAGCAAAAGAAATACGAGCAGCAGGCAGAGTTTTTTCATAAAAACGCACGACCTTTCATAGATAGGAACTAACAAACGCCAGATGACTGAGCTCTTCCCTAAATGACTTTTCCAGCATACTTCGAGGCCTATAAATTGTCAAGGACATCATGAAAACAATCATTTATTCAATTACTTTTTTTGATGGTTGTACATGAAAACATAATGTGTTAAAATGGATCAGCCAAGGAATAATCTCGTATCTATATACCAGCTACAGGAGGAAATTCAAATGAAAAAAATAATTGTGATATTCTTTGCCTGTCTA
The DNA here is from genome assembly GCA_002391225.1 of Christensenella sp. UBA4379. GTDB lineage: Bacteria > Bacillota > Clostridia > Christensenellales > Aristaeellaceae > UBA4246. The sequence continues at coordinate 13,128 of DGRV01000014.1, forward strand.
ATTGTTTTGGGAAATTCAAGTAGTGCATTTGCCCAAAACAGTGACGATGTAATATCATATGAACAACTTGTCAAATATAAATGGTTATTTGATCGCGAGTCCGGGCCGGCAACTGAAGGTAGAGTACCTGTTAAAATAGAAGCTGTAATTGGAGCAATGGATGAAACAAATGCGAACAGCTATAATGATGGATTTGACATGTGGATCAAGGGAGAAAATGGTTTTAATCTTGTACATATGACGTATTACTCGTGGAATCATTATGATGAACCTTTTCCGGAAACCCTAAAATGTACCCCGTAAAATAGACG
>DGRV01000101.1:0-75745 GCA_002391225.1 Christensenella sp. UBA4379
CATATACCGCATAACCCAAACCGTCGTCAATACTGGTAACATTACCATTGTCATTGAAATGGTAGCGCATGACATTTCCAGTTAATTCGTCCTTTACAAGACAGAGCTGCGGGCCATAATTGTACTGTGTTTTACTGGCAAGATCCTCTTCTTCCTCTTCATTTAGGCTATAGACTTTTGAGTTAGTTATAATATGTCGTATATTTGTAGCGGTAAGCTGACTTTCACTAAGATTATATTCAAAAGATGCACTAATTCCTTCTGGTGATCCTGCACCAAACAACAATGGATGATCCAAGCCCAGTACTAAAATATTTGAATAGCTACTAATAGAACCATCCTCATATATGATGCGATTTAATACACTATAATAATATTGAAATCTCACACAATTATTATCTGTATGCCATGGTGCTTTGATTTTGGCAAGGAGATTATTCGAATTATATTCTAAAACTGTTTCACGCCCGGCTCCATCCGTCAATTTTGTAATTTTCATTCCAGTAGCAGTCACAGTGATCGTATTTCCACAGGCATCGGCAATAGAAGTTACTAGAACTTTGGATGTCGGCTGCGTGGCGGTGGGGATTGCGGTAATCTGCGGGAAGGTAATCACATTGTCTCCCTTATCCCGAATTGTAGTGGGACTGCCAGCCGTCAGCTCCATGGACAGACCGGATTCATCCTGATACTTTCCGTTACTAACGGGCTTGAACCAATGCTCGGTTCCGTCTTCATCCGTATAGACATAATAAACAACGTTGTTCAACAATTCTTTGTGCAGCGTCAGATGATAGTTCGTCCGCCAGCCATAACCGCAGAAGAAATCATTTTTATCCGCATAACAGGAATTATATACATGAGTAACCGAAACCGGCATCCTCGCACCGTTCATTACGGTATCGTTGTGAGTAAAAACCAAGTTGCCATTAGCCAAACTGACATAGCCAGTTCCTGCTTTGCCCACCGATACGGTATCATAGGTCAGATAATCTTCCAAACCAGCAAGTGAAGCATATTCAATCGTCAGATAAGGCCTTTTGTTTGACAACCCAGTATCACTAGAGAAAAGATTAACGACGCTTTGACCCTCCCATGGAGATAACAAAACACCAAGATTCTCTCCTTCGTACCATTTTTTAACCAGTCCAGTTACATTGAATGATACTTCTCCATCTTGTACTGCTGAGTAATCTTGCACTAATGACGAGAAAGAAGGACAACTGTTCCAAGAAACAGAAGAGGCAGTCCAACTGCTTGTAACTTCCTTCAGATACAAGTATGGAGTTGTCCCTGTAGTATTATTTACGCAAAAATGCATCCTTGCATTCGTTACAAAATGATTTGCACTCAGCGGAGGTAAATCCAACATCCGAGCCAAACCATAACTGAAGTCAGAGTTAGCCGAATCATGAGCAATATAAATGTTGGTAAGAGTCGAATAATTACTACTAGCTGCAACACTACGGATATATGTATCTTCCATAGAATAAGCAAAACCAGAAGTTTGGATTACTGGATCCAATACTACCGGATAAGCAGCGCTTTCCAGAAATACAGGATCAGGCTCATAGATCAAGCGATAACCTTCCTCCATTTCTTCCAAAGAAACCTGAACCATGCCTTCCTGGCCTTCATTATCTGTCAACGTGGGAGCAGGAATATTATAAATCTTTTCGCTATCAGTGTCAAACACGACAAGTCCAGATTCCTCGTCCCGGCTCAGCTTCAGTCCTTCCGTTTCCAGCCTGAAAATAACCGGGCAGACGCTCTCTGGAGCAGAAAAGATAAACTCATCCTTGAACCGGCTGTCATTCCGGCAGATCATGTCTACGCCGGGGAAGATTTCGGAATAGCGGACTGTTCCCTGGGCATCTGCCATTGCCTGACGAAATGCCTGAACGACATGATCTTCTTCTTTAATCTCTTCTTTCAGCGCCTCAGGCTTGACTGCTTCCGCTCCTTCCAATCCCCAGGACAGGCAATGATCTTTCTGATCTCGAATGACCATAAAGGGCTTTTCTCCGGATACACCGCAGGATACAGTCAGCTGTGCGCCAGTACTCTCAAGCATATCGCTTTCCTTCGAAGTTTTGAAAGCTGCGTCTACTGCATCCCAGTTTCCAGTCTCTTCATTCTTTCGATGAAGCGGAATTACGCTGGTAAACGCCCGATATTTACCAGGTCCTACCGTGTATGTTTTGCTGAACGCCGTTCGTTTGTCAACGTTCTCCGTAGGAACCAGAGTATTCCCTCTGGGTTCCTCTTTTTTCATTTCACTCATTTTGTCCTCCTAGTGCCCTCATCTTTATAAGAGCTTTTGTTTGTTGTTTGGATTCGGGTTTTTGAAAATTTTTGTTCCTGGTGTTTTATGGCAAACAAAAACGACAGGCGTTTATTCCTGCCGTTTCATATTGGGAGACAGAACATCCAATCGGTCCTGAATGTTTTCAATTCCCTTCTGGATGTTCCCGCTCAGCATCTCAATCATACTCTGATACTTCGCTTCCCTGGCCGCGCTTTCTTTCAGCATTCTGAAAAACAAGTAGATATACAGTGCAGCCCAAATTCCCTGTTGAAGCGCAACCTCCAGAATACTGTTCAAACTGGTATCCATATATTCACCTCCTTCCTTCAGGTCGTGATTGGTAAAAGGAAACACATCCGCTCACTCACTTCATGAATCCTGCATTGGAATCACCTTTTTTCCCGGATAAAAAGAGAAGCCATGGATCTCCCCACAGCTTCTCTTCAGTTTAAATTCTAACTCTCGCTCATGTTATTGTAAAGTTCAAATTGTGTTAATTTAATGTTATATATGTCTTCCAATACTTATGAAGCATGAACTATCAGAATTCTTTATGATGACTATTTAGCGTTAAACCGTTTTGCATCACATTTGCAAATGATTCCATATCAACCATCCAAGCCCTTTATTTTCGACTTTACGTCATTTTTACCACCCAATTTTCTATAGAAGAGCTTTTTTACAAAAGTAATTTTTGTATTTTTTTTATCAGTTTAACGTTCGTTATTCTATATGAACTTGTTATGTATTCAATATTTGGCAAAGAAAAGACAATAGAATCTTTGACAGTCCATACACGATCAGGGCCTATGATTTCCGTAAGTTTCTTTAATTTCTCCTCACTGAGAAAACGGCGCTGAATTGAATCTGCACAAAAAACATCCATGATATGATTCAAACAATGCTCGCGAGCATGAGTAATATAATGCTTTAATATGCTTTTTGATTGCAGTGAAATCCATGATCCTATTTGACCACCATCTAAAATACTTGCTTCGTTTCGGTATCGATAAACATGTGCAAATGAATTATTGACAGGCAATTCATTTTCATAAAGCTGTTGTATGGTTCTTCTATAAGGTTCAATTAATTTCACAGTCTCTTCTTTAATCTGATAATCCACCTTGATTGTAAGTGGAAACTCGTTTTGGGGAAGCCATATATCAATTCTATTGTTATAAAACAATTGATCATCTGGCAATTTATCCGCAACTGTAATAAGCAATGAGCTAACATTGCCATCTGTCCCTCGCAGTTGTGTTTGCTTTGGTAATTCAGTAAATGAAACCCCATTATTAATCCATGGTTTGACTTCATGATAAGAATAATTAAAATCCCTATCCGGATCTAACAGACTATACTCAATCCAGTTACAAGACAGATTCAAATAGTCAGAAATCATTATAATACTATTTAGAATGTTCTGTAACTTCAGCGATGATTCCGCTGTATGAATAAAAAATCTCATAGAACAAAACATAGTTTCTACCTCAATAATTTACTAGTAGATGATGCCCATTTGACAACTTTATATGTTGATCCCGGATTTGCTGAACACATTGAAACACACTTAGATGTCATTTGAGCAACCGTCTGACTTTTGCTAACCACCTCAACCAACATATTAGGAGCATTCCTACCTATACCAATTACATCAGGAATTCTTCTTCCATATAAACCCGCTGTATTCAGACTACGATTCAAAGTGATCTTCGAATATTTTATTGGATTCATCACCATTTTGCTAGCCTCAATATTTGATGCTGCACGATGAAATAATATCCCCGTGGTTTGAGCTGAGCCAACAACCTCTACTGCACCTGTTGCTATAGAAATCCCAGCAGCAACAGCACCGATAGCTGCACCAGTTGCTCCACTTGTAACTGCACCAGTTAAAGCAGCTCCACAAATTACTCCTGCTACACCTCCAGTACATACTGTCGCAACTGCTAGCCCAGTTATTACTATAGCTCCTATAGCTACTTTTGCTCAATTTGGTAAAGAAGAGTTACCATTATCATCGATTCTATTAGTTGGATTATTTAGACAATAGACGAATATATTATTATTTTGCGGATTTCCAGTCGAAGTCAAAAAAAACACATCATCTGGGCAAATAAACCTACCCCGATTAGCATTATAATACCGACTTCTCAGGTAATAAAAATCAATCTCCTCGTCATATACATACCCGAAATACGGTAAATTGATTTAGACCAGACGATTAATCTTACTGGATTGCTCATTATTACCCCTTCTGCATTTTAGTTCTTGTTTTGACTCATCCTGAAACTTTTACACTTTCAATAGTATTTTCAGGTTCTTTCTTCTTTTGACCACAAAATTAGTTTACACCTATAGCTTCTATTTGTCGATACTCTTTCCACTATACAGAAGGACAATCTAGAATGTCACAAGCAATGTTATCCAGCATCAGTGGAGATCCCTTTTCAACTTCAATACGCGACTCACTAGAAGAGTTCCTTTTCCAAGTTTCTGACGTTTTATTCGAAAGCTGGAATTCTTTCACTGTAACTTCCAGTTGATGGTTCTGATCAGACATCTTCTTCCACGAGAGATAGCCCTGAAGCATCATATGACACCCGTTTCGGGCTTGTTCAAGCAGCTGCTTCCCAGTACCGCGCCAAGCGCTGATCGGAAACTCTTCCTTCTTAGTGACTCCGGATGCCGTCGTGTGCGTAACTGTCAAAACAGAGGTTACGTGAAGAATCTCATTTTCTTTGGATTCGATAACAATCGGTCCCATACGACCGGAAAGATAAACCTGATTCATATAGATTTCCTCATTTCTTTTGATTTATATTTGATTCTTATAAACTGAAAAAAACTGAAAAATGATTCACCTTACGAATTCTAATGCAGTCAGCCACCTTCTTTCCACTTCCAATTAGCCTCGCGACCTAATGAATTATTTCGCCGCATTATCATCTCCTTCCGCAAATAAAAAAGCCATGGAGAACCTCCACAGCTTTGACAGTTTAAATTATAACAAGCCCCTTTGTTATTGTAAAGTTAAAATGACGTTAAATTGAGGGTAAATTCATGTTAAACAACAAGTCACTGTTCAGCATCACTCATCCTTCATGATGCTGTCAGTTCCTGCGAAAAGCTTCTCCACAGGAACTTTGAGCACATAAGCTATAGCCATTACTTCGTAATCTGTTACTTGTCTGGTTCCCTTCTCTATTCTGCAAATAGAGTCGTTACAGATATGCAGCCCTCGTACTTCCAGCTTTGCCATCAACTCTTCTTGTGTAAGATTTTTCAAAATACGTATGGCTCTTATGTTTTTCCCGACAATGTTCTTCTCTCCATGAGTGATAGTCTGAGCAGAGCGTTTCATATCTCACCTCGTCATGATTTTACTCATAAAGAGTGTAGAATGAAATAATCATTTAATTTTGCTACTGACAGCAAATATCGAAATAATTATGCTCCTGTTCATTTAATGTGAATTAGTTATTTCTTACACCCATCATTTTTTAAGTTATTACTCATTGCAATTATGAAGACATCTGTATTTATAAGCTCAAACTTCTAAATAGTTGAAAACGATCATTTAGAATTCTTTAAGATTGGCTTAATAATCAATAACATCTGCAGTTTAAGAGAACCTTCTGAATTCATCTATATCTTTATTCAGTGAGGTCTTACGGTAGCCTTACTGCCTTTGCGAGATGGTTTGGTCAAAAATTAGCCAGTGAAAGGCGGATGTGGCTAAAAACAAGCCGGTAAACAAACAAAACGGAAATTATAATGTATTCGGTGATGGTAATGGCTGATGAAGAAACTTTAGGCGGACGTCTACAAAATCTGAGAAAGAAAAAAGGTCTAACGCAGGAAAAACTCGCTGAAAAGATTCTTGTAAGCCGTGAAACAGTCAGAAACTGGGAAAGGAATCTTTGTGAGCCTTCATGCTGCGCATTGACGCAATTATCTGCTTTTTATCATGTTTCAGCTGATTATATTCTTGGCATCACAGATACAAAAGTAATTCATTTGGATCATCTATCACCTGATCATATCGAGGTAATAACGATTTTGATCAAAACAATCGAAGAAAGAATGCAGAAAACCGTGTTTTAATCATCCAGTCACTGTTTCTGATTGTGCATATGTACCCTATCTATTAGCCCATATGCAGTGCACCTTGAAAACAAAACAACGGTTAACAGGTACGTTATTTTATAGAACGAGCGGCATGTACGGCGGCGCGGTGACGGTGTAAACTCGAGCGATCCACGTAACGTACAGAATCTGCGAAGCAAAGCAGATACGCAAAGACTTCCGTAGATGATAATGATACTTCCTCACGGCCATCCACCAGACTTGAGATGGAGTCCCTGGGATGCTCGACAGCTTAGGTCAGCATCGACATTCTGGGGCTATGATGCGGTGAGCAAACCGCAGCCTGTAAACCAAACTATATTGTCTAAGAATGAATTCTTTCATAATCATGATATCACGTACAGACATCAACAACTGGAGGCGACACCGTTGACAGAACGAACAAGCATTGTCTATACTGCAGACCAGGTGGAGCAAATCGTTGAGTTGCTTTTCCAGAAGTTTACTCAGCATATCTCATCGCCCACTGCCGCGGACCTTGACAGCAGCATATCTCAGCAGTCAATGCCAGACACGAAATTGACATTGTCAGTCAATGAAGCCGCAAAAATGATCGGCATCAGCAAACCAAAGGTGTACGATCTGATTCGAGAAGGCGATCTCGTATCCATCCATGTTGGAAAGAAAATCGTAATTCCGAAACAAGCGGTTACCGACTGGCTCTCAGGAGGAGAAAGCAATGGCAAAAAAACGTGCTAATGGCGAAGGCAATATTAGAAAACGTCCAGACAGGGGCGATTGGGAAGCTCGGTTCTATGATGAAAAAGGAAAACGACATTCTGTATATGGAAAAACTCAAGCAGAATGCCGAAAAAACCTTCAGGCTGCCATGAATAAGCTTTCTGAAGACAGTTTTCTGAACGACGAAAACCTTACCGTCTCGCAATGGCTGACCATTTGGCAACGTGATTTTATGGGAAATTTAAAACCAGGAACAGTCGTCAGTTATGAAATGCAGGTACGGGTGCATATTATGCCTACGTTAGGGGAAATAAAACTAAATGAGTTGCGAACGCCAGCCATTCAGCGGCTTTATAATCAAAAATTAGCTCAAGGCCTCAGTCCTAAGTCCATCAAAAACTTACATGGCTGTTTACATCGTGCGCTCGATATCGCTGTCCAAATAGGTTATCTGAACAAAAATCCAACAAGCGCCTGCATCCTGCCAACCGTTAGACAAGCAGAAATCCACCCGTTAGATACGCCTGATCTGAAAAAACTGATGGAATCAATTCAGGGAGACGAATTTGAAGCTCTGATCACCACTGCAATCTTTACTGGAATGCGATCGGGCGAACTTCTTGGATTAACCTGGGATTGCATCGACTTTGAAAATGGAATCATACGCGTAACTAAACAATTGGTCCAGCCTCGGAAAAAGGGAAAGCCCTTCTCGTTCGGCACTCCGAAAAATGGAAAAGGACGAACCCTTACGCCGGCGCCATTTGTTATGAACGTTTTGAAAGAACACAAACGAGATCAGGCGTTGCATCGTCTAGAAATCGGCCCAGCCTGGAATGACGGCGGTTTTCCTAATCTGGTTTTCACACATCCGGATGGCAGTCATCTATCTCAGCCAACCATTTGGAAAGCATTACAAAAAGTGCTTCAAAAAGCGGGCTTGGAAAATCATCGCTTTCACGACCTTCGTCACACCTATGTGGTCAACGCCTTTCGGGCCGGAGACGACGTAAAAACAGTTCAGCAGAATGCCGGTCACTATTCCGCCGCTTTCACACTGGATCGTTACGCTCATGTCACAGAAACGATGAGGAAAGAAAGTGCGGATCGGATGCAGCAATTTTTCAATGCGCTATAATACCTTATATCCCCCAAAATCCCAGTGGGGGTCAAATGGGGGTCAAAGACAAAAGCAAAAAAAGAAAACCTCTGTGAAATCAGAGGTTTTCGTGGTGCGGGAAACAGGACTTGAACCTGCAAGCTCGTACGAGCACATGAACCTGAATCATGCGCGTCTGCCAATTCCGCCATTCCCGCAGAATACATGGTGGGCAGGGGTGGATTCGAACCACCGAAGTCAGTGACGGCAGATTTACAGTCTGCTCCCTTTGGCCACTCGGGAACCTACCCATGTAAGTCAAGAACCTGCTTTAAGCATCGTCTTGAAAGAAGAAAGAATGGAGCTGGCGAAGGGACTTGAACCCGCAACCTGCTGATTACAAATCAGCTGCTCTACCGATTGAGCTACGCCAGCAGAACACCCAACCAGCGATTAAAGATGGCGACCCGAATGGGGCTCGAACCCATGACCTCCAGCGTGACAGGCTGGCGTTCTAACCAACTGAACTACCGGGCCAAATGGTGGGCCTTCAGGGACTCGAACCCGGGACCAATCGGTTATGAGCCGACCGCTCTGACCAACTGAGCTAAAGGCCCATGGCCGTATCCGAAAGCCGCAAAATGGTGACTCTGCCGGGATTCGAACCCGGGTTACCGCCGTGAAAGGGCGGTGTCTTAGGCCTCTTGACCACAGAGCCATGTCGACTGACCTTCGCCGCGACCGAAATTTGGTCGGGGTGAAGGGACTCGAACCCCCGGCCCCATGCTCCCAAAGCACGTGCGCTGCCAACTGCGCTACACCCCGAGATTTCGTGGCTGTTCGGGCGACATGTGAGATAATACTACAGATCAGGAAAATTGTCAATACCTTTTTTTAGTTTTTTCCCGGTTTCTCCGGTTCTTCTTTCAGCACCCGCCACAGGGTGGCCCGGCTGATGCCCAGGGTCCTGGCGGCGCGGCTCTGGTTGCCGTCCAGATCGGTCAGGACTGTATGGATCGCGTCCCGGGTGATGTCCTCCAGCGTCCGGTCCTTCCAGGGGATGCCGGCGGAATCCCCGGAGGGGAGGCCCCGCATTTTGTGGCTGTACATCTGCAGCAGTTCGGAGACGGCCCCGCTGCGGATGTAGGAGCCGGAGGCGGTGGCGGCCAGCTGGCCCAGGGCCTGGAAGAACTGCTCCATGTTGTTGGGCCAGTCGTACTGTCGGAGCTGTTCGGCGGCCCGGCTGTCCAGCCCGCTGATCTGAAAGCCGTTTTCCAGGTTGAGGTAGTTGAGGCAGAGCGTCGCCAGGAAGGGGATTTCTTCCGCCCGGGCCCGGAGGGCCGGGAGCAGGATGGTCATGCAGGACAGTTGGGACAAAAGGGGAGAAAAATAGGCCGGGGCCGATTTACTGCGCTGGATGGTGAGGGTAAACAAAAGACGTACCCGGCGGGACGCGGCGGTCTGAAAGAGGGCGCCGAACAGGTCCTCGGCGCGGGCCTGGCTTAGCTCCTCCAGCCGGTCGATCCACAGGGTGATCCCGGTGCGGTTCAGCGGGGACATCGAATGCTGGAACAGAAAATCCCACCCGCGTTCGGTCAGCCTGGAGCAGTCGATCAGGATCAGCGGGCGGTTTTTAAGCGCCGAATCCAGATAGAGCTGCCGGACGGCCTGGGGCAGGCCCGTGCCGTTTTCCCCCACCAGGACCACCGGCCGGTCAGAGGCGGCCGCCTGGCGCAGACGGGTGCGCACGTCGTCCATCAGGCCGGGGATATTCAGAAACTGGCCCTTCAAAAAGTCCTCGCACTCGGCGCGCTGGAAGGTATGAATCCCGTTGTTGGTCCCCCTGGGCGGGGCCGTCCCGCCGACGGACTGGAAGAGATACACCGGCCGGCCCTCCACCTGGATTTCCCTGCCGGTCACCCAGTTGAGCCCGCTTTTCCCCTGCTGGTAAAAGGAAACGGTTCCGGCCCGGGACAGCTCGGCCAAGCGGGCGGAGCAGGCGTTTACCAGTTCCTCGTCCGGCTGGCTTCCCGCCTCCGGGTAAAGGCGCTCCCCCTCGCGGCTGAGCACGAAGGGCTTCGTTTCGCTCCCGGCGATCATCGCCTCCTGCAGGGAGATCCTGGAGCGGAGCCTGTGGAAGCGCCCGCCCCGGACCTCCGCCTCCGCCAGCGCCTCCCGAGCGCTCTCCATGCCGGAGGTGATCAGGTAGGCGTCCAGCCCCAGCTGAAGGGCGTGGTGATAGGTGACCATGTCGCAGATGACCAGCTTGCAGCCGTCCGCCTGCAGATTGGCCAGCACGTTTTCCACCTCGCTGTGGCTGCGCAGGGTGATGATTTTCATGCTCCTTTGCAGCAGGTCGCACAGGACGTGGGCGGATTCGGTGATGTTCTCAAAGCCCACGATGGCGTAGCCGTCCTGATAGTTTTCCACCAGCTTGATGCTGCGCAGCATGTCGTAGACGGAGATTTTGACCTCCACCACCGGCAGGGATGTATAATCCTGCAGCATTTTCGCCGTGCCGCCGCGGGAGATGATGACGTCGTAGCGGCTCTGGTCCAGCTGATTGACCAGGTCGATGGCTTCCTCCAGGTCGCCCTCCCGGATGTCCAGAAGAATTCCTTTCATATTGTACGCCACCTGGGACAGGACGATGCCCATGCCCGGATAGGGCGCGATGGTCAGGGCGCGGACCGGGGCTGTGTCGCTCATCGGATCGACCTCCTGCGTTTTCTTCGTTGATTGTATCATACTGAAACAGATTTGTCATCCCAAATGATACAAATGTTTCATTTTTAAACGATCGTCCCGGAAGAAATTTTCCCATTTTTGATAAATGTTTCAAAATGCGACGGTTTTGGCCTCGAATCCGGTTTTCATCCGGGGCTGAAATTGTTATCATAAACCCAACGATAAGTCACAACTTTCCGGAAAGGAAGGGGTGTTTCGTGATCAGACTGTTAATCATCGCGGATGATTTTACCGGAGCGCTGGATACCGGCGTACAGCTGGCCAAGCAGGGCGTCCCCACCCGGGTCACGACGGACCGGGAGGCGGACCTGAACGAAGCCGGAGCCGGCTGCGACGTACTGGTGGTGGATTCTGAAACCCGCCACCTCCCCCCGCGTGAAGCCTACCAGATCGTCTACGGGCTGACCGCCCAGGCCAAAGCCCTGTCGATTCCCCATATTATGAAGAAGACAGATTCCGCCCTGCGCGGCAACATCGGCGCGGAGCTGAGCGCCGTGCTGGACGCCTCGAAGGCCGATTTCCTTCCTTTCTTCCCGGCCCTGCCCGAAATGGGGCGGATCACGGTGGGCGGCATTCATTATATCGGGGAGACGCCGGTGGCCCAGAGCCCCTTTGGGCAGGATCCCTTCGAGCCGGTCCAAAGCTCCAGCGTGCCCGAGATCATCGCCGGGCAGACGGACCTGCCCGTCCATGTGATCGGGGAAAACCAGAACGTGGACCTTCAAAACACCCGGGGCATCGCCGTGTTCGACGCGGAAAGCCAGGACGCCCTGGCCCGGGCCGCGGGAGACCTGGCGCAGAAGAACGCCCTGTCCGTGATGGCGGGCTGCGCCGGCCTGGGCGGGACGCTCAAGGACATCCTCTCCCTGAACGGAGAGCGGCCGGCCATGCCGCCCCTTTCCAAGGGCCTGCTGATGCTGTGCGGCAGCGTGAACCCCATCACTCGGGCCCAGCTCCTTGAGGCGGACCGGGCCGGCTACGCCCACATCCACCTGGAGCCGGAGGAAAAGCTGACGGAGAGCTTCTTTGAAACCGAAGCGGGCCTTGCGCGGATCCGGCAGTTCCAGGAGACGCTGGCGCGCAACCCCTTCCTGATCATCGACGCCAACGACGAGGCGGAGGACAACGGGCTGACCCGGGCCTACGCCCAGGCCCACGGCCTGAGCACGGACGACCTCCGGGTGCTGATCTCCGGGGCGCTGGGCATGATCATGCGGCAGCTGATGAAGGGAACCATCCCGGGGAGCCTGCTGATCACCGGCGGGGACACGCTGATGGAGTGCATGAAGCGCCTGGGCGTATCCCGGATGGAGCCCATCGGCGAACTGAGCGCCGGCGTCGTCTATTCCCGCTTCCAGTATGAGCAAAAAGACTACTGCGTGATATCCAAATCCGGCGGTTTCGGCCGGGAAACCCTGCTGAGCGATCTGAAAAACGACATGGAACAAGGGAGGTAACACGGATGGAGTACAGGACATTGCCCGGCCTGACCCGGGACGGACAGATCTACCGCAACAATGACATGGGGACCCTGGAGGCCCTGCTGCCGACCGGCGGCTACCCCACGGCCCACGCCCCCGCCCTGCTGACCCTGCCGGACGGCAGCCTGCTGTGCGCCTGGTTCGCCGGCACTTATGAGGGCAGCGCGGACATTCACATCATCTGCTCCAAGCTCGCCGCCGGGACGGACAAGTGGTCAGCGCCCGTCGAAGTATCCGGCGACCCGCTCAAGAGCGAGCAGAACCCCTCCCTGTTCTACGGGCCGGACGGCAAGGTCTGGGCCATCTACACCGCCCAGGACGACCGGCAGGCCGGCAAGGACAACATGCAGTTTACCTCCCAGATCCGCGTGCAGAAGAGCGCGGACGGCGGATTGACCTGGGGCCCCTACGAGACGCTGTTTTCAAGGCTCGGCAGCTTTTGCCGCCAGCCCATCCAGGTGCTTCAAAATGGGCGGTGGATTTTCGCCAACTGGCTGTGCACCGATTCCGTGGACGGGCTTTCCGGCGACCCGACGGCCTTCCAGATTTCGGACGACCAGGGAAGAACCTGGCGGCAGGTCGATATGCCCCGCAGCAACGGCCGCGTCCACGCCAACGTGGTGGAGCTGAACGGAGGCCATCTGGTGGCCTTCATGCGCAGCCGCGAGGCGGACTACATTTACCGCTCCGAGTCCCTGGACTACGGCGACAGCTGGTCCGAGCCCCGGCCGACGCCCCTGCCCAACAACAACTCCTCCATCAGCGCCCTGCGCCTGAAATCCGGGCGGATCGCCATCGCCTACAACCCCACCCAGACGCCTGAGCCCGTGCACGGCAAAGCCGCCTGGCCGGGCCTGCGCTGCCCGGTCTCCGTGGCCCTGTCCGAAGACTTTGGCGAAACCTTCCCCATCATCCGCTGGATGGAGCGGGGCGAGGGCTTCATGGGGGCGGAAAATCGTACCAACAACCGCCAGTACGAATATCCCTACCTGATGCAGAGCCCGGACGGACGGCTGCACCTGGCCTACGCTTCCCACACCCGCAAGGGCATCAAATATGTGAGCTTTACCGAAGAGGACGTGCTCGGAGCTAAACGCGAAAAGGTCGGCCTGTACAACCCCACCGCCGCGCAGATGAAATAAGGAGGAAACCATGCTCGAAAAGTACAACCTGAAAATGCCGCACGCCGTCTACAGCGGCGAAAACGCCATGGACAACGTGACAGAAATCATCCGCCAGCGGGGCGCAAAAAAGGTCGCCATTTTTACCGACAAGGGCATCGAGGCCGTGGGCCTGTTCGCCCTGCCCGAGGCGGCGGTCAAGGCCTCCGGCGCGGAATACTACGTGCTGGACGACCTTCGGCCCGAGCCCTCCTACCTGGAAGTGCAGAAGCTGATCGACCAGTTCAAAAAGGACGGGGCTGATCTGATCGTCGCCTGCGGCGGCGGCAGCGTGCTGGATACCGCCAAGCTGGCCAGCGTGCTGGTGACAGACGAATACGGCGTCAAGGAACTGCTGGACGAGCCGGGCCGGGCGAAAAAGTGCGTGCCCATCGTGCTGATCCCCACCACCGCCGGCACCGGGGCGGAAGTGACCCCCAACGCCATCGTGGCCGTGCCCGAAAAGGAACTCAAGGTCGGCATCGTCAACGACAACATGATCGCCGACTACGTGATCCTGGACGCCAGGCTCATTAAAAACCTGCCGGTCAAGATCGCCGCGGCCACCGGCGTGGACGCCATGGCCCACTGCGTGGAGTGCTTTACCTCCAACAAGAAAAATCCCCTCTCTGACACCTTCGCCCTGGAAGGCCTCGATATGATCATCAACAACATCGAGGAAGCCTGCCTGAACCCGGACGCCATGGAAGCCAAGAAGAAGATGCAGATCGCCGCGTTCTACGGCGGCCTGGCCATCACCGCCTCCGGCACCACGGGGGTGCACGCCCTTTCCTACCCCCTGGGCGGCAAATACCACATCGCCCACGGCGTATCCAACGCCATTTTGCTGGTGCCGGTGATGAAGTTCAACGAGCCGGTGATCCGCCCCCTGCTGGCCCAGGCCTACGACCGCTGCGCCCACGACGGCAGCGCCTGCAAAACGGAAGAAGAAAAGTCCGCCTGGATGATCCGCCGCATGGACGAGATCGTCAAAAAGCTCCAGATCCCGACCAGCCTCCAGGAGTTCGGCGTACCGAAGGAAGACCTGGACGGCCTGGTGGAAGCCGGCATGCAGGTCAAACGCCTCCTCGTCAACAACATGCGCGAAATCACCCCGGAAGACGCCCGGGCCATCTATCTGCAAGTGATGTAAATATTTGGACAAGCGAGGAGCCTGGGAACAAATGCGTAATGCCTAATGCGTAATGCTTAATGCCATCCGTTCCCGGCGCTTGCGCCGCATCCCAATTACGCATTACGCATTATGAATTACGAATTCCGCCCACCTCCTCCCTAATGCCTATTCCCTAATCCCTATTCCCTAATCCCTACTCCCTATTTCCCCCTATCCCCCACCTACCACAAACGGGAGGCAAAACACCATGAATCACGTCGACATCAAGGGCATCATCCCGCCGATCCTGACCCCGATGAAGGAAGACGAAAGCCTCAACCTGCCCGAGCTGCGCAACCAGATCGAGCGCCTGCTGGGCGGGGGCGTCCACGGCCTGTTCGCCTTCGGCACCAACGGCGAAGGCTATATCCTCAGCGAAAAAGAAAAGTACGAAGTCCTCGAAGTCATGATCGACCAGGTCAAGGGCCGGGTACCCGTCTACGCCGGCACCGGCTGCATCGGCACGCAGGACACCATCCGCCAGAGCGTGCAGGCGGAAAAACTGGGCGCAGACGTGCTGTCCATCATCACCCCCAGCTTCGGCGCGGCCTCCCAGAAAGAGCTCTATGACCACTATGTGGCCGTGGCCAAGCATGTGAACATCCCCATCATTCTGTACAATATCCCGCCGCGCACCGGCAACAAGCTGGCCCCGGAAACCGTCCGCGACCTGATCCGCGACGTGGACGTGATCGTCGGCGCCAAGGACTCCTCCGGCGACATCGAAAACCTCAAGGCCTACATCCGCCTGACCCGGGAGCTGGACAAGGACGTGGCCATCCTCGCCGGCAACGATGGAGCGATCCTCACCTGCCTCAAGGAAGGCGGAGCCGGCGGCATCGCGGGCCGCGCCAACATCTGGCCCAAAACCGTCGCCTCCATTTATGACAAGTTCGTCGCCGGCGACGTCGAAGGCGCGCAGAAGGCCCAGGACGCCATCGCCGTGCTCCAGACCGTTTTCAAGTTCGGCAACCCCAACACCATCATCAAGCGGGCCGTCGAAATGCTGGGCTACCCGGTCGGCCGCTGCCGCGCTCCCTTCAACTACGTTCCCCAGGAAGGGATCGAGGCGCTCCGGAAGGTCCTGGACGACAACATCGCCATGGGCATTGACTGAGGAGGAAAGCTATGAACCAGAAACCGATCATCGGCATCACCATGGGCGACCCCGCTTCCATCGGCCCGGAAATCACCATCAAGGCACTGGGCGGACATCAGGACCTGTATGACGCCTGCAGACCCCTGGTCATCGGCGACGCGGAAATCATGCGCCGGGCCCGGAAGATGGTAGGCCGGGAAGACATCGAGATTCATCCCGTTTTCTCCGTCTCCGAAGCCCTCTTTACCCCCGGCACCATCGACGTCTATGACATGAAGATGGTGGACGCGGACACGATGAAAATCGGCCAGGTCTCCGTGGAGGCCGGCAACGCCGCCTTCCAGTATGTGAAGAAGGTCATCGAAATGGCCATGGCGGACGAGGTGGACGGCACCGTCACCAACGCCCTGAACAAGGAAGCCATGAACCTGGCCGGCCATCATTTTTCCGGCCACACCGAGATCTACGCCCACTACACCGGCACGAAAAAATACTGCATGATGCTGGCCCACGGGAACATGCGCGTGACCCACGTATCCACCCACGTCTCCCTCCGGGAGGCCTGCGACCGGGTCAAGAAGGACCGGGTGCTGGAAGTCATCCGCCTGTCCAACGAGGCCTGCAAGGACTTAGGCATTGAAAAGCCCCGGGTGGCCGTGGCCGGCCTGAACCCCCACTGCGGCGAGGGCGGCCTGTTCGGTGACGAGGAGATCAAAGAGATCACCCCGGCCATCGAAGCGGCCAGGGCGGAGGGCATCGACGCCACCGGCCCCTATCCCCCGGACTCCGTGTTTTCCAAGCTGCGCGGCGGCTGGTATGACATCGTGGTCTGCATGTACCACGACCAGGGCCACATCCCCCTCAAGGTGGTGGGCTTTGTCTACAACCAGAAGGAAGGCAAGTGGGACGCCGTCGAGGGCATCAACCTGACGCTGGGCCTGCCCATCATCCGCGTCTCCGTCGACCACGGCACCGCCTTTGACCAGGCCGGCACCGGCATGGCCAACGAGCTGAGCCTGATGAACTCCATCGACTACGCCATCCGCCTGGCCAGGTCCCGGCTGGCGAAAAAAGCCTGATCCGTCATGAAATTCGTCTTTTCCCAAGGCGTGGTGCCGGAAGCTATGGCCCTGCTGCAAGGGGCGGAGACTAAAGTGCTGAACGCCTTGAACATGGCGGAGCATCCAGCGGACATCGCCGACGCGGACGCCCTGATCATCCGCATCTCCCGCGTGCCCGCCGAGACGATCGCCGCCGCCGAAAAGCTTCGGGTCATCGGCCGCACCGGCGTCGGGTTTGACAGCATCGACGTCGCCGCCGCCACGGCGCGGGGCATCCCCGTCGTGCTGACCCCGGGGGCCAGCAGCCGCTCGGTGGCAGAGCACACCGTTGCCCTGCTCTACGCCCTGTCCAAAAACCTGGTGGAAAGCCACAACGAGCAGAAAAAGGGCAACTACCAGGTTCGCAGCAGGGGCGTTACCTTCGAGCTGCTTGGCAAAACCATCCTGGTGATGGGCCTTGGCTCCATCGGCGGAGAGGTGGCCCGGCTGTGCAGGGCCAACGGGATGCGGGTGCTGGGCTACAACCATCACATGACCGCGGAAAGGATCGCCGCCCTGGGCGCGGAGCCCGTGGAGGATTTTAGAAACGTCCTGCCGGAATGTGATTTCCTGACCCTCCACCTGCCGCTGACGGACCAGACCCGCGGGCTGATCGGAGCGGAAGAAATCGCCCGGATGAAGCCGAGCGCCATGATCCTCAACTGCGCCCGCGGCGGCATCGTGGATGAAAAAGCCCTCACCTCCGCCCTCAACGAAGGCCGTCTGGCCGGCGCCGGCGTCGACTGCTTTGCGCAGGACCCGCCCAACGCGGACGACCCGCTGCTGAACGCTAAAAACGTCATCGCCACCCCCCACAGCGCCGCCCTGACCAAAGAGGCCATGATCCGCGTGCAGAAAATGTGCCTGGAGGGCTGCCTAACCGTGCTCCGGGGAGAAAAATGGCCCTACGTCGCCGATCCGAAGGTCTACGACCACCCGCTCTGGCAGGGAAAGCAGCAGACCTTACGATCATAAGAAAACCCGTCTCTTACGTTATCCCCTGTTCCAACTTCGGTACTGTGAGCGGTATCGCTCATGTACATATAACTTTGGCCTGTATTGGCCAGAAAGGTGGAAAAATCCATGAAGAAAATCCTGTCCCTCGTCCTGGTCAGCGCGATGCTGCTGTTCTCCGTCGCCGCGATGGCTGATGTCGAGCTTCTGATCGGCACGCAGGAAACCGGTACCGCCGGCTACACCTACGCCACCGCCATCATGCAGTGCATCCAGACCATCCCCGGCTACTCCGTGTCCCTGGTCTCCAACTCCTCCGGCAACGTCACCTCCCCCGTTCTGATTCAGGAAGGCGAATGCGACATCACCGTGTCCAACTCCGCTCCCGCCCTGTGGGCCTCCACCACCGGCGTTGAGTCCGCTTCTCTGCCTGTTTGCCCCGATGTCCGCTGCATCGCCGGCGGCCTGGGCAAGGACTTTATCAACGTCATGTTCACCCAGAGCTTCGTGGACAAGACCGGCATCAAGACCATCGAAGAGCTGGTTGAAAAGCAGCAGCCCGTCCGCATGATCATCAAGAAGAACGGCTCCTTCGGCGAGCTGGCCGCGGAGCGCGTCTTCGGCGTGTTCGGCATCGACATCAACAATCCTCCCGCCTGGCTGACCGTGGAAAAGACCTCCGGCGGCGCCATCAAGGACGGCCTGTCTGACGACCTGTATGATCTGACCATCGACCACATCGGCTCCGGCCAGGCCAACACCACCGAGCTGTGCCTGAACCACGCGATGTATGACGTCCAGCTGTCTGATGCCACCCTGGAAGCGCTGTGCGCGCAGGGCTATGACTACGTCACCGTGCCCGCCGGCACCTGGAACGGCCAGGATGTCGACATCAAGACCGTCGGCTCCCAGCAGTGCATCATCGTGTCCGCGGACATGGATGAGGAAGTCGCCTACAACATCACCAAGGCTCTGTGCGAAAACCGCGAGATCCTGGTGAACACCTCCGCCGTGCTGGCCAACTTCAACCCCGAAGTTTCCGGCTCCAAGGCCCTGACCGGCTGCGAGCTCCATCCCGGCGCCGCCCGTTACTATCAGGAAATGGGCTATGCTTTCAACTGATCCAAAAAAGATCAGCATTGAAATCCACTAACTTCTGAAATCCGGCCGGAGCGCAGGCTGGACCCGCGCTCCGGCCCCCCTCTCCATCCCACCCGGTCATCCGAAACGTCAGCCCTCGGGCTCAGTTTCGTGTGCAATCATACTGTCATGAAAGGAGAGTCCGAAGGATGAGCAAACAAATCCGCAGGACGTGCGTCATTGGGGTCACGATCGTTTTCGTGCTCTTCCAGATGTACCTGGCGCTGGTCAAGCAGTTCACCTTGATGCTCCAGACGCCGATCCATATGTGCTTTGCCCTGGCCCTCGTGTTCCTGTATAACCCCACCGATAAAAACTATCAGAAAAAGCTCCGCAAAAAGTGCGAAGCCGAAAACCGGAAACCCACCGACAAAGAAAGAAACAAGTATGCCTGGACCCATTGGTTCGACATCCTGTTTTTCGCGGCCATCGTCTATGTAGCCTGGTACACGCTCAACAACGTCGACCGTCTGGCCAGCTACGACATGGCGGTGCATAAACCCATCACCGTCGACTATATCGCCCTGGTCTGCGTCGTAGTCCTGCTGCTGGAAGCGGTCCGCCGCACGCTGGGCTACATCCTGTTCTTCTTTATCATCGCCTTTATCGCCTATTCCTGGGCGTCTCCCTTCCTGCCGCAGGGCGTGTTCCGCACCGTCGCCACCGCCAAGAACAAGACCTTCGAAAAGATGCTGGAAAAGTTCACCGAAGGCATGATCATGGCCGAGCAGGGCGTCTACGGTACCCCGCTGCAGACCTCCTGCACCAGCCTGTTCTACTTCATCCTCTTCGGCGCGTTCTTCTCTGAATGCGGCGGCGGCCAGCTGCTGATCGACGTAGGCATGAAGTTCTCCAACAAGTCCTCCGGCGGCCCCGCCAAGGCGGCTGTCATTTCCTCCGGCCTGATGGGCATGGTCTCCGGCTCTGCCGTCGCCAACGTGGCCACCACCGGCGTCATGACCATCCCGATGATGAAAAAGATCGGCTATGCTCCGGAAGAAGCCGGCGCCATCGAAGCCGTGGCCTCCACCGGCGGCCAGATCATGCCCCCCATCATGGGCATCGGCGCCTTCATCATGGCCGAGCAGCTGGGCATCAACTACCTGACCGTCGCGGCCGACGCCATCATCCCCGCCGTGGCCTACTACTTCGGCGTGTTCGTCCTGGTGGACCGCCTGGCCAAGAAGCGCGCCAGCCGCTCCACCGCTTCTGAGAACGTCGAAATCAAGGTGGACCGCAAGATTCTCCCGCGGCTTTATCTGCTGCTGCCCATCGTCGTGCTGATCATCGCCATCCTGAACGGCTACTCCCTGATGCGCTCGGGCATGTTCGGCATCTTCGCCTGCCTGCTGTGCAACCTGGCCAGCCTGATTATCGGCCTGAAAAAGGGCGGGAACCTCAAGCACGACCTGATCGAAGGCAACAAGGAATCCAATTTTGCCGGCCTCAAGCAGATGTGGAAGTGCTGCATCGACGGCGCGAAATCCGCCGCTGAAATCGCCGTGCCCACCGCCGCCTGCGGCATCATCATCAACGTGATGACCGCCCAGACCTCCCTGGCCACCAACCTGTCCGGCGTCATCGCCAGCCTGGGCATGACCAGCCTTTTCCTGGCGATGCTGATCGCCATGGTCGGCTGCATGCTGCTGGGCATGGCCCTGCCGACGGTCGCGGCCTACCTGGTCGGCGTGACCCTGTTCGTCCCCACGATGCAGAAGCTGGGCATCTCCCCCCTGGTCGCCAACATGTTCGTGTTCTACTACGGCATCATGGCCCAGATCACGCCGCCCGTCTGCGTTGCCTCCTACACCGCTGCCGGCATCGCCGACGCGGACGCCATGAAGACAGGCCTGCGCGGCATGCTGTTTGCCCTGGTCGGCTTCCTGGTGCCCTTCGTCTTCGTGTACAACCCCGCCATCCTGCTGCAGGGCCCCGTGGTCGATATCATCTGGGGCGGCGCGCAGGTGCTGGCCGCCACCTTCTTCCTGGCCATCACCGTGTCCGGCTTCTTTAAGCGCCAGATGTCCTGGTGGGAGCGCGCAGCCACCTTCGCCGCGGCCATCCTGCTGATGACCCCCGAGCTCATCACCTCCATCATCGGCATCGTGCTGGGCGTGGGCGTCCTGATGCTGGATACCATCATGGGCAAAGCGAAAAAAGCGGCTGCCTGACAGGCTCGTCCTGACAGATAAGCCAGCATCATTTCCAAAAAACATTTCCCGCGCGTTCCGGTCCATCCGGAGCGCGCGGGAATTTTTGTGCTGTGTTGTCTTTTATGCGTCCTAACAAAAAATCGACGATGCAGAGGTCCTGCAGTTTCAAATCAGCCCAACCTCATATTGCCGTATATTCTCGTCCACCGTCGCCAGCTTCAGGCCTTCCGCCTGCGCCTGGCAGATCAGCAGTCTGTCAAACGGATCCCGATGAATCCACGGCAGATGTTCCAGTTGCTCCAAATGCTGCGCTTTGATTGGAAGAATGGAAAGGTTCATTTTGGCGCAGTCCTCCATCAGTTGGGAAACAGGGCACGGCAAAGTCAGTTTTCCCAGACTGCTTTTGATCGCCAGTTCCCAAAATGAAATGACGCTGACCCAGACCTTTTCTTCTGTTTCGATCGCTTGCAGCATCTCTTTGGAGAGCTTTGTATCTCCGTTGACGAACCAGAGAAACACATGCGTATCCATTAGCAGCATCACATGTACTCCTTCATATCTGCCAAAGGCGCGTCAAAATCATCCGCGATCTGAATCAATCCCTGATACAGACCGGGCCTGCGACGGACAGTCTTTTTTTCCTGGCTTAAAGAAGGCGCTTGCGTCTGAAGTTTCTCCCACTTGAGGAAACGCATATATTGAACCACCTGCATCAGAGTATCTTCCGACATATCCTTCGCCTCGTCCATCAGCATTTCCAATTCCATCCATCTATCACCTTCTTTTCTAATCTCAGGATCATTATAACATTGTTTATGCGGGAACGCAAGGATGCCTTCTCGTTCTCAGCCCCGCGAAATATACCTTTCTGAAATTTATTGGAAATATAGTTGTAAATCTTTCGTAACAAAAATGCAAAAAACAATTGACAAACAGGCGCAAAAGGCTTTTAATGGTAACAGGCGAAACCATCGCCTGATCAACCGCGGCGCTTTGTGAAAACGAAGGCCATTCCGCGGTGAAAGAGGCATTGAATGAAAACAGACGTCATCATCGTCGGCGCAGGGCCGGCGGGGATTTTTACCGCCCTGGAGATGCTGCGCCGGGGCAGCCGCAAGCAGATTGTCATGATTGAAAAGGGCGCTTCCGTCGAAAAGCGCGCCTGTCCCAAGGCCAAAACAGGCCGCTGCATGAACTGCAAGCCCTATTGCCACATTACCACCGGCTTTTCCGGGGCCGGCGCTTTTTCGGACGGCAAGCTGTCCCTGAGCGCTGACGTGGGCGGCATGCTGCCGGAGCTGATCGGCCGCGACTACGCCCAGGAAATGATCCGCTATACGGACCGGATTTATCTGGACTTCGGGGCAGACCAGCACGTGGAAGGGGCAGAGGAAACCGAGGAGATCCGGGACATCCGTCTGCGGGCCATCCGCGCCGGCCTCAAGCTCGTGGACTGCCCGATCCGCCACCTGGGCACCGAAAAGGCCCACCGGCTCTACGGGGATATCGAGCAGTACCTCCTGGCCCACGGGGTCGAGATCCGCTTCGGCGTATCCTGTTCCAACCTCATCCTGGAGGGCGGCCGATGCCTGGGCGTCTGCCTGGAAAACGCCAAGGGGGAAAACCTGGGCGAGCTCCGGGCGGAAACCGTGGTGGTCGCCACGGGGCGGCGCGGCGCGGACTGGCTGGAGCAGCTGTGCATCGAGCACGGCATCGCCCATCAGCCCGGCACGGTGGACATCGGCGTCCGGGTGGAGACCCGCAACGAGGTCATGGAAGTGGTCAACCGGGCCCTGTACGAAAGCAAGCTGGTGGGCTATCCCCCGCCCTTCCGCGACAAGGTGCGGACCTTCTGCCAGAACCCCGGCGGCTTCGTCGCCCAGGAGAACTACGACAATAATTTGGCCGTCGTCAACGGGCACAGCTACAAGAATTTAAAGAGCGCGAACACCAACGTCTCCATCCTCTGCTCCCATAACTTCACCTTTCCCTTCAACCAGCCGATCGCCTACGCCCAGAAGGTGGGCGAGCTGACCAACATGCTGGCGGACGGGCGGATCCTGGTGCAGCGCTTCGGGGACATCCTCTCCGGCAAGCGCACCTGGGAAAAGGAGCTGACCCGCTCCAACCTCCAGCCCACTCTGCCGGACGCCGTGGCGGGGGACATTACCGCCGCCATGCCCTACCGGGCCATGACCAACATCATCGCCTTCATGCAGGCGATGGACCAGGTGGTGCCCGGCTTCGCAGCGGACGAGACCCTGCTGTACTCCCCGGAGCTTAAATTCTACTCCAACCGGGTTAAAATGGACGAGCGCCTGACCACCAACATCGAAGGCCTTTTCTGCCTGGGCGATTCCAGCGGCTGGACCCGGGGCCTGATGATGGCCTCCGTGATGGGCGTCATCATGGGGCAGAGGCTGGCCCGTTCAGAAGCCTGAACGGAACTGGGAGGGGGATACATCCCCCTCCCACGCTACCCCCTCGGATTTGCCTCTCGTCCCTTCGGGACTCCCGGGCGGCAAATCCGCAAGGTACGCATTTTTGCTCTCGCAGGGCAAGCTCTGCTTCGCAAAAATGCTCCTCGCGGCGTACATGCCACCGCTGCGGATGATAATCAGGGGGATGTTTCCCCCTGATCACCCCCTCTATCGTATGCGATACAGGCATACCGTATCTTTCAACAATTCACAAAGTGAGGAACTCAAACATGCGGAACGGAATCAAATGGCTTCCCGTTTTTCTGTCCATCCTGCTTTTGACCGCGGGGCTGGCGTCTGCGGAAGAAGCGGTCCCCATGGATTTTCAGACCCTTCAGCCCGGGGACGCGGGGGAGCAGGTCACCCTGCTCCAGCAGAAACTCGCGGACGCCGGATACCTGGAGGCGGTCAGCGGCGTCTATGACGAAGCGACGGAACAGGCGGTGCTCCGCCTGCAGCAGAACTACGGCCTGGAAGAGACCGGCGTGGCGGACATCGAAACCCAGGAGGTCATTTTTGGCGGCTGCTACCTGGTGCTGGAAGAAGGCATGAGCGGCCCGAAGGTCGCTGCCCTGCAGGAGCGTCTCAAGGCCCTTTCCCTCTTTTCGGACGAGGCGGACGGGGTTTTCGGCCTGACCACCAAACAATCCGTGGAGATCTTCCAGCAGCTGTACAGCATCCCCGTGACCGGCGTCGCCGACGTGGAAACGCTGACCCAGCTTTTTTCCGACCTGAGCGAGCGGGACATCCTGGTCGCCCCGACCCCCTCCCCCACGCCGGGCATCACCTCCCAGAACGAGCCCTTCAAGAAAAAGCTCTCCTACGGCTCCACCAGCGCCAGCGTCAAGAAGCTGCAGGAGCGGCTCATGGAGCTGGGCTACTTCACCTACAAGAAGACAACCACCGGCTTCTACAAAAACACCCAGCAGGCCGTCAAGGACTTCCAGAAAAACAACGGCCTCAAGGTGACCGGCACCGTGGACAAGGAAACCTGGGACGCCATCTTCAACGACGACCAGGTCGTCACCGCCAGCCAGACGCCCCGTCCCTCCCCCACCCCCGCCCCGCAGCAGTATTATATGGACGTGGACGTGGCCAACCAGGTGACCCGGGTCTATACCTACGACGAAAACCACGAATACACCAAGCTGGTGCGGGTGATGATCTGCTCCACCGGCCGCTCCAAATATCCCAGCCCCACCGGCGTGATCACCCTGCCCGGCCGCAAAGCCCGCTGGTGCACCTTCCCCAACTGGGGCGGCGGCACGGCCATGTACTGGACAAAGATCGACGAGAACGTCGCCTTCCATTCCATCCTCTACGCCAATTACGACCCGGACCGGCCCAACATGTCTTCTTTCAACAACCTGGGCAAGCGGGCTTCCCACGGCTGCATCCGCCTGCACACGATGGACGCCAAATGGGTCTATGACAACATCGGCGCCGGCACCAAGGTGTACATCCACAACGATTCCACCACCGACAAGGAGCTGGTGGCCTTCGCCAGATACCGCAAGGGCAACGCGGAAGACACCGTCATCCCCGAAAGCGAGTACGACCCCAACACCATTCCTTCCCTCACCCGCACGCTGAACTCCGGCCGATACGGCAAGGACGTGTTCTGGGTGCAGATGACGCTCAAGAAGCTGGGCTACCTGACCGACACCTGGGCCACCGGCTATTACGGCCCGCTGACCGTTGCCTCCGTCAAGAAGTTTCAGAAGGACAACGGCCTCAAGCAGGACGGCACCGTCAGCACCAAGACCATGACCGCCCTGACCGAAAGGCTGGACAGCTTCCTCCACCCCACCCCCGCCCCGACCGTCGTCCCCACTCCGACCCCGAAGCCGACCCCCACTCCCACCGCCGTCCCCACGGCTGAGCCCACAGCGGCCCCTGCGGAAGAAACGACCGTCGAGCCCGTAGAAGAGCCTACTGAGGAGCCAGTGGAAGAACCCACAGAAGAACCGAAACACTTTACCTTTTCCGGGCAGAACGAAGCCTGATGAAAACAGCGCCGGGGCCGGATCTTTCGATCCGGCCCCGGCGTTCTCTTTTGACCTTTTCTCAGCCGACGGAAAGTTCCTCCGCCACCTCCGGGTAGTCCCCAGTGCGGACGAAGCGCAGGCCTTCTCCGGCGTTTTCGTTTCCGTCCTGCCAGATCAGACAGCCTTCCGCGTCCAGGGAGAAAAGGGCCTTTCCGTCCTCATACACGACGCGGCAGGCGGTCTGTTCGCCGGCGTCGTTGAAGGTAAGCTCGACGCGGCTGCCGTCCGTGGCGACCATCGTGTTGTCAGCTTCCTGGTAATAGCAGCTGTATTCCCATTCGGTGAGTTCCCAGGCGCTGCTGCCCCACTGAATCAGGACGCGGTAGCCCTCTTCTTCCCAGATAATTTCCGCCGTCGCCCGGTCGCACTGCCAGATGCCGGAATAGGGATCCGGAGACGGGGCCGGCCTTGCGTCCTCGCTCTCCGCCAGGCAAAGGCCCGTCAGACCCAGGGTCAGCGCCAGCGCGGCCAGTAGGGATAAAAGCTTCTTCATCATCATTTCCTCCTGAAGTAAAATAGTTTCGTTTTTTCTCATCGTTTCGCAGGGCTTCATCGTCCCCGCTCTTTTTGATACGCAGGACAAAGGAGCCTGGCAGCAAAGGAAAAATGTCATTTTTACGTTTGATTGATTGCAACTTGCCCGCATCCGTGATAGAATATGCTCCGTGCGCTTCGGCTGGAGCGCATGTTTCCGGAATGATTGCCCCCGACCGCTGCCATCTGGTTGCGGGGCTGCGTATACAATCATGGAGCTTTCAGCTCCATCCGGAAAGAGAGGTTATTTGATGGAATACATTTTGGAAACCAACGGGCTCACGAAAGTGTACGGCCAGAAAGAGGCCGCCAGAGACGTGAACCTGCACATCCGGGAAGGGCAGATCTACGGCCTGATCGGACGAAACGGGGCCGGCAAGACCACCATCATGCGGATGATCAGCGGTCTGTCCACGCCCACCAGAGGAAGCTACTCCCTGTTCGGGAAGACCGGCTTCGAGATGGAAAAAATGCTCAAATACGTCGGCGTGCTGATCGAGCATCCCGGCCTGTACCCCCGGCTGTCCGCCTATGAGAACCTGAAAATCAAGTGCCTGGCCATGGGCATTCAGCCCAAGGGTTATGTGGAGCAGCTGCTGGAGCTGATCGGCCTGGAAAATACCGAGCGGAACAAGCCCGCCGGCGCTTTCTCCCTGGGCATGCGCCAGCGCCTGGGCATCGGCCTGGCCCTGGTGGGAAATCCGAAGATCATCATCCTGGACGAGCCCATCAACGGGCTGGACCCCCAGGGCATCGTCGAGGTCCGCAAGACCCTGGTGAAGCTCAGGGACGAGCAGGGCATCACGATCATGATTTCCAGCCACATCCTGGACGAGCTGAGCAAGGTGGCGGACACCTACGGCATCATCAACGAAGGCACCCTGCTGGACGAGTTCAGCGCGGACGAGCTGCACAAGCGCAGCGGCCAGTTCGCCCTGATCCGCGTAAGCGACAGCGCCAAGGCCCTGCAAGCCCTCCGCGGCCTCGGCATCACGAAGGCGGAGATCGAACCGGACGGAGCGATCCGCGTCAGCGAACGGCTGGACGATACCGCCGCCATGACCAAAGCGATCGTCCAGGCGGGGATTGATCTGAAGGAAATCTACCTCAACGCCATCTCCCTGGAGGATTATTACCTGGGCGTGACGGGAGGAGGGAAGCACCATGGCTAATCTGCTCCGTATGGACCTGTACCGCATGCGCAAGGCGAAGTCCTTCTGGATCTGTCTGGGGATCGCGTTCGCGCTGGCCCTGCTTCAGACGCCGCTTGCCTGGGGCCTCAGCATGGTCGGCCGCATGCTGTCGGCGGAAGCCCTGCCCTTTCCTGGGACCGCGCAGATGTCGGACATCCTGAGAGATCCCTTCCTGATGCTGAACGGCATGCTGTGTCTGCTGTCCGCCTGCTCGTTCTTTTACGCGGACATGGAAAACGGCTACATCAAGAACATCGCCGGGCAGATGCCCCGGCGCGGGTTCACCGTCCTGTCCAAGTACCTGGCGATTCTCCCCCACAATCTGCTGTTTATGGTGGCCGGGATCATCGGCAACCTGATCGGCACGGTCCTGTTCCAGCAGATCCTCCTGGACGGAGACATCCTGGACGCGGCGGTGACCTTCCTGATGAAGCTCCTGCTGATACAGAGCATTTGCGCCATCCTGCTGCTGGTGACCGCCAGCTTCCAGAACAAATCCCTGGGCACCGTGATCGCCGTGCTGATGGGGCTGGGGTTGATGAGCCTGGTCTACATGATGATCGACACGGGGCTCGACCAGCTGTTTAAAAACAAGGCCTTCTCCGTCAGCGACTATATGCCGGACCAGCTGTTAGGCCAGCTGAAGCCCCCGGTGCTGGATTCCGTCCTCGTTTCATTGGCGACTACCGCCCTGTTCCTGCCCCTGAGCGTGCATGTCTTCGACCGCAGGGACGTCAAATAACGCACCCGGCCTGACAGCCGTTCTGCAAATACGAAAAAATTCATCTATCTGGAGGAAACTGATCATGAGCACGAATGAAAAAAGCTACAAAACCGGCCATCCCGTCCTGGGCATCGTCCTGGGCATCCTCGGCATCATCGCCGCCCTGCTGCTGTGCATCTTCGCGGGCGTCATCGGCGGCTTCATCGCGGGTGTGCTGGGCCTGGCCGCCGTCCTGATCGGCCTGAACGCCCGCAAGTACGGCAAGGGCATCGGCGCTATCATCACGGGCGTCCTGGCCATCGTTCTGGCCATCAGCCTGACCGTCGGCTCCATCGACTTCTACAAGGAAGTGCAGCGCCGCGCCGCTGAAACCGGCAAAGCCCCGCTGCTGACCAAATACCTGAGCAAGCCGGAGCTGGGCTTTTTCGGCCTGATCTCCAGCGTCCCCACGGACGAAGCCTCCCTGCAGGACCTGACCAACGAACTGGACGCCCTCACGAAGACGACCCTCAACGACGCTGAGACTACCGCCCCCGCCGCGACGGACGCTCCCGCTGCGACCGACGCTCCCGCTGTGACGGATGCTCCTGCCGCGACCGACGCTCCGGCCGTCACGGAAGCTCCCGCTCAGTAACAGCTTTTTAAGCGCAAAATCACCCCCGGCTTCGGGGGTGATTTTATATTGGAAACCTGTGCCGTTATTCTGCCATCCAGTCCAAGGCGCTTTCGGTGTAGCCCATCACGACCTCGCCTTTTCGGACATAGCCGAAGGTCCCGTCCAGGTCCGGCAGCCAGCCGAATCCTTCCCGGGGGACGCTGACATAGAGCCAGTCTCCGTCCTCCAGGAATACGTGCATCCGGGTGCCCTTCGGGAAGGTTCCGGCAGCTTCCGCCGGCCAGCCCAGTTTTAGCCAGCCGGTGCCTTTTTGAAGGGTGATCTCCTTTTTGGCTTCGGCCAGAGGCTGCGGAGTATCCAAGAAAATGTGGCTGTTTTCCACCTGCGTGTAAAGGGCGGAAAGGTAGCCGGTAAGAAAGCCGAGCCGCGTCTTCACCCAGGAGTGCTCGCTGCCCGGCAGAAGCTCCAGCACGGGCAGGACAGCCCCCGGCAGCAGCTTTCCAAAGCTTCTGGATTGGCTGCTGGTCTTTTCCCTCAGCTGAACGCCGGACACGACAGTCCAGCCCTCCGGCAGGGCGGAGGATGACTTCCGGCGGATCTCCTCCGGGCTGGACGGGAGCTCGCCGAATGGGACCAGGCCCAGCGTCAGCGGGACGCCCGCTTCGCTCAGGTCCGCGCTCCTTTCATCCTTCCAGGAAGCGGACTGATAGCTGGCTCCGTTCAGACACCATTTTTCCCCCGAAGCGGGATCCAGATGTTCCATGCCCCGGATTTTGCAGAAGTACCCAAAATCCCCGGCCTGGGGGCTGACATACAGGCTCACCGTCCCGCCGCCTTCCAGCGGGCGGTCCACCGCGAAAGTCTCCCGGCCGCAGCGCCAGGTGACCCGATAGTCCCCGGCCTTCGGGAGGGCGTTTTCACCAAGGGGCGTGAGGCGCCAGGCGCCGTTTTCCTTGTTCAGCTGAAACAGCGCCCGCTTCCCTTCCTTTTCCAGGGCGGCCAGGCCCAGGCCTTCGGGCAGGGTGATCAGGCCCTGGGCCGCGCTCCAGTCGTGGACCACGACGGCCCCGCTGTGACAGGTCCAGCCGGCCAGGCGCGGGTCCGAAAAAAGGTCCCGGAATTCCTCCGGCAGCTCCCCTTCAAAGAGCGTCAGGGTGGTCACGGCGACGGTGTCCCGGGCCGGGTAGGTGATGCACCGGACGCCGGGCGCGTGAAAGGGTTCCGGCGTCCAGGTCAGACGATAGGCTTCCAGCTGTGCCTGAAACAGGCTTCGCACCGCGTCCGTCCAGCCCATGTCCGGGCCGAAGACGGTCTCCAGCAGTCCGTGCAGGGCCCCGCCAGCTTCCAAAGCGAAATATACCTCGTTGGTCGGCTGATGGTAGACCTCCCGCAGCATGGCGATCAGGGCCTGCCGGTGCTCCTCATTCCACGGCTCAAAGAGCCCCTCCTCCCGGATTGCCCGCAGGAACCTGCGGACCGCCTTTTCGGAGGCGGAGCGCGTGTACCCTGTCTCGTACGGGGATACGGCGGCGACCTGCCTGCCTTCGTCCACATACAGGGTGTATACCAGGTCCGGCTGTCCCTCCGGCCAGAAGCGGACCGAACCGTCGGCCTGGGTCTGTGTAACGAACCCCTCCGCTTCTTCCCTGGTGTACCCGAACATCTCCGTCAGGCTGCTTTTGACCAGGGCGCTCAGGTCATAGCTATGTTCGGCCCAAGCGCCTGTCCCGCCGGAGCCCCAAACGATCAAAAGCGCCAGCAGGACCGAAGTAATCCCGCGTATCAGGCTTCTGTGCATAACATACTCCTCCTGATGATCCCCCGCGCCTTTTGAAGACGCCGGGAAATGGTCGCCTTGCTGACCCGGACCCGGGTCGCCGTTTCCTGTACCGTCAGCCCGCGACCGTAGACCAGCTTCACCGGCGTCCGGTATTCCTCCGGTAGGCGGGAAAGATCGATCCGAAGCTCCCGGTCGGCAGGGGGAAGTTCTCCCCCGCCCAGGTCTTCCGGCCTTACCGTCCGGTCCTCAAAGCGGCGGAAGGGCTTCCGCAGCTGATCCCGGCAGGTGTTCCCGGCGGTTTTCATGATCCAGGCCCGGACGGAAGCGCCGGTTCTGTTTTCAATGGAATCCAGCTTCCGCCAGAGCTTTAAAAAGGTTTCCTGCGCGGCATCCTCCGCGTCCGCCTGACTGCCCAGGTACAGCCTGCACAGCCGGACCGCCTCCGGAAAGTAGGCGGCATACCAGGCGGAAACGAGTCTGGCGCGGTCCGATAAACCCTCCATCCCTGCTCTCCTTCCCATCTCAGCCGTTCCCGGCAAAGGTCAGGTAGACCAGGCGGATACTCCCGTCCCCTTGCAGCACACAATCCAAGTACGCGCCCAGGTCGTAGCGGCTGTCCTTGGGATCAGCGTGCAGCTCGATATATTTTTCATCGCCGGAGATCCGGACAGATTCCATCTCTGCTTCCCTCAGCATACCGGCCGCGCCCGGGTTCAGCCGTTCGATTTCTCCCATGGCCCACCGTCCGACCTTTTCCTGTTCCTCAGGGTCCATGAAAGAGCTGGTGATGACCTCTCTGTTGTAAAAGGCTCCCGCGCTGCCCCGCCAGCTGCCAAACTCCCGGTTGCGGGAAAGCGTGATCACCACCCCATCGTCCCGGAAGAAGGCAAAGAAAACAGCAGGTTCGTCCTCAGGACCGATCCAGGCTTCCCAGCAGTTTTCCCCGGAGCGGGAAACGCGGATGGGTTCCCCCTGCTCCCCGGACTGTAGCCCCTCAAAAAGTTCCCGCGCATACTGAAGGGCTTGCTCTTCATTGCCGAGCTTTCGGTTTCCGGGAAGGTCATCCGTGATATAGCGTTCGTCAACCCTACGCCCATTTCCAGCTGCTCCTTCGTTTCCGAGGTGGCGAAAGCGCCGAACAGGCAAATGGAAGAAAGGACGACGAAGGCGACCGTCAGCCACCGAAGGGGCGGCTTTTTCTGCATGACCGCCGTGACCCGCGTCTTGAGGCGCTTGCCGGTCATGGTCATCCCGGTGGCCAGGACGCCGACGCCGGGGGCGTTCCGCCTCGCGGCCGCCAGGACCAGGACGCCGGCGTAGGCCCTCCGCTGCGCCTCGTCCATGGGCTGGGTGACCCGGCCGTCGCAGCGCAGCTCGCTGTCCGTCCGGGACATGGACGCGGCCAGCCAGACCAGGGGGTTGAACCAGTGCACCGCGCAGCAGATGAGCCGCAGGACGTTCCAAAGGTGATCCCTGTTTTTCAGATGGCAGACCTCGTGGGTCAGCACGTGGACCGCGTCCTGGGGCGAGGCGCTCAGCGGCAGGGCGATGTACGGGCGGAAAACCCCCACCAGGCAGGCGCTGGGCAGCGGATCGGTATAATAGACCGGAACGGGGCGGACCCCGCGCTCTGAGCAGATGGCGCGGTAGCGGTCCAGCAGGTCGCCGGAGATCGGCTCGATCCGGCCGGTGCGGAGCCTCAGGCGGAAGCGGATGTTGACGAACAGGAACCACGCCGCCGCCAGCACCATGCCCGCCAGCCAGATTTTGACCAGCGTCCGGCTCAGGGAAGCGTTGTACATCCGGTCGGACAGGCTGCGCGTCAGGTTGTAGGCCTCCCGGTTTTCGGCGCGCCAGAAGGCGTTGGACAGGTCGCTCACGGCGTCCGTCACCCGCACCTTGATCTGCCCGGCAATCGGGCGGATGGCTTCGTCCGCCGCATAGGGAGAGCGGATCTCATGGATCAGCGGGTTCACCAGCGACAGCGGCAGCACTAGCCGCAGGGCGACCAGCAGCCACCCAAAGCACAGGGCCCCGTTGCCCAGCTGCTCCCGAAAGCATTTCCTCAGCGGGATCATCAGCACAATGGCAATGGACGCCATGATATTGGCTTCAATGAGAAAATTGAATATAACAGCGGAACGCATCTGAAACCTCCTTTTTCATGGGAAAGAGGAATTATGAATAGGTAGGAGGTAGGAAGTAGGAGGGAGGAGGTTTATAGTGAGGAATGAGGAGTTGAAATTGGTCAGATGAATTTGCGCATTCGCTATTTAACTCCTCACTAAGTGAGCGACAGCGAACGGTCACTCCTCACTCCTCACTATACCTCCTACCTACTCCCTCCTACCTCCTACCTAAACGCCTACTGCCTAGTCCCTATTCCCTTTCTTCCCGTTCAGTACTCCGAGAATTTGGCGCAGGTCGTCTTCGGACAGGTCGCCGGCGTCTACCAGGTGGCTGACAAGGAGGGATGCCTTGCCTTTGAAAACGTGGGAGAGGAACTTGTGCGTTTCCTCGGCAGAGGCTTCCTCCCGCGTGATCAGGGGGGTGTACAGCTTGGCGCGGCCGGTTTCGTCCACGGCCACGCTCCCCTTTTCCGTCATTCGCTTAAGCAGGGTGATGACCGTGTGCCGGGTCCACCCGGTCTCCGGGGCCAGGACGGCGGTGATCTCCGTCATGGTCCGCGGCGCGTGATCCCACAGCACCTCCATAATTTTCCATTCCGCTTCAGTAACCTGAACCGCCATACGCAAGGCCTCCTTTTTTCCAACGGACATTCATTTAGTTGACAATTGTCTACGTCAATTAGTATACACATGTCTACCATTCCTGTCAAGCCCAGGACAGCTTTTGTTACAATTGCCGTATTTCCCTGAACAGACAGAAAAAAAGCAGCTGCCACAAATTCCGTAGCAGCCTCAAAATATAATTCTAACGAAAAAACATACAACTGAGACTTTATCCCCGGGGAGGCTTGGAGGGGCCGCGCCCCTCCAANNAGGTCATGCGGAAAAAGGATTTCAATTGCTTTATCCTCCGATGGGTTGAATAAGAATTGAAAGTGCAATATCGCGGATCTGAACGGGTTGGAGTTCTTGAGTCCGGCGATTCATTCGCCGGATGAAGCCGTAGGCTGAACCCGGAGGGCGAAAGAACGGAAACCTGTTCAGATTTGAAGAGGGGGTTCAGGGGCACTCCCCTGATAAAATCCGCAGCAGCGACATGTGCGGTGCGAGGATGAATTTTTGCGGAGCATCGCTTGCGATGCGGGAGCAAAAATTCTTTCATTGCGCCTTTGCCGCCCGGGAGTCCCGCAGGGACGAGAGGCAAAGGCGAAGGGGGTTCCCGCAAGGGGGTTCTGAGGGCCCGGAAAACTGTCCGGTGGACAGTTTTCACCGAAGAACGGGTCGACAGACCCTGGTTAGAGTCCCCCTTGCGAGCCCTCGGCCATTTATTCTACCCAATCCACATTCTCCGCCGCGTGGATCAGGTTGTCCTCCTTGGCGGTGTAGCGGGTGGAGGTTTCCAGCTGGGCGTGGCCCAGTGCTTCGGAGACCAGGTAGATGTCGTGGGTGTTTTTATACAGGTTGGTCGCGAAGGTGGAGCGCATTTTATGGGGGGACAGGCGCTTTTTGAGCGGGGCCGCCACCTGGGCGTACTTTTTGACCAGGTCCTGCAGGGCGCGGGTGGAGATGCGCTTTTTCTGGGAGGAGAGGAAGAAGGCGTTTTCGTGGCCGGGCAGGGGCTCGATCTGCTTGCGGACCAGCAGGTAATCCTTGAGCGCCTCCTGCACCTGGCTGTTAAAATGCAGCACCGCCTCGTTGCCGCCCTTGCGGGTGACCAGGAAGGTCCTGTCCCGGAGGTTCACGTCACGCAGGTCCAGGCCGACCAGCTCGCTTTCGCGGATGCCCGTCCCCAGCAGGAGGGAGATAATGGCGACGTCCCGCACGCGGAAGTTTTCGTTATAGGCCTTCTGCCGATCGCTCAGCCCCTCGCCGGTGTTCACCGTGTCAAAGAGGCGGGCGATTTCCTCCTTGTTCAGGAAGATCACCGGCTTTTTGTGGATCTTGGGCATGGTCAGGTTGGCCGTCACGTTTTCGCTGATCAGGCCGTGGGTATACATGTATTTATAGAACGTGCGGATGGCGCTCAGCTTCCGCGCCATGCCGACCTCCTTGTTGGTGACGAAGACGGGGTTGCCGTGGGCGTCCGTCACTTCGCCGCCGCTGTCATCCGTCCGCACGTACTGGGAAAGATACTCCGTGTACTTTTCAAAGTCCCTCAGCTGGAGCATCCCCAGCTGCTGGGGGGTGATCAGGGTCACGGGCGTGTCCGCGAAACGGACGTCCTCCTGGCACAGGTAGCGCAGGAACAGCCGCAGGTCATACAGATAACCCAGCCGCGTCAGTTCGCTGGAATGGCCGATCATGGACCGGATAAAATCCGAAACCGCCTGCGGCATCTCCCCCTGGAGTTCGCGGATGCGCAGGTTGGTCTGCACCTTTTTTTCGTTCTGATAGGTCTGATCTGGCTTCTTGGCGGGCATGGCTGACTCCTTCTTCGCTGATGGCTTTCTTCTTTGGCTCCCCCTTATTGTACCCCCGCTTTCCCATTTCTTCAAGGAAAAAAGACCAATTTGTATCATCAAAAAGCAGGGCCATGATGCAAAAAGTTCTCTTTTCACAGCCGGAGCGTGCAAACGCCGCGTATCAAGAAGCGAGTACCAGATCTCTGAAACTCAAGCAACTCAAAATGATAAAACCAAAAAGGAGAAACCGACATGAAAAAACTCTTCACCCTGCTGACCGTCCTCTGCCTTCTCTGTTCCGCGGCTGCGCTGGCGGAGGACACGGCTGCCTCCCTCACCTTCCGCAACGGCGTTTCCTTCGGCATGAGCGAAAGCGAAGTGCTGGCCGCTGAAGGAAACGTTTCCGCCAAACAGGACCGCGAGCATTTCAAAGGCGTCCAGCTGGACGAACTCAAGATCAAGCGCGCCCAGGATAACGGCCACGAGGCGAAACTGGAATACTACTTCCTGGAAGGCAAGCTGGTCGCCGCCCTGATCGAGTATGAAGACGACCATAGCCCGTCCTACGACGAAGTGAAGAGCGCTCTGACCGAAACCTACGGCAAAGCCTCCGCCCTGGACCTGACCACCCTGGGCAAAGGCATCTACCTGCTGGACGACGACGCCAAGCTGGGCAAGCACACCGACGCCTTCCTGAAAGGCACGGTCCTGATCGTCCTGCACCAGGACGACGACGAGGTTGAAGTCGGCTACTTCGACCTGACCGCCTCCTACCTCAAGTAAAAAACCTTTTCACACACCAACCGGGGCTGCTGCAGAAAACCTGCAGCAGCCCCACTTTTATGAACAATTTAGAGTATCTTTTACCGTTAATAATATGGAATCCAATATCCTTAGGGAGGTTTGGAGGGACCGCAGTCCCTCCAAGTATAATCCGCAGCAGCGACATGCGCGGTGCGGGGTTCTGAGCGCCCGGAAATTGAGCCAGTGGCTCAATTTCAGCGAAGAACGGGCCGGTAAGCCCTGGGCAGGAATTTTTGCGGAGCATCGCCTGTGATGCGGGAGCAAAAATACTTTCCTTACGGATTTTCCGCCTGGGGTTCGCAGCGCCCGGAAAACAGGCCAGTGGCCTGTTTTCAGCGAGAACGGGCCGGTAGGCCCTGGAGAAGGTCCGAGAGGCAAATCCGAGGGGGGCCCCGATGGGGGGACGTGTCCCCCCATCGAGTTATTTTACCAAATAAGAGTAGAAAAATAGTCCTCCGGCGTTTCCGCCCGGCGGATCAGGCGGAAGGTTCCGTCCTCCTGGCGGAGGACCTCCGCGGTGCGCAGGCGGCCGTTGTACTGGTAGCCCATGGCGAAGGCGTGGGCCCCGGCGTCGTGGATCACCAGCAGGTCGCCCACATGAATTTCCGGGAGCATCCGGTCGATGGCGAACTTGTCGTTGTTTTCACACAGGCACCCGGTGATGTCGTACAGATGGGTCTTGGGGGCGTTTTCCTTGCCCACGACGGAGATCTCGTGATAGGCCCCGTACATCGCCGGGCGGATCAGCTGCACGGCGCAGGCGTCCACCCCGATATAGTGCTTGTAGGTGTTTTTTTCATGCACGGCATGGGTCACGACGAAGCCGTGGGGGCCTGTCATATAGCGGCCCAGCTCCGTCTTGATACCGGGCTTCCCCGCCTGCGGGGCGCCGAACACCTTTTCATACTCCCTGCGGACCCCGTTCCCCACGTAAGAAATGTCCACCGGGGGAACCTCGGGCCGGTAGGGAATCCCGATCCCGCCGGAGAGGTTGATGAAGGCGCAGGGCAGGCCCGCGCTCTTTTCCAGCTCCGCCGCGGTCGACATCAGGATGCCGGAGAGGGCCGGGTAATAATCCGGGTCGGTCATGTTGCTGGCCAGGAAGGCGTGAATGCCGAAGCGGCGCACCCCCAGGGCCTTGAGCTTTTGAAGGCCCGGCACCAGCTGATCGGTCGTCCAGCCGTATTTGGCGTCGCCTGGGCTGCCCATGATCTGGTTGCCGTGCATGGAAAAGCTGCCGCCGGTGTTATAACGGATGCAGACCGTTTCCGGGATCCCGCCGTGCTCTTTGAGCAGGTCGATGTCGCTCACGTCGTCCAGGTTGACGTAAGCGCCGAGGCTCCTGGCCAGGTCGAACTCGCGGGGCGGCATGGCGTTGGCGCTGAACATGATCTGTTCGCCGGAAAAGCCGCATCGCTGGGCCAGCAGCAGCTCCGTCTCCGACGAGCAATCCAGCCCGCAGCCCTCTTCCTTCAGGATCTTCAGGATCTGCGGGTTGGGCAGAGCCTTGACGGCGTAGTACTCCATATAGTCCGGGCACCAGGAAAAGGCCTGACGGACCGCCCGCGCCGTCTTTCGTATCCCCGCTTCGTCATACAGATGGAAGGGCGTGGGAAACTGCTCCGCGGCGCGGATAAAAACCTCTGACGGGATCGAATAATTCGGCATGCTCCATATCCTTTCGGCTGATTGCGGAT
Source organism: Christensenella sp. UBA4379 (assembly GCA_002391225.1). Taxonomy (GTDB): domain Bacteria; phylum Bacillota; class Clostridia; order Christensenellales; family Aristaeellaceae; genus UBA4246. The sequence goes on from DGRV01000101.1 coordinate 37,654, forward strand.
GACTGGACAGAAAAAAGAAAGCGTCCTTCCGGACGTTATCATTATAGGCGCTGCAAACTGGTTTCACAAGGCAGTTCGGCCGAAAGAACAGAGAATAAACAGGATCAGTTCCGGATTCCAGGGCCATCGGCAAAGTCCCGCCGCAGGAGAAGCGGCGGGTTTTTTCCGGTGTTTTCCCATGAAGGCGGCAGGCATTGGCTGAGCCGCCGGAAAAAGCCGCCGTTCCGATTTCATCCTCCAATAAGAAAACACCGGGAAGGACGCCTTTCATCGTTCTTTCCGGTATTTTCGGTTCGGCTTTTTTACCGCGGCAGGCCTCTGCCGAACGAAGCGGCAGCCGTTTCATCCGGCATGTTCCGCTGTCCGGCTGAATCTGAACGGAGGGTCCGCCTCGTGACACTTATCCCTGAAGATTTGCCGCGAGCAGTTCTTCCTCGAGCGCTTTGGCCTGCTCTGCGTTCATGCCCGTACCCGGGAGCGCGGCAAGCTTCCTTGCGCTCCAGCCGCTTACGATCATGATCCGCGGATCCTTCAGGTCCATGCCGTACTTTTTGCAGATCTCAACGGCTTCCGGGTTTTTGGCCAGCTCCTTGACCGGACTGTCGAATGTCAGCGCCATCATCATCCTCCTCCTCAAATACCGAGATGGGTTCAATCAAACTGTGCATCCATCATACCATCTTGCTTATGCATTTTCAATGTACAATTATCCCGGAAATGTCGGAATTTGCCCAAATTTCTTCCCAAAGCAAGCCGTATGATGGCAAACGGGCCGGCTGTGACCGGCCATCGTTCCCGCGGACGCATTTCCGGCGCACGTCTCAGATGGCAGGTCATCCGGCCCGTCTGATCATTTGTCCGGCTCCTGCTGCGGGGTGATGTCCGTCCGCCAGAGCCAGAAGTAGAAGCTGAGCAGCAGCAGGTAGATCACCACGGCGTAGGAAAAGGTGAACCCCAGAAGCGGGCCGGAAACGGTCTTTTCGCCGGCGGCGGGAGCGGCCTTTTTGCCCGTGTCAGCCGGTTCGGCGCATTCCTTGGCTTCAGCCGGTTTACCGGCAGCCTTTTCCGCTTTTTCCCTGTCAAAGTTCGCTTTCATGCTCATCACGCCGCTTACGATGCCTGTCACGCCGTTCAGGATGGTGACCAGGGGGTTATCGGCGCCGCTGCTACCGGGATCAAAGAGCCCTCTTACGTTGTTCAGGATGCCGGCGATCGGGCCGCCGCTGAGGGTCAGGTTTTTTATCAGGCTGCTGATGACGGACGTCAGGATGGGTTTATAGTTCATTTCGCCTTTCAGCAGCGCAAGCACAGCATCGCGCGTTCCGGGATCCGCTTTCCGGTAAAGCTCCAGCAATCCGGCTGCATCGGCGGCCGGGGCTGAGGGCTGCGGGGCCGGCTCCTGCGCCGTTTCTTCCGCCGGGGCTTCGGGGGCGATGCCGATCGCCTCCGTGATCGCTTTCAGCTGCTCAGGCAGCAGCTGCGTCAGGCCGCGCTCCGCCTTGCTGATGTCCGCCGCGGTGATGCCGTCCAGCATACCGGCCAGAGCGGTCTGTGTCATTCCTGCGTCTGTCCTTGCCTTTTTGAGCCAGGCCCCAATGTCGTCAATCATTCTCTGTTTCTCTCCTTCTGTCATGGTTTTACATGGTCCTCCCCTGTGCGGGGCAGCCTGATCACGAGAGTACTTTCCTTGAAAAGGAATACATCATCCCGGCCAGCTGCTGACTGTCGATGGGGCAGTCCGCGCTGATCCATTCACGCATCATGCCGACCGTACCGTTGGCGACATACAGCCGTTTGAAATGGTCGGACATCCCGTCGTCCCCCTCCGGGAAAGGGATATACCCATCGCATAAAAACGCGACCAGCCGGGCCGCAAAATCATTCCCGGCAGTCTTGCTGAAAAGGATACGGATCGATTTGCGGTGTTCCCGGACGATATCAAAGAAAGCGGCCGTCGTCGAAAGCAGTCTCTTTTGGTTATTGGGATCCAGCACCTCCGGCGGCACCGGGATCATCCGGAGAAAATCCGTTTCGATTTCCTGCAGCAGGGCCGACGGATCCGTATAGTACTGATAAAACGTGGAACGGTGCACATCCGCCTTCTGGCAGAGAACCGTTACCGAAATGCGGGCCAGTTCCGTATCTTCCAGGAGCTCCAGCAAGGCTTCCTTCAGCAGGCGTCTGGTCATCTGAACCCGCCGACTCTCATGATGTTCTGACACGGCCTCTCCTTTCCGGACATATCACGCCGAAATGTTGTTTTGAGGACGTTTTATTAAAAACTGTTTGTTGCTTTCCCGACAAATTGTCAGTATAATCGTTTTATATCATAAATTGAGGCAAATGTCAAACTGTTATCAAAAGGTATAAGGAGGAACAGCACCGTGGCCATCGGCATCATCAAACGGATCAGCCCCGAATATGTACTCAAGTGCGCGATCGACGATCTGCAGAAGGACGGTCTGGACGGGCTGAAGCCGTACCTGACATCCAACGCGCTCAAAAAGGTCGAAATGGTCCAGAGTATTGCAAATGGCGTCGGACTGCTGTCTGACCTGGCGGCGCTGTCTTCGGCGGGTTCCCAGCAATCCGGTGAGGATACGTCCGCGGCGATGATCCACCTGGTCAGGCACATTTCCGAAATCGAATGGGAGGTACTGGATATCCTGAAAGGCTCGGCCAGCACGAAAGTGATCCTCGGCTTCAAGTACAAAGAGAGCGTGGAAGGCAAAATGGAGCTGACCATGATCAAGCAGGACAAGGAATGGCGGATCGACACACTGTCGATGCCCCAATTTGAAAAACTCTCCCTGAAACTGTAATTCTGCGGTACGAAACAGAAAGCAAATATTGATTAAGGAGGAAACACAAATGTCCAAGGAAGTCGGAGCAAGGATCCGGGAAACCCGGCAGAAGGCCGGACTGTCCCAGGCGGCGCTTGCCGCCAAGACGGAAGGAATCTCAGCCTCCGTCCTCAGCAAGGCGGAACGCGGCGAGAAAGAACTGAGCCCGGAGCAGCTGCAGGCCCTCGCCGCCGCGCTGGAGGTTGCGCCCGAAGCCCTGACGGGCGAGGCCGCGCCCTGTGAATGCCAGGCTGCGCCCGAAGCTTCAGAAACACCCTGTGAATGCAGAGCTGTGCCTGAAGCTGCGGAAGAGCCCGCTGAAATGACGGAAGAAGAAAAAGAAGTGGTGCAGCTCTTCCAGTCCGCGGACACCGCCACGCAGAACGCGGCGATATCCGCCCTGAAGGAAGGAAAAGTTTCCGGCACCGATCTGCTGCTCACGCTGTCTGGGATGCTGAGCGGCGGCCAGCAGTCCGAAGGCGGCGACGTCAGCCAGAAGCTCATGGCGGCCGTCCTGAAACTGCTGGGTATTCAGGGCGGTGACGGTGCCCTGAAGCTGGTGGGGATTCTGACGAAGCTGGCGGGCAGCCAGGGGGACAGCGCCCAAAAAAACCCCCTCGAAGCTGTGATGAATATGGTCGGCGGCATCATGGGCAAAAAATAAAGGAAATGCCGCCCGTATCATGCCCGAAAGGGGCAGCGCCGGTCTGAACATTCAGCCTTTGCCGGAATAAAACCCCATAAAACACCTCTGGCCCCGCTGATTCAGCATCAGCGGGGCCAGAGTATATTCAGCGGCCGCCGGGATGGCCCGGCAGCGTTCCTGCCCGGGGGGCCAGTCCCGGCCTGGGTTTATTCATCCTTTTTCATTTTTCGTATGATGTAGAAGCCGGCGTACAGGCAGACGAAATAGCCGGTGACGCCGATGGTCCGCAGCGCAATGGCATCGAATGTTCCGGAGCCCTCAAGGGGTGTGGCGGTGCACAGCAGGGTGGATCCGATGAACAGCGCCACGACAAAGAGGCCTTCGATGATATACCGGATCAGGCGCTTGATATTCTTTAATGCATTATCCTCAAAGGCGAAGTCCATCCGGACCTTGAGCTGGCCTTTTTCCAGCATGTCCAGCGCCTCGGCGGTCTTGACGGAGGATTCTGTGAGGCCCTGCGCCATCCGGAGGAGCCCCATGGTGATCTCCGGATTCATTTTCTCAGGGTCATCAAGGTTCAGGTCAACGGGGGCACCGGTGTCCACCTTGGACATGAAGTAGTTGAGGATGTTTACGTCCGGGCTGAGGGTTTTCACCGTTCCTTCCGCCGCGACGATGCCCCGGGCCAGGTTGGTCAGGAACGGGTCGACCTTGTAGCTTTCCTCCTGAAGGCCGCCCAGAATGGAGCTCATCAGGTCTCCCAGGTCAAAGTCGCCGAAGTCCGTCCCGGAAAACTGGCCGCACATGCCCTCGCACATGGTCAGCATCGCCCCGTGATCGATATCCCCCTGGGGCTGCGCGATCTGCATCACCGTCCGCTTCAGCCCATAGGCGTCATGCGTGATGACGCTCCTGACGATATCGATGAGGTTCTGCCGCTGCTTGGAATTCAGGGTGCCCATCATGCCGAAGTCGATCCATTCGATGCTGTGCTCCGGCAGGGGCGTCAGCCGGTCTTCGCTTTCCTCCCGGGCGCTTTCCTCCCGGGCGCTTTCCTCCTGGGCGCTTTCTTCCTTTCCGGCGTCATGAGGGATGTCTTTGATCAGCACGTTCCCCGAGTGGGGATCCGCGTGATAGAACCCGTCCGTGAGCACCTGGGAGGCAAAGTTGTCCGCGACCAGCGCAGCCAGGCGCTCCCGCTCCTCTGCGCTCAGGGTATCCAGGAAGGCGGTATCGCTGACCTCGGTGCCGGAAACGAAGCTCTCGGTGAGGACGGCCTCACAGGTATGGCTGCGGTAGCATTTGGGGCTTTCCACCTGCGCCCGCCCGCTGTTGTTTTTCCAGAAACGGTCCAGGTTGTTGGCTTCGTTGGTCAGGTCCAGTTCCGTTTTGGAGGTCTTTTCCAATTCCAGAATAAACCCTTTGATGTCCAGTCCGCCGGAACCCGCCTTGGGGAATTTGTTCAGGATCTTTTCGATGAGGGCAAAGTCCCTTGCCACTGTATCCACGATGCCGGGGCGGCGGACCTTGACGGCCACGACAGTCCCGTCGGGAAGCGCAGCCCGGTGCACCTGGGCGATGGAAGCGGAGCCCAGAGGAGTCTCGTCAAAGGAGGCAAAGAGCTCCTCCAGGGGCTTATTCAGATACTTTTCAATCTGGCTGCGGACGGTGGCGATATCCATCGGCGCCACCCGCGAACGCAGGGACGCCAGGGCGTCGCAGTATTCGCGGGGAAGATGATCTGCCTGCTGGGAGGCGATCTGGCCGATCTTGACAAAAGTGGGCCCCAGGTCCTGCAGGATCTGCACCGTGATTTCTGGTGTGATCCCGTCCTTGTAATCGTACTTCCGCAGGATGCCCAGAATCTCCCTGAATCTTCCGTTGGTGTCGGGCTCGGCTTTTTTGGCCTCTCTGCGCTGTTTGATCAGTGCGGTGACAAATCCTGACATACTTTGGACCTCCATCCTTTTGATTTCAATTTGTCCGTTGGCAGGGATATACAGGATCCGGCGCTGCGGAAAACCGGATGAGCGGACTTTCCCGGATACCGGAGAACCCGCCGCGGCCGAAAACATGCTGCTTTCCCTGAACAGGGCTGTGATCTTCGTATTCCTCTGTCCATATATTTTGCCACAAAACAGACAGACTTGCAATGGGAAAATGCAGTTCGGCAGGGTTCACGCACGAATTTTGAGTCATTGGACTTTAAATCATTCAAACCCCCTGCTTCCGGAAAAAACAGGGGGTTTGCAGATGGTGCGAAGATCAGTTCCTGATCCTCTTGAAATTTCCCAGGGTCTCGCTGACGTTGGAGACCACCGCGAAGGTATCCGGGAAGGCGCTGATGATTTCCGTCATCTTGGTCACCTGGTGGCGGTTGATGACGCAGACCAGCAGGGTCTTCTGCTGGTGGGAATAGCCGCCCACCGCCTGAAGGATGGTGGCGCTGTGATGGAGCTCAGTGATGATGGCCTGGGTGATTTCCTCCGGGTGGGCGGTGATCATCTCCACCCGGACAGCGGCCTTGCTGCCCTGCAGGATCCAGTCGGAAACGCTGGTCGTCAGCAGGGAGTAGATGATGCACAGGGCCACCGGCTCGATGTTGTAATCATACACAAAGTAGCTGATGCCGGCCACCACGCAGTTCATGATCAGAACGACGTGGGTCAGGCTGTAGGCCGGTTTTTTGTGGTGAATGATCTCGGCGATAAAGTCCGTGCCGCCCGTGCTGGCCCCGTGCCGGATGGTCATGCCGTAGAGGAAGCCGTTGATCGCGCCGGAAATGACCGGCGCCAGCAGGGTGCTCTTTCCGTCCGGGGTCTGATAGACAAACTTGGACAGGTCGATCACCTTGTTCTGGAAAAGCAGGAGCACGCCGGAAAAGACCAGGGAAAACACCAGGGTCCTGAGGGCAAACCGCCTGTCCGCCATCAGCGCGCAGAGGATGGCCAGCGGGATGTTCACGATCAGGGAAAAATAACCGATGCTGAAATGAAAGACGTACTGCAGCATCGTGGCGATGCCGTTGAGCCCCGACGGAGCGAAGGCGTTGGACAGGATCAGCAGGTAATAGTTCAGCGCCATCACCACGGCCATCATCAATAACACCGCATAATCCCAAAGGACCCGCCCAAGCGGCGGCTTCGTCTGCTGCTGCATCTAAAAAACCACCTTTATGTCAGAGTGGAGAGTGAAGAGTGGAGAGTGGAGAGTTAATAGTGAGGTAGGAAGTAGGAAGTAGGAGGGAGGAGGTGAAAAGTCATGAAGAGGATAAGACTAAATTGATCTCCACTCTTCACTCTGCGACCAAAGGGAGCGGAAACTTTTCACTCTGCGAGCATAGCGAGCGGAAACTCTTCACTCTGTCCTTCGAGGTGTTCAAACATGTCGTTGCAGGCTTCGTCCGGGCCGACGGCGGTGCTGTACAGGCCGAAATAGCGGGAGTCGTTGGGGCCGGAGACGTAGATCTTGTAGCCGGAGCGGATCTGGGAAATGTGCCTGCGGAAGGCTTCGGCGGCCACTTCCTGCCCGGTTTTGCCCGAAAAGGCGGAAAGGGGCTGGGTCCAGTCCAGGAAGATCTGGTTTTTCTTGTGCTGGTGGACATAAAACTTGAGCGGGGTATACACGCCGTAACGCTCGGCGGAGGCGGGATCTCTTTCCGGATCGGCGCTCCATTCGGTGACGGCCGCGACGACCGCCTTATGCAGCACGACGTGCTGCACGTGGCCGGACTCCCCGTTGGCGGCGTGGGTCACCGTCACCTTCGGGCGGTAGCGGCGCAAAAGGCCGGTACACCAGGCGTCCGCGGCTTCCTTGCCCCAGCGCCGCAGCACGACCCGCTCCCCAAAGCCGTTCAGGTCGTCAAAGGTCCCCAGCTCCGGATAGAGGCGGACCCCGCAGGTCCAAAGGCCGTCCAGCAGCTCGTTGACGCGCCGGGCGGAATACTGGCCGACCGCGTAGGCGACCAGCACCTTTTTATGCAGCTGGCCGGCGTAATAGGGGATCAGGCCGCCGAACCAGATCAGATCGTCATCCGGGTGGCAGACCACCAGCATGAGGTCGGCCTCCTCGCCCTCCTCCCAGGCGGTCCAGCGCTGGACGGAATCGGGCAGCTCCCCTTCCCCCCAGACGGTCAGGGCGCTGAGCTTCAGCACGTCCTCCTGGTTCTGGGGGCGGATGTTCACCGCCGTTTCCGCGTACACGGGGATATAGGCGTTGCGGAAGGGATCGCTGTAAGCCGCTGCCTCCCGCCATACGCCCGTAGGCTCCTGCACGGAAATATACAGCGGCACCGTCTGGCGGAAGAAGGAAAGGGAAATTCCCTGACAAGCCTTCCCCTTGGGCAGGGTAATGGTCAGGGATCCGCCCGTGCCGGTCCAGTACCATTCGTACTGGCCGTCCCGGATCCGCTCACGGTGCTCACTGTCCACCGTAGCCGACAGCTTGCACTCCTCCGTCAGATCCGCCGCCGTCTCCGCCAGCGCCGCCCCGCCAACCAGCGCCAGCAGCAATATCAAAAGAATCAGCGTTTTCTGCCTCATTCCAGAATCTCCTATACTCCCCCTTCTTTTTCAAAGAAGGGGGTTATCAGGGGGATTCCCCCTGATTACAATCCGCAGCACCGGCTTCGCCGGTGCGAGGAGTATTTTTGCGCAGCAGAATAATCGTTAGGAAGAGAAGACTTCTCCACTTCTGCGAAGCAAAAATACATTCCTTGCGGATTTGCCGCCCGGGGTTCGCAGCGCCCGGAAAACAGGCCAGTGGCCTGTTTTCAGCGAGAACGGGCCGGCAGGCCCTGGAAGGCGAAGGTCCGAGAGGCAAATCCGTCGGGGGGTTCCGCAGGGGGGTCGCAAGACCCCCCTGCGTTTCCTGCTCAGTCAAAGACTGAGCAGGAAATATAATACCCGTCTCCGGACACCGGAGACGGGTGCGGCCGGTAACACCGGCATCAGGCTCAGTACTTACGCTTCCGCGCAGCCTCAGCCTTCTTCTTGCGCTTTACACTGGGCTTCTCATAATGTTCGCGCTTGCGGACCTCTGCCAGAACGCCGGAGCTGGAGCGCTTAAAACGCTTCAGTGCGCTTTCCAGAGACTCGTTTTCCTTCACACGGATTTCAGACAACTTTTTTCCCTCCCTTCGCCACTCTCGCCTGGACATCGCTGTTTGCCACAGCGGATGGCGACCGTGCAATTATTATAACGCTTTCCTCTAACCTCGTCAACTGGATTTTTTGGGCCGAACTGTAACAATTCATTCCATCTGCACATTCTTGGGCAGAATCCAGCCGCGTTTGCCCTCCGCCTCGGCCAGGAGGAAGCCGTCCTCTTCCTCCAGCACCCAGACCTTCGTGCCTGTGGGCCAGTAGCCGATCTGCGTGCTGTTGCTCAGCGGGGAGCGGCGGAAGCCGACGTTCGATTTGCCGCTGACGGTGCCGTTGATGTGTACCGTTCCCTCCTTGGCCTCCTGCGGGGGGATGGAAACAGCCTCCCCGTCCTCCAGACTTAAAAAGCCGAGCCTGCCCTCAAAGCGGACGCAGAAGCGTTCCTCCTCCTGGGCGATCAGCGGCAGCAGGGCGCCCCGGGGCACCCGGTCGATCTGGGTTCCGCCGGAGTCCAGCAGCAGGGCGGTCTTTTTGCTGACCACATAGACCGCTGCGGGCGCTTCGGTTTCAGCCTTCCAGATCAGGCTGCCCGTGGGCAGGACCTTTGTTTCCCCGTTCACCTGGACGGCGGATTCCACCGTCCCAAAGGCGACCAGCTCCGCATCCTCTTCCCCGCTGTCGGTTTTCACCTTCAGCCAGCCGGGCTGGATGATCCGGACGCCGCGCTTGGCCACATAGCTCAGGTCCAGCCAGTAGGTCAGGCCCCCGTACTGCCCGGTTTCAAAGTAATATTTTCCCTCCGGGAACTCGCTCAGGTCCTCCACTTCGGTGAAATTCCCCGCTTCGTCCAGCCGGTAGAGGGAGGATTTTTTGATCCGCTCCATCGTGGCGCTGGGGGCGGAATCGATGACGCGGACCTTCGTACCGTCCCCGCTCAGTTCGCAGACAAAGGCGATGTGCCCCCGCACGATGGAGAAGGTGAAGACCGCCCCATCCCGGATCAGGTCCCGGATCCCGGCCTCCGATTTGACCAGAGCGCTCTGGGTCACAAAGTCAAAATCCCGGGACGCCTGGGTGATCAGCCGCACGTTGCTGGTGCCCCCCTGAATCAGGCAGTAGCCGTAGCGGGAGGCCAGGGCGGCCGGCTCCGTCTCCTCCCCGGTATGGCCCAGGGCATGCAGGGCGTTGCTCAGGGTGAAGATCGCGCAGCCGGACTTTTCCAGCTGTTCCGAACCGTATTTGACCCCGTGCCAGGACCCGTCCTTCTGGCTGTAGAGGCCGTCGGCGGCCTCCAGAGCCTCCAGCTCGGTGACCAGAAACTCGCAGGAAGCGGTTTCCTTCTTTTTGTCCGCGAAGGTCACGGCCGCGTCGATCCGGTACGTCCCCGGCTGGCGGGGCAGATAATACACGTCCGTGTGTTTGTCGTTGCTTTTCTGCTGAAACAGGACCTTATCATCCAAAGTAACAGTGTAGCGGCAGTGTTTGATCGCCCGGTCGCCGGTGACGGTCAGGCGGACCGCCTCCCCCAGGGCGTAAGCCGCCCTTTCGGGCGACACCGCCGCCTCCCCCAGGGCGGCCGCAGAAATCAGCAACAGCAGCAGACAGGCGGTGAAAAAGCACTTTTTCATCGGTCAGAAATCCTTTCGGAAAATACCTGATGATTATATCCCAGATTCCGGTGTTTGTGAAGAGACGGACCGCGCGAGGTTGTAAAAATCCATCCGCAGTTGTAAAAATCCGGGTATGATTTCCCGCACTGGGCCGTGCCAATGTAACCTTTGGGCTGGTAACCCAGGAAAAACAGTATAAAACCGCCGAAAACTTTGCCAGAACGTCTCTTTTCATCCGGAGGTATTTGTGCTATAATTTCAGTGTTAAAAATCAAATCCAATTGGGTGTTGTGCCGTCCTTTTTATCAATATGAATGGTCATGACAGACGATTGCTTGTTGAGTTTTTAAGCAATAAAATATAAATCACCTTATCGTCTGACCAACCGACGACTGCTTTTCAGCCTCTCGGACCTACCTCAGAGATAGAAAGGATTTTATTTATGGCGGAAGCATCCAAAATTCGTATCATTCCGCTGGGCGGCGTCGAGGAAATCGGCAAGAATATCTATGTCATCGAGTATGGCAAGGATATCATCGTGGTGGACTGCGGCTCCATCTTCCCCAAGGAGGACATGCTGGGCATCGACCTGGTCATTCCGGACGTTTCGTATCTGGTAGAGAACAAAGACCGCATCCGCGGCTACGTCATCACCCACGGCCATGAGGACCACATCGGGGCCCTGCCCTATGTGCTGCCCCAGGCCCCCGCTCCCGTGTACGGCACCAAGCTGACGCTGGCCCTGATTGACATTAAACTGCGCGAACACCGGGTGAACGGCATCGTTCTGAACACCGTGAAGCCCCGGGACGTGGTGAAGCTGGGCGCGTTCACCGTGGAGTTCATCCACGTCAACCACTCTATCAGCGGCTCCTGCGCCCTGGCCATCTCCTGCCCCGGCGGCCTGATCGTCCATTCGGGCGACTTTAAGATCGACTTTACCCCGGTAGACGGCGAAGTGACCGACCTGGGCACCCTGGCCCGCCTGGGCGAAAAGGGCGTCACCTGCCTGCTGTGTGAGAGCACCAACGTGGAGCGCAGGGGGGTCACCATGTCCGAAAAGAACATTGGGGCCACCTTCAACAACCAGTTCCGGGACGCCACCGGCCGCGTCATCGTGGCCATGTTCGCCTCCAACATCAACCGCGTCCAGCAGGTGGTGGACTGCGCCATGAGCTACGGCCGCAAGGTCTGCTTCGTGGGCCGGTCGATGGTCAACGTCAGCCAGGTGGCCCTGGAAATCGGGGAGCTCAAAATCCCCCCGGAAAACCTGCTGGAAATCGACGAACTGGATAACTACCGGGACGACCAGATCCTGATCCTGACCACCGGCAGCCAGGGAGAGCCGATGAGCGGCCTGACCCGCATGGCCTATTCCGAACACCGCAAGCTCCAGATCAAGCCCTCCGACCGGGTCATCATCTCCGCGACCCCTATTCCCGGCAACGAAAAATATGTTTCCCGCGTCATCAACCAGCTGTACCGCTGCGGGGCGACCGTCATCTACAGCGCCATGGCCGAGGTCCATGTGTCCGGCCACGCATGCCAGGAAGAGCTGAAGCTCATGCACGCCCTGGTCAAGCCCAAGTATTTTGTCCCCATCCACGGCGAATACCGCCACCTGTGGCAGCACGCCGAGCTGGCGGAGGACCTGGGCACCCCGCAGGAAAACATCATCATCCCCACGCCCGGCCAGGTGATCGAGATCAGCAAGCACGGCATCTCCCTGGGCGAAACCGTTCCCTTCGGCGAACTGCTGGTGGACGGCCTGGGCATCGGCGACGTGGGCAACGTCGTCCTGCGCGACCGCAAGCATCTCTCGCAGGAAGGCCTGGTCATCGTCGCCATGGCCTACGACCGCACGCAGAACGCCCTGGTTTCCGGGCCGGACATTATCTCCCGCGGCTTCATCTACGTGCGTGAGAATGAGGACATCATCGAGCAGGCCCGCGACATCGTCCGCGCCATCATCTACTCCTACGGCCGCATCGAAAGCTCCGACTGGCCGCAGATCAAGAACCGCGTCAAGGAAGAAATCCACCGCTTTATCTATGAGAAGATGAAGCGGAACCCGATGATTCTGCCGGTGATCGTGGATCTGGGATAAGGAATTTGTAGTTTTTAATGCGTAATTCGTAATGCGTAATGCGTAATTGAATGTGTTATTCAGATTGCTGAACGACGGCAAGTTGATTTGGCGGGACGGTTCTCTCCGGACGGAAGAATCGTCCCGCCGATTTGCCTTTTTAGCGGCATGTATGGTATACTGGATTTCGAATCCACCTGAAATTAAGGAGGGGCAAGCGCATGACCATCCAGGAAGCGCAGAAGAACATGGAAGAAGCCATCCGGCAGACGCCGGAGTTTCAGGAATATCAGAAGGCCAAGGACGCGGCCTTTGCCGACAGCCTGTCCGCCCAGCTCCTGACGGAGTACGGAAGGCTGCAGAACAAGCTGCAGATGTTCGCCGTCACCGGCCGTCAGGCGGAGGACAGCGAGGTGGAGCGCTTTAAGCAGCTGGGCGGGCTGCTGTTCGCCACGCCCGTCACGGGCTCTTATCTGATGGCCCAGCTGCGGGTGCAAAAGCTGCTGGCCGACATCTTCGCCGACCTGTCGAAGGCGGCGGGAATCGCCATCGAGCTGCCCAGCCTGAGCTAAAGCGAGGCGTTTTCCGATGCGCGACGAAGAGAGGATCACCCGGGAACAGACCCGGAAAGAAAGGGAGTTCGGCCCCTACTGGTACAGCGCCCTGTGGAAGCTGGTAAGGCCGTTTCTCGTCTGGTGCTGCGCCGGCCTGCTGGCCCTGGGCATCCTGACCAGCGCGTGGCGGTCCGTCCGCCACCGCTATTTTGACGCGGCGGACGCCGGAAACAGCGAAGCGGTGCCCTTCACCGTCTCCAGCGGTTCCAGCCTGTCCCGCGTGGCGGGCGACCTGGAGGCCGCCGGCCTGATCGCCAACCACTCCGTGTTCCGCTATTACGCGGACCTGCTCGGCTACAGCCAGAAAATCCAGGCCGGGGACTATCTGCTGAACCGGTCGATGGACATGCAGACGATCCTGGACACCCTGACCACGGGCGACGGAAAGCCCCTGGTCCGCTGGATCACGGTGATCCCGGGCTGGACGGTGGAAAACATCGCCGCCTATCTGCAGAAGGAGGGCGTCATCGCCTCCGAGGAGGACTTTCTCTCCCTTTGCCGGGACGGCACCCGCTACGCCAGCTACTACTATATACAGGACATCCTGTCCGCCGGGAAGGCCCAGGCCCGCCGCTACGCCCTGGAGGGCTACCTGGCCCCGGACTCCTATGAAATCTATACCTCCGCCAGCGCGGACGACGTGATCCGCAAGCTCCTCTCCCAGACCGGCTCGGTCTTTTCGGACGGGGACTTTGACCGCCTGGAAGCCCTGAACGGAAAGCTCCGCCTCCAGCTGACGATGGACGACATCGTGATCCTGGCTTCAATGGTGGAAAAGGAGGCCGGCGCGGAGGACTTTGCTAAGGTCGCCGCTGTTTTCTACAACCGCCTCAAAGCGGGCATGACCCTGAGCAGCGACGCCACCGTCAAGTACGTCACCGGCGTCACCCGCCTGGCCCTGACCGAGAGCGACACGGCCGTCGCCTCCCCCTACAACACCTATCAGAACCGCGGCCTGCCCGCGGGCCCCATCTGCTGCCCCTCCCCAGCCGCGATCCACGCGGCCCTGGAACCGGAGGAGAGCTTCATGAAGGCCGGGCAGGAATACCTCTACTTCTGCACCAAAGAGCCCGAGTCCGGCCAGCTCCAGTTCAGCCGCACCTACGAGGAGCATCAGCAGGCCGTCCGCCTGTACCGGCCGCTGTGGGAAGCTTACGACCAGAAGCAACGCAGTGGGGTCTGACGACCCCCCTGCGGAACCCCCCGGCATCTTTGCCTGTCGGAACTTCGTTCCTCCCGGGCGGCAAAGATGTAAGGTAGCTTCTGCTGACGCAGAAGCATCCTCGCACCGCGCATGTCGCTGCTGCGGAATATGCCAGAGGGGGTTCCCCCTCTGGACTCCCCTCTTCGTTTTTTCTGTCCTCCATCCCACGCCCTTCGGGTGGACTTCGTCCATCCGGCGATGCCTCGCCGGACTTTGGAATTTCGGTCAGAAAAAACAGTCACACATCTCATTTGATTTACAAGGTCATCATGAAAACGAATAATATGGAACTTCTGGCCCCGGCAGGGGGGATGAAGCATCTGAAGGCCGCCCTGCGCTTTGGGGCGGACGCCGTATACGGGGGGCTCAAAAGCTACAGCCTCCGGGCTTCGGCGGACAACTTTACCTGGGAAGAGCTGGAAGAGGCCCTGGCCCTGACCCATGAGCGGGGAGCTAGGTTTTACCTGACGCTGAACCTGCTGCCCTTTGACGAGGATCTTCAGGGGATGGCCGAAACGGCGCGGAGAGCCTGCGCCCTGGGCGTCGACGGGGCCCTGGTGGCGGACATCGGGGCCTTTTCCGTGATCCGGAAGGCAGCCCCGGCCCTCCCCATGCACGTCAGCACCCAGGCCAACGTGATGAACCTGGCCGGGGCCCTGCACTGGGCGGAGCTGGGCGCCAGGCGCATCGTGCTGGCCCGGGAGCTGTCCCTGGAGCGCATCCAAAGGATCCGGGCGGGCCTGCCCAAAGACGTCGAGCTGGAAGCCTTCGTCCACGGGGCCATGTGCATGTCCTATTCCGGGCGGTGCATGCTCTCCGACCATATGACGGGGCGGAGCGCCAACCGGGGCGCCTGCGCCCAGCCCTGCCGGTGGCTGTACCACCTGGTGGAGGAAAAGCGTCCCGGTGAAATCATCGACGTTATCGAGGACGAGCGCGGCACCAGCTTCTTTTCCTCCTACGATCTCAACATGATCGCCCATCTACCGGAGCTTTCCCGGGCGGGCGTCTGCTCGCTCAAAATCGAGGGCCGGATGAAGACCCCGATCTACGTGGCCTCCGTGGTCTCCGTGTACCGCCGGGCGCTGGACCTGCTGAATGCGCAGGGCGAAGAAGCCTACCGCGCTGCCCTCCCGTCCCTGAACGACGAACTTGAAAAGGTCAGCCACCGGGCTTACAACACCGGCTTTTACTTTGGCCGTCCCGCCCCGGAGGGCGGAGCCGGCCCCGTCACCCAGACGATGGAATACACCGCCGATATCGAATCCTGCTCCGGCGGCTGGATGACGCTGACCGTCAAAAACCGTTTCTTCCCGGGCGACCGGGTCGAGGTGCTGACGCCGGGCGGCGTTCACCCGCTGACCATTCAGGAAATCCGCGACGCGGAAACCGGGGAAAACATGGAAAGCGCTTCCGTCGCCGGAAAGCAGGTGCGCGTGCCCTGCTCTTTCCAGGCGGAATCTGGGGACTTCGTCCGGGGAATCAACCGGAACCATCTGTAAAACAGCATCCAAAGGGACTTCCCTACAGCGCCGAAACGGCGCTGTTTTCATTTCCTGATTGCATTTTTGCGTGATCTTCTGTATAATGAAGAAAAGAACAAAAAATGACCCATCCAAATTGAAAAGGAGGAATCCGCATGAAAAGGCTGGCCGCGATTTTTCTGGTTTTCTGTCTGCTGCTGAGCGGCGTTTCGGTAGCGGAGGAAGTGGCGAAGGAGCAAAGGTTCTTAAGCGGTCTGCTTGCGCTGCTTCAAAGCGTGGACCTGTCCAGGGACATGCTGACGCTGAGCGCAGACTACGAAGGCCGGAACGTGTTTTCCGGCAAACTGAAAGGCCAGGATGGGGTGACAGACCTGTCCATCTCCGCAGAGGGCCTTGCATTGCAGGCCCAGCTTTCCGAGGAAGAGATCGCCGCTTCGCTGAACGGAAATACCGCCGTCCTCCGCTTTGAGGAGGTACGCGCCCTGGCCGGGACAGTGCAGGCCGCCCTTTCCGGACTGTCGCCCGAAATGGAGAACATCCAAGCTCTGCTTCAGCTCTTTCTGGAAAAAGTCATCCTGCCGGACACATCGATCGTTCAGGAGCCTTCCTTCCGCATCGCCTACCAGGCGCCGCTCAGCACCGTTGTCAAACGACTGGCGGACTTTGGGGACGCTGTTTTTGAACAGGACCAGTTTGAAGGAACGTACGAAAAACTGGTGGGGCTGATCGGTCCGTACCTTAAGCAGGAGCTGCCCGAATATGCACAGCTGAAAGCCGCGTGGCCGCAGATCAGGGAAGAGCTTCTGGCGGAGGATACCGAGGATCTGGAAGCAGCCCTGGTCCTTGCGCAGGAGGACAGGGCCCTTACCCTGGAGGGACACTTTGGCAACGCGGGCAGGATGTATGAGGCCTCCTTTGCCCTGACCCAGGGAAACGAGAGATTCGACCTGACCGGGTCGCTGTCTGAAAGTACCCAATCGGGCGAGCTAACCAGGACCTCCGGCATAGAAGTCAGCGGCTGGTTCACGGGAGACGCCCAGGACAACGCCTTCCACCTGAAAGCAAAGGAAACCGCCGACATGGCCTTTGCATATGATCTGACGGTGGACGGGAGCATGGCGCACCGCCACGGCACGCTGAAAGTGGCCCTCGACCGGAACCTGATCCGGGCAGGCCGGCCGGTTCCCGCAGGCATACAACAGTCCATGTCCGTATTTTTCCTGAACGCCCATTATGCCCTGCTGGACGACGGCCTGAGCGCCATGGCGTATGTGGGGCTGGCCAACGGCCGGAGCGTTCCCTTCCTGGTGGATCTGCTGGTGAGCAAGGGGCAGTTTTCCCTGAATGTGACCAACTACAGCGCCGTGCCGCTGTTTGGCCTCAAGCTCATCGGAAACGAAACAGACGGCCTGAAACAGCTGGAATTTTTGTACCGGCAGAACGTCCGGAATACGATCACCGCTTCCTATGATGGGGAGAAGGCCGTGATCCAAACGAACGGCCTGACCATTACCTGCACCGGAGCCTTTGAAGCTGACAACGTATGGGTGCTGACCCTGCACGCCGAGGGCGAAACCGTGCAGCCCGGTCAGGAGGAAGCGCATATCCGCCTGGAATACGAAGGAGAAGAAGGGCAGTTTTCCCTGCGCGGCCGGGGCATCGCGCCGGACGGCTCGGAGTACGTTTCAGCATCCCTTCTCTGTCAGCCCACAGAAGGCGTAAGCACCCTGCTCCGGGAACAGGAAGACGCCGTCCTCCTGACCCCGGAAACCATTCTTTCAATGATCGCCCCGTAACATCAGGGCAGAGGAAGTGCCTGATGTCCAAATGCGTAATGCCTAATGCGTAATGCGTAATTCTTTCCGACCAATTTCAACTCCTAACTCCTCACTCCTAACTCCTCACTCTGCCTAATCCCTTGTCCAGGGCCTACCGGCCCGCTGTTCGGTGAAAATAGGCCACCGGCCTATTTTCCGGGCCCTCACAGCCCTAATCCCTATTCCCTAATTCCTATTGCCTAATGCCTATTGCCTAAAGCCCCTCTCCCGTCCCCGGGAAAGGGGCTTTTTTTCGGAAAACCCGCCTGTGCCCGTCTGTCCGGGTATTTACAAAATCCCGCTTTTGACGTATACTTTCATTCGTATTCTTTCACATTCCAAGGAGGCCGGTATCATGAGCGTTATGCCCTATAATCCAGCGGAAATCGAGCCCAAATGGCAGCGGATCTGGGAAGATCAGCACGCCTTTGAAGCGGAGTTTCCTTCCGATAAAAAGAAGTACTACTGCCTGATCGAGTTCCCCTATCCCTCCGGACAGGGCCTGCACGTGGGGCATCCCCGCTCCAACACGGCGCTGGACATCATCGCCAGGAAGCGCAGGATGGAGGGCTACAACGTCCTGTATCCCATCGGGTGGGACGCTTTCGGCCTGCCGACGGAAAACTACGCCATCAAAAACCACATCCACCCGTCCATCGTCACCAAGGAAAACGTGGACCATTTCCGCAGCCAGCTCAAGAAGCTCGGCTTCTCCTTCGATTACACCCGGGAAGTGAACACCACCGACCCGGAATATTACCGCTGGACCCAGTGGATCTTCCTGAAGCTGTTTGAAAAGGGCCTGGCCTACAAGAGCGAGATGCCCATCAACTGGTGCCCGTCCTGCAAGTGCGGCCTGGCCAACGAAGAAGTGGTAGACGGCAAGTGCGAACGCTGCGGCACCGAGGTGACCCGCCGGGTCAAGAGCCAATGGATGCTCAAAATCACCGCCTACGCCGAAAAGCTGCTGGACGGCCTGGATCATGTGGACTTTATCGAGCGGGTCAAAGTGCAGCAGCGCAACTGGATCGGCCGCAGCGAAGGCGCGGAGGTCCTCTTTGCCCTGACCTTGCCCAATGAAACCCTGAAGGTTTACACCACCCGGCCGGATACCCTGTTCGGGGCGACCTACATGGTCATCTCCCCCGAGCATCCGCTGATCGAAAAGTACAAGGACCAGATCACCAATTACGCGGACGTCGCGGCCTACCGGGACGCCGCCGCCAAGAAGAGCGAGTTTGAACGCACGGAGCTGGCCAAGGACAAGACCGGCGTACAGATCGAGGGCTTCAGGGCCATTAACCCCGTGAACGGGAAAGAAATCCCCGTGTGGGTGTCCGACTACGTGCTGATGACCTACGGCACCGGCGCGATCATGGCCGTGCCCGCCCACGACCAGCGCGACTGGGACTTTGCGAAAAAGTTCCATCTGCCCATCATCGAGGTCGTCGCCGGCGGGAAAAACGTACAGGAAGAGTGCTTCCCGGACGTCGCCACCGGCAAACTGGTCAATTCCGACTTTCTCAACGGCCTCTCCGTGGCCGAGGCCAAGAAGGCCATCATCGACTGGCTGACGGAAAAGGGCATCGGCGAGCGCAAGGTCAACTTCAAGCTGCGCGACTGGGTCTTCTCCCGCCAGCGCTACTGGGGCGAACCCATCCCGATCATCCACTGCCCGTGCTGCGGGGCCGTGCCGCTCAAGGAAGAGGACCTGCCCCTGCTCCTGCCGGACGTAGAGGCCTACGAGCCGACCGATTCCGGGGAAAGCCCCCTGTCCCGCATGACCGACTGGGTCAACGTCAAGTGCCCCCGCTGCGGCGCGGACGCCAAGCGCGAGACGGACACCATGCCCCAGTGGGCCGGCTCCAGCTGGTACTTCATGCGCTACTGCGACCCGCACAACCGCAACGCCCTGGCCTCCAAGGAGGCGCTGGACTACTTTATGCCCGTGGACTGGTACAACGGCGGCATGGAGCACACCACCCTGCACCTTCTGTACAGCCGGTTCTGGCACCTGTTCCTGCATGACCTCGGCGTGGTCAGCGCTCCCGAACCCTATCAGAAGCGCACCAGCCACGGCATGATCCTGGGCGAGAACGGCGAAAAGATGTCCAAGTCCCGCGGCAACGTGATCAACCCGGACGACACCGTAGCCGAGATCGGCGCGGACGCCTTCCGCATGTACGAGATGTTCATGGGCGCGTTCGACCAGGCCATCCCGTGGTCCACCAGCGGCGCCCGCGGCTGCCGCAAGTTCCTGGACCGCGTGTGGCGTCTGCAGGACATCCTGACGGACGAAGAGGCCATCAGCCAGGACATGATGGTGCCCTTCCACCAGACCATCAAGAAGGTGTCCGAAGACTACGAGGCGATGAAGTTCAACACCGCCATCGCCCAGATGATGACCCTGGTCAACCAGATCAACACCAAGGGCTCCATCACCAAGGGCGAACTCAGAATGCTGCTGCTCCTGCTCTCCCCCGTAAGCCCGCACATCTGCGAGGAAATGTGGGCACAGAACGGCTTCGGCGCTCCCCTCCACCACCAGCCCTGGCCCACATGGGACGATAACTATCTGACCGAGGATTTGACCGAGATCGCCGTGCAGATCAACGGCAAGGTCAAGGCCAAGCTGATGGTCCCCACCGGCATGACCCGCGAAGAGGGCCTGGCCGAGCTGCCCAACCGCGAGGAAGTCGTCAAGCTCGTCGCCGGCCGGGAGATTGTCAAGGCCGTGTACGTGCCGGGAAGGCTGTTCAACCTGGTGGTCAAATAAGGAATCCAGGATCTATCTCTTACATTCCCATGTACTGATTTTAAAACCACACCCGGGCAGGAACAACATCCTGCCCGTTTGCCGTCCGGAGGGGTAAAATGGATACCATCTATGTCTGCGGGCACCGGAATCCGGATACCGATTCCATCGTTTCCGCAATGGCTTACGCTTCCCTGCGCAACGCCCTGGGGCAGAACGAATACGTAGCCGCGCGGCTTGGCCACCTGAACGACGAGACCAGCTTCCTGCTCAAACGTTTCGGCTTCCAGCCGCCGTTGTTCCTGTCCAACGTGCGCACCCAGGTCAAGGACATCGACTTTGACCGCCCGCCCCTGCTGGGCACGAGCGTGCCGGTCAGCCACGCCTGGGAGCTGATGCAGGAAAACCCGAATTACAACGCCATTCCGGTCACCCAGGAAGACGGAACCCTGTTTGGCATGATCACCGCCGGCGGCATCGCCGAGAGTGACATGCGGGCCATTCAGGCTCCGGTGGTGCAGGACGCGCCGATCTTCAACGTCCTTTCCGCCCTGGAAGGCCACATCATCAACAGCGACGAGGACGTGTTTGACACCATCTCCGGGGAGGTGACCATCGCCCTGCCCTCTGTCGGGGAATGCCTGCAGGGCGTCCGGGCCGGCAGCATCGTGCTGTGCGGCCAGCAGGAAGAGGTGGTCCGAAAAGCGCTGGAGCTCAAGGCCAGCTGCATCATCCTCTGTCAAAGCAGCCTGGCCGAAATCTTCGGCGGGATCTCCTCGGAAACCTGCATCATCTCGACCCCGTTCGATGTCTGGCGCGCGGCCCGGATGCTGTATCAGGCCACCCCAGTCAGCCGCATTGCGAAAAAGGATGAGCTTGTCAGCTTCCACCTGACCGACTTTCTGGACGACGTGCGCGACGCCGTCCTGCAGAGCCGCTATCGCAGCTACCCCATCCTCGACCAGGACGGCAAGGTGGAAGGCACGCTCAGCCGTTTCCACCTGCTGCGGCCCAAGCACAAGCGCGTAGTGCTGGTGGACCACAACGAACTCAGCCAGGCGGTGCCGGGCCTGGATCAGGCGGAAGTGGTGGCCATCATCGACCATCACCGCCTGGGCGACGTCCAGACCGGCTACCCTGTTTTCATGCGCAACGAGCCTGTCGGTTCCACCACGACAATCATCGCCACGATGTATCAGGAGCACGGCCTCATGCCGGGCGAAAAGCTGGCCGGCCTCATGGCCGCCGCCATCATCAGCGATACGGTGATGTTCAAGTCCCCGACCACCACGCCTCGGGACAGGCGGATCGCCGAGCGCCTGGCACGCATCGCCGGACTGGATCTGGAGGCCCTGGGCAAGGAAGTCTTCTCGGCCAGCTCCGCCGATAAACCGGCCAAGGCCCTCCTGATGACGGACTTTAAAGAGTTCCACCTGGCCGACCACCGTCTGGGCATCAGCCAGATTACCACGATGGACGCAAAGCAGCTCCTCGCCCGGAAAGACGAGTTCCTGGAAGAGATGAAAAAGCTGCAGGAAGAACGGCAGGACAACCTGATGCTGCTGATGATCACCGACGTCCTGCGCGAAGGAACCGAGTTGATCTTCAGCGGTGACCAGGAGATCATCCGCCAGGCCTTCGACGTCCACGACGTCTCCGGCCAGCATGTATTCCTCAAGGGAATCGTTTCCAGAAAAAAGCAAATGGTCCCCGCCCTGGCCCTGCTTTGGGGCTAAAACTGCACAAATAACTCAGGAGACCGCGGAGGAAAGCTCCGCGGTCTCCTGGGTTATTTTGGCAATAGGCATTAGGCAATAGGCATTAGTCAGAGTGAGGAGTGAGGAGTGAGGAGTTGAAATTGGTCAGATGAAAGGATACGGGATGTAGCGGGGAATTACGCATTACGCATTAAGCATTACGCATTCGCCACTATTAACTCCTCACTCCTAACTCCTCACTCCTCACTATTCTCTCTCCACTCTTCACTCTCCACTCTTGACTTTTTACCTCCTACCTTCTCCCTCCTACCTCCTACCTATCAGCTTCCTCCACGCTCTTCGCTCTTTGCCGTGCCAATCGTACATCTTCCCCCTTGAGCGGTACGACCCGGCAGAGGGTGCTGTCCAGGAGGCGGGAGGCGATTCGTTCGGAGTAGCGGGATTTAAGCTCCTTCATGGTCAGGTTGGTGCTGATGACCATGGGCAGGCGGCGGCTGCGGCGGACGCTGATCAGGTGGAAGAGCTGCTCTAAGGTGATGTTTTCCATCATGGGCTCCATGCCCAGGTCGTCGATGAGGAGCAGGTCCGCCTGGTAGAGCTCGGCGGTGTCGTCCTCCCGGCCGAAAAAGGCGTCCCGCATCCGGCGGATCACGTCATAGGCGGAGACCAGCTGGACGCTGTTTCCCTTTTCGCTCAGGCGGCGGGCGATGCAGCAGAGCAGGTAGCTTTTCCCCAGGCCGCTGCTGCCGTAGAGCAGCAGGTCCTGCGGGCGCTGGGCGGGGAAGCGGTCGGCGTAAGCTTCGCACAGGTCCCGGATGATGCGCATTTCGGCCCGCTGGGTGATCTCCATTCCCTCCGGAACGGTTTCCGGGAAGAGGTTCAGGTTGAAGTTTTCAAAGCTCTCCTCCTGGGTGCCGACGGTATCGGCCAGGGACAAAAGGATCTGCCGGGCGCAGTCGCACTGGACGCGCTCTTCCTCGCCCATCAGCCCGGTATCCCGGCACTTTGGACAGCGATACACCGGCTCCAGATAATCCTCCGGAAAGCCGTCGAGGCGGAGCCTCTCGCGGATCTCCCGGTTGTAGCGGCGCATCTGCTCCTGCGGGGGCTCCGCCTTGGGGTTCAGCACGGCGCTTTTGCAAAAGCCGAGGATCATCTCCCGGCGCTCGTCGATCAGTTGGGCCAGCTGTCCGTCCTTTTCGCAGACCTCACGCAGACGCCGCTCTTCCTCGCGGGCGTTCTGCGCCCGCTGCAGGCGGTAATGCTCCGAAAGCCTTTCCATGATTTCCCGGTTCATACAGAATCTCCCTTGAACAGGTCGTTGACGCCCAGGCGTTCTTCCAGTTCCTTTTCGTCATAGTCCCGCTGGGTGTAGCGCTGGGCGGACACCTGGCGGCCGGCCTGCTGCGGCTGGGCCGGGGCGGGCCGGGCGGACGCCTGTTTCCGCGCGTCCTCCGCGGTGCGCACCCCCGCTTCCTGCCAGGAGCGCAGGACGCTTTTGATGTACGCCATCTTCCGGCCGGAGGCCCCGGCGGCTTCCTTCGCCGCCAGGAGGATCACCTCGTCCGGAAGGCCCGCCGCCCGCCATTCCTCCGCCAGGGCCCGGTCCGCCGCGGTGGGACGGCCCGTATGGCCGCAGGCCTCGTACACGCTGTAGAGGAAGGTGTCCAGCTCCCGGACCTTTCGGATGTACTGCTCCACCGCTTCCGGCGTGGTCAGGCCCTTGTCCTTCCAGCTGTCCAGGAGCTTCTGCAGGGTGTCCAGGGTGTGGGAACCGGCCAGGGCGCACTCCCGGGCGGCGATCAGGACCACCTCCCAGGGATGCTCGCTTTCCAGATCCCGGCAGATGCCCACAACCGAAGCGGGCCTGGCCCGGCTGCCCAGGGTCGTCAAAAGCTCCTGGGCGCGGCTCAGCGTCTCGTCCCCCTCGGTCAGCAGGCGGTCCACCTGGGTCTCGTCCAGCTTCTTGCCGTCCTGCCGCAGGCGGGCCAGGATCCCGTCCAGGTATTTGAAGGTCGGGTCCCCCGCGGCGGTGGTCTCCCGGCAGGCAGTCAGCACGGCCTCCGGGGTAAAGCCCCATTCGCGGATCCATTTGCGGTAGAGGGTGAGCTCTTCCTCACTGGGCAGGCGGCGCTTCCCCAGGCGGCGCAGGACGGCCTGCGCCCCGCTGTGCACGGAATCCTGGAAGCTCAGATAGCTTTCGGCGTCCTCGGCGCTCAGCACGCCCTCGGCCCGCATCCGGGCCGCCGCTTCCCCGGCCCTCCTGAAGGAAAACTGCTTGCCCGCGGTGTTCTTAAAGTGGGTCAGCAGCGTCAGCACCGCTCCTTCGGACAGCCCCTCGTCCACCACCCATTCATAGGCCTCGGCGATCTCCGACGGGCGGACCTTGCGGTCGTCCCCGAAGAGCGCGTACACGCTTTCGGAAAAGTCGACGAAGGCCTCGTCCGCCTGGGGGCCGGCGTCCTGCCCGGTCAGCGAGCGCTGGGCCAGGGAGTACAGGCGGTACACCGGCGGGTCCGAGGCGATGTAGGAAAGGGCTCCCCGCCGCTCCCAGTAGCGCAGAGCCGCTTCGACCTCCGCCGGCGTCTGCCCCAGCTCCCGGGCAAAGTCCTCCAGGGTGAGGGCCTCGTCCTTCTGCCCGCTGTGGAACAGGGCGGACAGGTACACCTTCACAAAGTCCCCCTTGGCCGCGGGCATCAGCTCCGTCAGGAAGATATTTTCAACGGCCGTCACTCCGAAAAAGACAGCCTGCCCATCCCGTTCAAACATCCGTGTCCAATCCTTCCTTCATACCACTGAGCTGGGAAATTAAAACTGCCGCCAGCATGACCGCGCAGCCGACGTACCCGGCCGGGCGCATCCTTTCCCCCAGGAAGACCGCTCCGCCCAGGACGCTGAAGACGGACTCCATCGACAGCACGATGGCGGCGTGGGCGGGTTTCGCGTCCCGCTGGCCGATGGTCTGCAGGGTATAGCCCCCGGCGGTGGACAGGACGCTCAGGTACAGAAGCTCCGGCCAGACGGCCAGCACGTCCCGCACCGGCACGTTTTCCAGGGCCAGGGCAAAGAACAGGTCCATGAGCCCGCACCAGAAAAACTGCACCGTGCACAGGTCGATGGCCTCGTACTTCCCTGTATACCGGTCCGTAAACAGGATGTGCAGGGCCCAGAAGACGGACCCGCCCAGGGCCAGCAGGTCTCCCCGCGTCGGGGTCAGGCTTTCCCCCGTGCCGCAGAGCAGGTACAGAGCCAGCACCGCCAGCGGCAGGGCCAGCCAGGTGCCCGCAGAGGTTTTCTTCCCGAACAGCAGCTTCCACAGCACCGGCACCAGCACCACATACAGTGTCGTCAGGAAGCCGCACTTCCCCGGCCCGATCAGGGCGACGCCCAGCTGCTGCAGATTGGCCGCGCAAAAGAGCACCGTGCCCAGCAGCATCCCGGGCAGGACGGCCTTTTTGTCCAGGGCGGGAAGGCCCTTTTTCCGCCGCAGCGGCAGGGTAATCAGATACAGCGCCGCCGCCCCGGCGATATACCGCCACGCCCCGAAGGTGAATACCGGCACGCGGTCCGCCCCGGTTTTCTGGGCGGTAAAGGCAAAGCCCCAGATGGCCGCCGTCAGCAGCAGGATCCCAAGCGCCCTGTTTTCCTTCTTCATCTCAAGTCCAACGTGTTCCTTCCCCAAAATCGCCGACACGGTCCGATTATACCATGAATCCGCCGCCGCTTCAATGAAATTTAGACGGCCTGCCCATAAGAAACCTGTCAGCCGCCTATCAGAAAAACGAATATGAACTTTTGTGAAAACTCCGTCGAGGTTATTTCCAAATGATGAAATATATGGTAAAATACAGGCGTGAGAGCTCATCATCCCGTATTGATATTCAAAGGAGGAAACAATTATGGCAAAGTGGATCTGCAAAGTCTGCGGTTACGTGTACGAGGGCGACCAGCCGCCGGAAAAATGCCCGGTGTGCAAGGCCCCCGCTTCCCGGTTTGAAGAACTGATCGAAGGCCTGACCTGGGCCGCCGAGCACGTGGTCGGCGTCGCCAAGGACGCGCCGGAAGACATCAAGGCCGACCTGCGCTCCAACTTTAACGGCGAATGCTCCGAAGTCGGCATGTACCTGGCCATGAGCCGCGTGGCCTACCGCGAGGGCTATCCGGAAATTGGCGAATACTGGAAGACCGCCGCCTTTGAGGAAGCCGAGCACGCCGCCAAGTTCGCCGAGCTCCTGGGCGAAGTCCTGACCGACAGCACCGAAAAGAACCTCAAGATGCGCGTCGACGCCGAAAACGGCGCTACCGCCGGCAAGACCGACCTGGCCAAGCGCGCCAAGGCCCTGAACCTGGACGCCATCCACGACACCGTGCATGAAATGGCGAGGGACGAAGCCCGTCATGGCAAGGCCTTTGAAGGACTGCTGAAGCGGTATTTCGGGAAGTAAGAACCATTCCAGGACGGAAGGCAGGTGAGACCCATGAGCAAAGTGTATTCTATCGAAGAGATTGCCAATATTGTCACGCCGATCGCGCAGCGGTACGGCGTCACAGCCGTGTGGCTGTTTGGCAGCTATGCGAGAGGAGAAGCGACCGAAGCCAGCGATATCGACCTGCTGATCGATGGCGGTGATATCACTTCGCTATGGGGATTGTCCGCCTTCCGTCTCGATCTGGAGGATGCCTTACAGAAACCCGTTGACATGATCACGCTCGGCATCGAGGACCGCGATTTTCTGGATCATATCCGGCGCGATGAGGTGAGGCTGTATGAAGCTGCGTGATGATGAATTGCTGCAGCGGGTAGCGCGATACTGCAAGCGGGTCTCTGATTATCTTCTGCGGATAGAAACAAATAAGGAGACTTTTCTGGCCGATCCCATGATTCAGGACGCATGCTGCATGTGCATCGTTCAAATCGGCGAATTGAGCAGCATGCTCTCTGATGAAATGAAGCAAAAGCACCCGGAGATCCCCTGGCGGGCCATCAAGGATACCCGTAACTTTTATGTACATAATTACGGCAATGTTGACCTGAATTATGTATGGAATACCATGACAAATGACATCCCCGTCCTACAGCGGTGGTGTGAATCACAGAGAAAAGCTGACAGTACTGAAACACGCTAAAGCCGCTGTGCATGAGATCATCAGTGACGAAGCCCGGCATGGCATGGGCTTTGTGGGGCTAATGAAGCGGTATCTGGGGAAGTAAAAAAACATCTATGAAAGGCAGGTGAACCGAATGAGCACACAGCCGGAAGTCCGGCAGATGATCGCGGAAATGACCGAGCGCATGAAGCAGATCTTCCCGGAAGGTCTGAACGGTGTCGTGCTCTTCGGTTCATTTGCCCGGAACGATGCGGAGGAAGACTCGGACATCGACGTGATGTACCTGGTCGACGTGCCCCGCAGCGTTATCTCCTCGCGCAGCTGGCAGGTCGGCGCGGCTGCCGCCGACCTGCTGCTCAAGCACGGGGTCGTGATCTCGCCAGTGGTAGAGAATCGCGATTATTTCGAGAATAACGCGGAACTCCTGCCCTTTTTCCGTAACGTTCGCCGGGAAGGAGTCGGAATCAATGCCTGATCGGGATGTGAAGGACCTTGCCCAGTACCGGCTGACCAAGGCAAAAGAGATGCTGAACGCGAGCCTGCGGGATGATCAACAGGGTGACTATGCCTCCGCAAACAACCGTGCCTATTATTGCATCTTTCATTCCATGCGCGCCTTGCTTGCGCTGCACGGGGAAGATTATAAAAAGCATTCCGCTGTCATTGCCCGTTTTTCCCTGCTGTATCTGAAAACAGATATCCTGCCCCGGGAATACGGCGCACTGATCACCAACGCCTCCCTGATCCGAAACAGAAGCGATTACGAAGATTTCTTTATCTGTTCTGTCGAGGATACGAAGCGGCTGATCGAAGGAGCAAAACACTTTCTGCACGACGTGGAGCAATATCTGCAGGAAACGGAATGAGAAAAACACCGTGCATGAGATCGGATAAGACGAAGCCCGGCACGGCAAGGGCTTTGAAGGGCTGCTGAAGCGGTATTTCGGGAAGTAAGAAGCCAAGAGAAATCAACGTTTTTTGTGTAGATCGTTCCACGTAAACGATCTTCTTTTTTCGCGTTTTCCCTCCCCTCTATGACAAATCTCTGTCTTTTCGTGCGTTTCGCGTCATTTTGAAAATCGCCTATGACACTCTTTGTCATAGCTTGTCATTAGCATTATACCAAGAGCCAAAAACAGTATCAAGAACTGAAAACGATTATGTAAATGGAACCCCTGTAAAAGTTGAAAATCAATTCAATTCGACTATTTCGTTTTAGAATAATCCGTTATCCAAATCTAAACAAGCAACGGGATAGTTGTAATTGTGAGCCCATTGATCGGCGTATGATCCTTTTATACAAATGATAATTGTTGATGAATCAAAAGCCCTATCTCCTATGCTTTCAACAGATTCGGGAATAAAAACATGTGAAAAAGCGCTATTCAAAAAGGCTTCATCGCTTATAGTTTTAGTACTACGGGGTACAGAATTATTAAACAGCTCATTGATATTAAGAAAGGTTAACAAATTATTATTTGCAAAACTCTCTGCGGCTGAATTTACTGCCCCAATGATGATTGTATTATTGGAAAAACTGGTTCTGTCAATACTTTGCACACTAATTGGGATAATAATGCTATCCAATCTCTCACATCCGCTAAAAGCGCAAAAACCAATACTATTCAGTGTATCAGGGAGAATAACGGTATTCAAATTAGAGCAACCCATAAATGCATGCATATCAATCGACAATAAACCTGTAGGGAATACTATTTTTTCTAATGCTTTAGCATCCTCAAAAGCATACATGTTTATTCCCTTTGTATTAGGTTCGACTTGATATACACTGCTCTTAATCCCGCACGGATAGCATACAAGGTTTTGATAATCTTTTGAATAAAGAACTCCGCTAAAAGAAACGAAATTCTTATTTTCCTTTGATACAATAATACTTTCCAGTGAGTAACAACCATCAAAACACGAAATACCAATAGAGGTTACAGAAGATGGAATCTCAATAGTAGATAATGATTGACATCCGCTAAAGCTCATTATAGAAAGTGTAGTTAATTCATCTGGTAAAGAAACACTTTTGAGAGAAATACAGTTTTGAAAGCATACTTCCCCTATTATTGTTACCGTACTGGGTAATGATACTTCCTCAAGCTTTGACAGTCCGGAGAAAACACCATCGCCCAACTTCGTAATCCCGTCATTTATAACAACACGATAGATTTTTTCTTTATTGCCTTCATTTTCATCTATCCATGGATGGTAATAGTTCTGAATTGCCCCGCTACCAGATAATGTCAGAGTGCCTGTATCATCGAGAACCCAATCAATAATCGTAGGAACATATTCCGAACCATCTGTATACACAAGATGATAATTGTTTTCTATAGCGAATTGTTCTGCCTTTGACCCTTTATTACAAATAATCGTCGTAGAAGAAGGGAGACAGTAAGAGCCTAAAACGCACTCATCATTTAGAATAGTAATGCTTTTTAGGTTATCACAACTCATAAAGGCGCTAAACCCAATACTTGATACTGAATCAGGAATTGTAATGCTTGATAAATTGGGACAGGACATAAAGGCGTGCATACCAATAGTTGTACAACTTTGTGGTAAAACTATTTCCTCTATGTCATTTATTCTATAGAAGGCATACATTCCAATTGACTTTGTTCCATCAGGGATTGTGTAGGTTTTATCATGACGACCAGTGGGATAATAATTCAATGAATTTCCATTTTTTGAGAACAAAACGCCATCGATAGATGTAAAAGAATTACTGTCACTCGCAACGTTAACATTAATCAACAATGAGCAGCTCTGGAAAACAGTTATGGAGATGGATGTAACAGATGATGGTATATTTATTTCTAAAAAACCACAGCCAGCGAAGCAGCCTGTATCCAATTGCATTAAGCCTTCCGGCAAGCAAATCTCGGTCAAGGAAGAACACCCTGCAAAACACCATCCATTGATTGCTGTCAGAGTAGATGGCAGAGATACTGTAGTCACATTAGGTATACTTCTAAAAGATTCATATCCAAGCTGAGTAATACCTTCATCAATGATTATTTCCTTTATTTGTTCCTTCACGCTATTATCATCGTTCCATGGATGATAGTTGTTTGGGATGGCACCATTTCCAGACACATAAAGCAACCCACCATCTAAATGCCATGTAATAGTTTCCTCTTCGGCACAAGCACAGGAAATGAATACTCCAATTAACAATACTATGAGCATTATGACAATTGACTTAAATATATTTCCCATCATCCTGATCTCCTTTGCTTATAATGCTTTTTACAATAATACGTTTGGTAGTATACACCCATTAAATGAAAAACCAGCCGCAATCCGTGTATCGACTGGTTTTCCTCTATCCGCGCTTATTCCCTTACGGTATCCGGGAACGTATCACGAACAACTTTCGGCGCACGCTGCATTTTGATGTTGTATGATACGCAGGACGCAGAACGTCAAATTTCCCTTGCGACCCGTGCGTAGCTATGATACTTGTTGTAAAGCTGGTGCATCAGGATCAATTCATTGGGCGTTAGTCTCGACCCTTTTTGTACTGACATAGCTAAACTCCAATTACTTCTTCACGAGCTTGGAAGCAGTTTTCAGGTTGGTATCAGAATGCATCATAGCCTCTTTCCAGCATTCGTCAATGTTGCCGCTGAAAGTCTTGGGCTGTGCATCAGCACCACCAAATTTCATGGCAATGCGGTCGATCTCTTCCAGCTTCTGCGAATAATATCACGGCACGGTGATCGTTTACTTGTCGGTATCAAGAATGATCTTCGTGGGGCAATCTCCTTTCCGTTGTGCGTTTGCTTGTGTCAAACTCTGTCAATGTAAGTATTATACTGTCATTTTGCTTACAAATCAAGGTGATCATATACGGTTTCACAGAAAATGCTTACGGTTTTTATACCTTACCGCAGATGCCAATGGTTATGTTTTTCAATCACCACGACAAAGAACATCTATTTCTGAAAGAAGCGAGAGCGCATCATCACGCTCTCGCTTTTTTGTTTATTTAGATTCCATTGATCCAAATTGATATTGACTTATATTCCTCTCTTTCTGCCTTTATGGCGTCGTGTTTTTATTTTCTCCGGGAGCTTGTTTGCTCCCTTCACCTCTATAAACGCAGCAGAAACGGAGGGTGGCAGGGGCGGGATGGAAAAAACGGAAAAGATTGTATATTTAGATGCAAAGCGGTTATCTAGCTATATACCAAAAACCGCTCTTTTCATCCGCTCCGACATGTGCTATAATGGCCCGGAACAGAAACGGCCTGTATCGGGCGGCCTGCCCGGTGAAACGCCGGATCATACAAAAAGAAAGAAGTGAAGGAACATGCTGATCAAACTGATCATCGAACTGGTCATCGGCGGTCTGAGCGGATGCGCGGCCAACAAGCTGATGAAGAGCAATTCGTCCAGCACACTGAAAAACGTGATCCTCGGTATCGCCGGCGGCGCTGTCGGCGGGTTCCTGGGCAACCTGATCGGCGTCGGCGACGGCTGGGTGACCGGCATCCTGCTTTCCATCGGCGGGGCCTGCCTGATCATCTGGCTCGCCAGGAAGCTCCTGAAATAACCGGCGGGCGTCTGGGGCTCCCCCGGCGTCCCTAAAAAAGAAAGCAACGCATCGGAGGTAGATTTATATGAGCAAAAAAATCGTCGCCCTGGTCCTGATGGCCGCTGTTTGTCTTTCCTGCCTGTCCGCCCTGGGAGAGGGCGCTGCCCCCGCGGCCAGCTTTAACGGGGCCAAGCTGGGCATGTCCCAGCGGCAGGTCCGCTGGGTGATGGGCGTCCAGCCCCTCAGGGAGATACCCGGTCTGGGCGGGTACGCCGCCCTGCTGTACCAGACGAAGGTGGACGGGTTCCCCTGCAGCGTGCAGTACAGCTTCCTCCCCGGCGACACCCTGTACAGCATTGAGGCCGCCGTGGAAGACCCGGAAATGGATTATTTCGACAAGCTCGCGGAAGAATACAAAGAACAGCTCGGCGAGCCCCGGAAGGATGGCGGCGCAGAGCCCGCGGACGGCGCGGATGCGGAGCCCGTGGACCCGGCTGACCGGGACGGCGAAACCCTGATCTGGCAGCCCGACGCCGAGACGATGGTCGTTCTGAGCTTCGACTGGGCCGGCGACACGACCCGCGTGGTCATCTGGCGCACGAATGAAGAATTCCAAATTGCCATTGATACAGAGCAGTAATATCCTGCAGCCCGGCTTAACGCCGGGTTTTTTGTGCTTATTTCTCTGTATGCCGCAGAAAAATATCCATCCTGCCGGAATATCCGAACACCCTGTTCTGCGAAATCGTCAGCCTCCGTTCCCTGGGCTGATTGGAAAAGCTAAGCAACCATCGAATAAAAACAACCGCTGCCCGGCTCGTCAAGCGCCTGGGCGGCGGTTTTGTTTCTGGTTTTCAGGTCTGATCGTCCTGTTTCTCCGGGCCGGAAGAAGTGGCGGGGGCCTTGGGCTCCTTTGTGTCCGGCAGCGTCAGACGGACGGCCGGCCTGTCCGGGGCCGGACGGGCGGGGCCAGAGACGGCGGGGCGGCGGATCTGATGGCGCAGAGCAACGGCGGGCGCTTTCCCCGTTTTCACCGGCTCCACCGTGAGCCCCACGGGCTTCATCACATGGCGGAAGCCGCCGGTGCCCAGGGCATGGTCTGCCTGAACCAGCTCGTCGCTGTGGCCGATCACGATGTATTGGTAGGCGGTCTTATCCTCGCCCTTGGCCGGGACGCCGTACATCCTGTGCGGCAGGGCGACGGCCCGAAGCAGGGTCGAAAACCAGTTGGTCAGGCCGTAGCGGGCCTCCATGTCCCCAAAGCGGGCGCGGGCGGCGGCCAGTTCCTCCTGGGGGAAGTCCTCCAGCCCGGTGACCGCCCGGTACTGGTCCCGCAGCTGGCGGGCCAGGGCATTCACCCCGGGGATGGTGATGTCCGCGTCCAGCTTCGCCCACTCCGGCAGAAAGGACAGCGCCTCCGTGCCGGACAGGAAGCGGCGGAGGGACTCGGACGACTGATCCCCGATCAGGTCCAGGGCGGCCATCGCCGTCAGCAGGGCGTCGTCGGTGTCGTCGACCTCCCGGTAGAAGCTCAGCATCTCCCGAAAGCAGGGGGAATCCCAGTCGACTCCGTACAGTTCCGCCCGGTTCCCGTCGTCCGGGACGAACAGGTAGCACGAACCCAGATGGTCCGTAAAGCCCACGCGGGGAACGACGTCGTCCGCGTTCAGAATGTGTTTCATGGGCATCTTCCAGGCGTCCTGCCGGGGCTCCTCCGTCACCGTGGGCGAGGCGAAGCCAAAGCCGGACACGCACTCCCGGGAGACGCCGCTTTTGACCAGATAGTCGATAAAAATCTGCGCCACCGCGGAGCCCTGGCTGTGCCCGCAGATCCACAGGCGGAAGGGGCTGGACGGGCTGCGCATATAGGTCAGCACCAGCGACAGCGTCAGCTTGGGCAGGCCCATTTCCCGGGCGGTTTCCGGGAAGTCGATCCGCCCGCAGGCCGCCATGAACTGGCTGGCCAGCTGGGCGAAGCCCCCGTGATAGCCGTTTTCCGGGCGAATGCGCAGGTTCGGGATCCAGTCGAACAGGCGCTTGCCCGTGCCCTTGAAGCTGATGGCGATCACGGTCTGGGCCCCGCAGCGGCGGGCCATCACGACGGATTTGCAGGCGCTGGCGTTCTCGTCCTGCTGGCGCTTAAAGCCCAGGTATTGGGTGACCGGGTCCCGCATGGTCACGCGCATGTGCGTCAGCGTCTGCCGCACGCCGCGGCTCAGCCCCTCCAGGGGGGAGGCGGCCGGCCCGTTCAGGGCGCTGCCGGTCAGCAGGTCGCTGTCCGCCAGGATGGAAAAATCCCGCCACCCAGCGCTCTGCCAGGGGGCGGTGTCCATCGAATAGGCGGCGGTGGCCAGCTCCAGCGAAAGGCAGGCCGCGCTCCGGGAAAGGCCCTCGGGCTTTTTCCCGTCCGGTCCGAAAATCGGGGAGACGTCCGCCAGGTTGATTTGGGTAATGGGTCCGGGAATGTTCATCAAAGCGTTTCCTCCGCGAGTGTAACTATTCATTCCCCTGAAAGCGAAAGGAGTTTGCCCTTTAACGAAGGGGGTGATCAGGGGGATTCCCCCTGATTGTAATCCGCAGTACCGGCTTTGCCGGTGCGGGGTTCTGAGCGCCCGGAAAATGTGCCGGTGGCACATTTTCAGCGAAGAACGGGCCGGTAGGCCCAGGGCAGGTATTTTTGCGGAGCAGAATAATCGTTAGGAAGAGAAGACTTCTCCACTTCTGCGGAGCAAAAATACATTCCTTGCGGATTTGCCGCCCGGGAGGACCGGAGGTCCGAGAGGCAAATCCGTCGGGGGGGTCCGTAGGGGGTGAGGAGGGCCCGGAAAACAGGCCGGTGGCCTGTTTTCACCGACGAACGGGCTGGAAAGCCCTGGACCGCAAGACCCCCATGCGGTAACTATTTAAAGAAGTCTTCCGTTCAGCACGGCGGTAAAAAAGGCGTCGGACAGGAAGGCTGGCGACATCGCGCTGCTGTCCAGCACGCTGCGGAAATCCTCCAGCGGGATCACCGTGGACAAAAGGGGCATCAGCAAATACAGCACGCACACGAAGGTCAGCCCCCGCAGCACCCCGAACAGGGCCGCCCCGGCCCAGTCAAACAGCTTGAGCAACGGGAAGGGGAACACATGGCTGATCACCCCCAGGGCCAGGGAGAAAAGGGCGTACGTAAGCGCCGCGCAGGCCAGGAAGCACAGAATCCGGATGGCGGAGGACACCACCGCCCCCTGGACATAATCGTTGATCGTCCGGTCGGACTCGATGTTCCGGCCCACCAGCAAATTCCTTTCCAGGACGCCGCTCAGGGC
Organism: Christensenella sp. UBA4379; assembly: GCA_002391225.1. Lineage (GTDB taxonomy): Bacteria > Bacillota > Clostridia > Christensenellales > Aristaeellaceae > UBA4246. The sequence goes on from DGRV01000101.1 coordinate 72,504, forward strand.
GCTGGGCAGGCCCACGTTATGAATCACCTGGTCGATGGTGTCGTCCCCGATGCCGGTCACCGGGGTGTTGGCCAGGTCCCAGTCGCCCACGCGGGCCACGGCGTCCGTATAGGTGACCAGGAGGGAGGTAAAGGAGGTGTCCCCCTGCAGGCGGTTCGCCGGCCCGGCGGAAAGCGGCAGGGCGATCAGCAGGGACAGCAGCAGCGCCCCCTGGCTGAGCACCGAATGGACGAACCCCCGGTACAGGGCGTAAGCCAGGCTCAGCAGAATCACCGCCCAGATGAAGACGTCAAAGAGATTCAAAAGATGGCCTCCTCAGAAATGATCATTCATGCGCGGTCTCCGGCATATGCTCCGCGACAGACTCGATGATTCTGTTCAGGTTTTCCCGTACCGCGTAAAAGGGCAGCAGCCGTCCCTTTGAATAAGCGTAGTAAGTGCCCGCGGACCCCCGAATCAGATAGTCCTCAAAAAACCGCTCCCAGCTGAAGAACTTCGCGGACTCGATCTGCTCGCCCGGGTCTTCCAGCATCTTTTCCACACCCTTGATCGGAATGAGTCCGGACTTTAGAATCAGCCATTCAAAAGATTCCGGCAGACAAACTGTGATCCGCCCAGCGCGCTGTTTCTCCAGCTTCATGACCCGATCTATCTCCGAGCCAAAGGCTGCTCCGTCTGCCATCACAAAGACATTCTGTTCAGGGTGATCCTGCAGCCAGGTATACACGCCGGAATTGGATTTTGCGGTTTCACACCGAACCGCCGTTCCTTCATAAAGACGCTGATAGAACTGATAACCGGCATGCGAATCCTCTGTCAGGAGGACGTCCGCCCGCGCTTTTTGCTGTGTCCGCGCCTGGGAATACACATAACCTTCCCGCCGCTGATAGATCTTTTTCAAGGTATGGTATCGGGTGCTCGTCCTGATCTCGTAGATTTCTTCCACGCTGTAGGGCAGTTCATGCAGATTTTCCCTGTTGAAGATCACATAATAGTTATCCGTCTTCTGAATCGCGGAGGCAAAACCGCGGGAAGCCAGATAATCCGCGCCTTCATCGATGAATACGACGCTTCCCCGCGTGTGACCCAACTGGTTTTGCCAGTCCATATCCGTCAGGGCGACGCAGGGGCAAGGCGCAGCGATCTCTACCCCGCTGGCTTTGCCCAGCCGTGTATGCTCTGCAATCATCTCATACAGCGTTGTTTTACCGGTTCCGCTGTCCCCGCGCACCACGGTAATGTTCCGGTTCAGCGTAAAACGGAAACTGGCGCGGCTGTTCGATACGCGAATGTCGATCCTGCCCTTCATAGCCCAACCTCAAACATATTGCCCGGCCGCTTCCACCATTTCCCGCATGTTCCGGACGATCCGGCCGTTGTTCAGCACCTTCGCCTTGAAAGTATCGTCCCCGAAATCCATCAGATGCCGGAGATTGATCACCACTTTCCGGCTTTGGGCCAATCGGAGGATCCATTTGGCGCAGTTATCTCCGCAGGTGGAAGCGTTGAAAACATGCTTGCCGCTCTTGTCATTGGCAATTAGCAGCAGGGTTTTGACCCCGCCGGACAGTTGCAGCGGGGTGATCATTCCAAGCACCGGGCTCTCGATGATCTGCGGAGTAACAACCCTGGAGCGGTCCACATCAGCGATCATTTCCGCCGCCAGCGGCGAAGCGATCCAGCTGTCTTTATAGGTGTTTTTGAAAAACACCGCTGTATTGTAGATCGCTTCGGGCATATCTCCAAAGTAAATGTTCAGCATTCGGACACCTTCTGTCAGAAATGAGATGCGTTTCCGGCTGTTTACTGGTCCATTTTGAGTACCGTCATAAACGCCTCGCCCGTCAGCTGCACGGTGCCGAACTGGCGCATGCGCTTTTTGCCTTCCTTCTGCTTTTCAAGCAGCTTCTTTTTGCGGGTTACGTCGCCGCCGTAGCACTTGGCCAGCACGTCCTTGCGCAGGGCCTTGACCGTCTCTCTGGCGATGATCTTGCCGCCGATGGCCGCCTGGATGGGGATTTCGAACTGCTGGCGCGGGATGACGTCCTTGAGCTTTTCGCAGATGCTGCGGCCCCGGGGATAGGCCCGGTCCTTGTGGACGATCATGGTGAAGGCGTCGCAGATTTCCCCGTTTAAGAGGATGTCCATCTTCACCAGGTCGGACTTCCGGACTCCGGTGATCTCGTAGTCGAAGGAGGCGTAGCCGCGGGAGCGGGATTTCAGCTGATCAAAGAAATCGTAGATGATCTCATTGAGCGGAATATCGTACACCAGGCGGATGCGCTTGCCCTCGTACTGCTCGTCCACAAAGACGCCGCGCTTGCCCTGGCACAGGTCCATCAGCGGGCCCACGTACTCCTCCGGGGTGTAGATGGTGGCGCGGACGAAGGGCTCCCGCATCTCGGCGATTTCGGTGGTCTGGGGCAGGGCGGCGGGGTTGTCGATCTCCAGCACCTGGCCGTCGGTCTTGACCACCTCGTAGACGACGTTGGGTACGGTGGTGATGAGGTCCAGGTCGAACTCCCGCTCCAGGCGCTCCTGCATGATTTCCATATGGAGCAGACCTAAGAAGCCGCAGCGGAAGCCGTAGCCCAGGGCCGTGCTGGTCTCGGGCTCAAAGTGGAGGGAGGCGTCGTTCATGCGGAGCTTCTGCAGGGCGTCCTTCAGGTTTTCATAGTCGGCCCCGTCCGCCGGGTAAATGCCGCAGAACACCACCGGCTGCACCTGACGGTAGCCGGGCAGGGCTTCCTGGGCGGGGCGGGCGGCGTCGGTGATGGTGTCGCCCACGCGGGTGTCCGCCACGTCCTTGATGGAGGCGGCAATGTAGCCCACGTCCCCCGGCCCCAGGGAGGGAACCGGGGTGTAGCCGGGCGTAAAGACGCCGGTTTCCACGATGTCAAACTCCGCGCCGGTCTGCATCAGCCGCATCCGCATGCCGGGCTTCACGGTGCCTTCCTTCACGCGCACAAAGCAGATGGCCCCGCGGTAGTTATCATACGCCGCGTCAAAGACCAACGCCTGCAAAGGGGCGGACGGATCGCCCTTGGGGGCGGGGATGCGGTGGACGATGGCCTCCAGCACGTCCTCGATGCCGATGCCCATCTTGGCCGAAATCAGCGGGGCGTCCGCGGCGTCCAGGCCGATCTCGTCCTCGATCTCCTTGCGGACCTCCTCGGGCTGGGCGCTGGGCAGGTCGATCTTGTTGATCACCGGAACCGTCTCCAGGTCGTGCTCCAGGGCCA
>DGRV01000101.1:75875-94195 GCA_002391225.1 Christensenella sp. UBA4379
CCTTCGCAGGCGGCCAGGGCGCGGCTGACCTCGTAGGAAAAGTCCACGTGGCCGGGGGTGTCGATCAGGTTGAGCTCATAGGTCTGCCCATCCCTGGCGGTATAGTTCATCCGCACCGCCTTGGATTTGACAGTGATGCCCCGCTCCCGCTCCACGTCCATGGAGTCGAGGATCTGCTCGACCATCTCGCGCTTTTCAAACACCCCGGTCTTCTCCAGAATCCTGTCCGCCAGGGTGGACTTGCCGTGGTCGATATGGGCGATGATGCAGAAATTGCGGATCCGTTCGAGTGACTTGTCGGCCATAGAATACCCCTTTGTTATCTGTGTTGTAAATCATAAAAGGCAGGGGGAGAAGGGTGGATAAAGGTAGGAGGGAGAAGGTAGTAGGTAGGAGGTGAATAGTGATGATTCTGACGCTTAACAAACTATTGCCTACTGCCTATTGCCTAATGCCTATTGCCTAATGCCTAATGCCTGCTACCTTAGCGAACGTCAGCGAGCGCTACCTCCTACCTGTGAGCGAAGCGAACGAACTACCTCCTACCTATCCTTCGTGTCCCCATGCTTCGCCATCTGCTCATTCAGCAGGTTAATGTCCCCGCAGCCCATCGTCAGCACCAGGTCGCCTTTTTGCCAGTGGGCGCGGAGGTAGGCTTCCGTGTCATCGAAGGAGGGGGTCCAGTGGGCGTCGATACCATGGGCCTTCATGCCCTCTACCAGCATGCCGGAATGGATGTCCCCCGGGTCCTTTTCCCGGGCGGCGCAGATGTCGGTCACCAGGGTGATGTCCGCGGCCTTCGTGCAGGTCAGGTATTCGTCAAAAAAGTTTTTGACCCGGCTGAAGGTGTGGGGCTGCATGACCGCCCAGACGCGGTTCGCCTTCTGCTTTTTCGCCACGGAAATGGCCGCCCGCATTTCCGCCGGGTTGTGGCCGTAGTCGTGGTACATCCTCACCCCGTCGATGACGCCGGTCAGCTCAAAGCGGCGGTGGACGCCGGCAAAGCGGCTCAGCGTGCGGGCGATGGCTTCCGGCTCCGCCCCGGCCTGACGGGCGGCGGCAAAGGCCGCCAGGGCGTTCAGCACCGAAAAGTCCCCGGAAATTTGGAGGTCCAGATGGGCGACGGGCGTCCCCCGCTCCAGCACGTCAAAGGACGGGCAGCCGAAATCATTGAACGCGAGGTTCTCCGGCGCAAAATCGTTGACCCGGGACCAGCCGTAGGTCACGCACCTGCGCCCGCTTTCGGCAAAGCGCCGCATGACCCGCGCGTCCTCCCCGTAGCCCACGGCGACGCCGTTTTCCGGCAGTCTCTCCAGGAAATCCCGGAAGGCCAGCTCGTAATCGTCGATGTCTTTATAATAATCGTAGTGGTCGCCGTCGATGTTCAGCACCACCGCGACGGTCGGGCTCATTTCCAGGAACGAGGAATGATACTCGCAGGCCTCCGCCACAAAGGCGTCCCGCTTTCCCAGCCTCGTACCGCCGCCCAGGGCGTCCAGCTGGCCGCCGATGTGGACGGACGGGTCCATCCCGCACTCGGTCAGCACCTGGCCGATCATGGCGGAGGTGGTGGTCTTTCCGTGGGTGCCGCAGACGCAGATCCTCTGGCCGTACCCGCGCATCAGCTCACCCAGGAGGACGGACCTTTCCATCTCCGGGATGCCCAGGCGCTTGGCTTCCGCCCGCTCCGGGTTATCCGGCGCGATCGCCGCGGAAAAGACGATGAGGTCCGCCCCGCGGACGTTTTCCGCCCGCTGGCCGATAAACACCCGCACGCCCTTTTCCCGAAGAGCCTCCACATAGTGGGACTCTGCCCGGTCCGATCCGGTGACCACGCAGCCCTCGTCCAGCAGGAAATCCACCAGCCCGGACATGCTGGACCCGCCGATGCCGATCATATGTACGCGTTTTCCGCGATAATCCCTGATGTCAATCATAAGGAACAACCCTCTTCCCTTGGTTCCGGCCCGGCATCCGCAGATTCAGATACCAAACCATTGTATATTATACCAACGAAACCCCGGCCGTTGCAAGATAAACCTTCCCATATTAATGAATCATCATGTTAAATCGTATTTTTTCAGCCAGGCAAATCCTCTTTGTGTAGCTGAAAGGTCAAAAATCGTGTATAACAATATGGTGGCGTCGAAAAGCCACTTCAAAGAAACAATTTTATGAAATAAATTTAAGTTTTGGTGCTGCCCATCGTCTAAATGATTGAGGAGGTGATCAACGGTGGGAGTGATTCAGGCGCCGAATCAAACCCCGGCAGACCGACTTGATCAAATGGTGCAGCAATACGAAAAGGATCTGCTCCGAATCTGCTGCATATATCTGAGGGATCGTACTGCTGCGGAGGACGTGGTGCAGGAAACTTTTCTGAAAGCCTTCAGGAACATGGATTCTTTTCGTGGAGATAGCAGCGAAAAAACATGGTTGATTCGAATCGCAATCAATGGCTGCCGGGATTACAGGCGAAGCGCCTGGTATCGGTACATTGATTTTCGTGTATCCGTCGACCAGCTGCCCTTTCTGTCATCCGCGCCGCCAAGCGACGATCATATTGCGCTGACCATGGCGATCATGAAGTTAAAGCCCAAATACATGGAAGTCGTTCTGCTGTATTTCTATGAGGGCTACCCCATCAAGGAAATCGCGAAAATGCTGAACCTGACGGATGCTGCCGTTTCCAGCAGAATTCATAAGGCGAAACAAAAACTAAAAGCCGAACTGGAAGGAGGCGAAGACGATGAAAAGTGATCAGGAGATCATGAACAGCATCCGTGCTGCAATTGACGATTGTACCCGCGGAATCGAAGAAGCGCCTTCGCTGCAATACCAGATTGTGCAAAAAGCGAAAGGAGAAGAACCTGTGGTCAAAAAGATTTCTGCCTCTGCCATTCTTGTGACTGCTTTGATCATTCTTTCTATGGCAGCAGCACTTGCAGCCGGTTTTGGCTTATTTGGTGAACTGGCGCAGAATCCGCGCGGAGACAAAAGACTATCGGAAGTAGAAAAAGTCGCTGATTCCATTGAACGGGAATGGACAACGGAAGACGGTATCACCATCCGCATCGAGCAGGCATATTATGAGGGAAACCGTGTATTTATTTCATATAGGCTGAGCGGTGACTGGACTTCAACTGTCCTCCATGAAGGCGCTCCGGATGACGAAATCGCTTGGGATTGGGTAGAAGAAAACATGATTGCCGCCCAAACCATGATGAGCGATGTGCCTGAACGTCAGCAAGCCATCCTGAAGCTGGATGGTCAAAGTCAGCGATGGATGGAAACCACAGAAAAAGGACTGCATGACGGTCTGAGCCTGGCGGACGGCACCTATCTGGATATCATCGGCGGGGATAATATCATCCAGGAAGACGGCAGCGTCATTGGATGGAAGGAATGTGAAATCCCTGAAGACTGCCTGAAGGAAACGCTGACTTTCCAGGCAAGACTATATCGCATCCACAGCATCATATTTCAGGACAGAACCACCTATCGGCAATCGACAGAGAAAGGTGAAACTACTTGCTTTGAATTTACTCTACAGCAGAAAAAGGATCTGACCCAGCTAAAGGGCAGCAGAAGCGGTTCAGATTATCAAGCTGTGGCTGAACTGACGGCAGGGCATATCGATTTGCGAGGAAAAATCACCGTCACTTGTCCGGAGACATGGATTCAGGTTTGGAATACTTGGGAAAACCCGGATCATATTGATATGATCGATGATTGGTATCTTTACGCCAACGGTCAAGTGATTTCTGAAGGCGGGATGCAAGGTGTTGGGGCAAACGGGGAAAACCAGCTCGTTTTTGATGTATTGTTTCGTGTCCCGGATGATCTGACAAACCTCGCTCTGGTGCCGGTATACCAGGATCGGCAGCCACATACGGAGGAAGCCATCTATCTCATTTCCGAATAAAATGACGTATAACTCCACGGGGTGGCATCGAAAGCGCCGCCCCAAAATGTTTTTTGCGGATTGTTGCCTTTTTCATGGTATCCTGTGTCTAACAGGTGAAAGGGGGTGAGGCCGCCGTGAATGCTGTCAAGGGCCCGGACAGTAAAGAAGAGAGAATCGAGCGCATGGTGACCCAGTACCAGCTTCCCCTGCTGCGCATGTGCATCCTCTATCTCCATGACGAGGAGCTTGCAAAGGACGCGGTGCAGGAGACCTTCATCCGTGCGTATCGGAGCCTGGACAAATTCCGCGCCGAATCATCCGAAAAGACGTGGCTGACGCGCATTGCGATCAACTGCTGCAAAAATGTTTATCGGACAGGCTGGTTCAGGCACATCAACCGCTCTGTGACACTGGACCAGCTGTCGGACCGTCCATCCCCCGAAGACCCGGAAGACGATGAGATCACAACGGAAATCATGAATCTTCCTTTGAAACTCAGAGAGGTGGCGCTGCTCTGCTGGCTGCAGGGGATGACCTATGAAGAAGCCGCCGGCGCGCTGGGGATTTCCCGTCAGGCCGTCGGCAGCAGGCTCAACCGTGCAAGAAGAAAACTGCGCTTTGCTTTGGAAGGAAGTGATGACCATGACCCTGCATGAGGAACAGGAGCGGGTGCAGCAGGCTGTCAGCCATTCTCTTTCGCAGGTGCGGGAGGATCCATGGCTCGCGCAGCGGGTTCTTGCAGACGCGAAAGGAGAAGAACCTGTGAAAAGAAAAATATCTCTCGCCCTCGTATTGGGCATTGTGGGCATACTCGCCTTGATCGGAACCGCTTACGCCCTGTTTTCTTCCCAGGTGGCCGAGTTTTTCGGCCGGCATTGGAACCAGGAGCTCGGGGCCCGGCTGCAGGGCGGGAAAATCGCTCAGATCGGCGAGTCCGTCACCGTGGACGACGTGATCATCAGCCTGGATGAAATCGTCTACCGGGACCGGGGGCTGTACGGCGTGGGAACAGTTCGTCCCGTCCGGGAAGAGGACGTACTGTTTCCGATGGAAACCGCCGAATGGCTGATCACGGCTCAGGAAGAAGATTTCCACCTGGAGGAAGACCATTCAGGCCCCGCCGCGGAGGCGTATGACGCGGCCATGGCCATGGTAAACAAGGCGAAAGCATCCGGCGGAAAAATGCTGAGCGTCCAATCGATGCCGCTCAAAATCGGTGTGGACGACGGAACCATGCTGATGCCCGGAACTATTGGTTTTTATGACATTGACAACGAAGACGGTTCCGTCACCTATTCCTTCGAGGCTTCCGACGGCTTTGTCGTCAACGAAGGGACGACCTATCAGGTGCTGATGGAAAGCGTCGTTCAGCAGATTCAGGAAAACGGTTATCCTGTCGAGGGAACACAGCGGCGGTACGAATGGACCATTTCCTGCACTCCAGTTTTCATGACCAGCCAGGATTCAGAAACCGGCCATTCCGCTTTCCATGTGACCTTCCAGAATGAGGACAGCTATGAAGTGGTAACGCCTCAAGCATACCGGGAAACCGGAGGGATGCCTTTGTATCAGGCCGTCGAAACAGACTTTACCCGGGAGCTTCATCCCGAGTGGTTTAATGAAACCGGCATCAAAGAAAGGACGGGAGGAGACGAAATCGTATTCAGCGACCACGCCATCCTGGCCGCTTCCCCGGAAGCCCTGTTCTATGACGAATATCTCGACGATCAATATACGGAAAGCCCCTCCGGCGCGATCGTCCGGCTGGTCTGGATCCGGGATTGGGACAATCACCGCGGAGAATTCCGCCTGGAAAAGACGGCCTTATCCGGCATCACGCTGGAAGAAGCGAAGCGGCAGGCGGAAAGCATGATTACACGGCTGGGGCTGGACAGCAACCGCTACCAGCTGGAATTTGCCCTGGACATGAGCCTGGAGCGGATTCAGGCCATGGGGGCCATCTATGAACAGGCCATCGTGGATGGAGAGCTCCTGACGGATGATGACTGGACGCCCTATAACTATGCGGCCATCCCCTCCGGCGAGGAAGGCTTCTACCTGGAGTACCGACCCGAGCAGATCGATTCGACCAATACGGGAGGCCGCTATGGACTGCAGTTCTATGTCAACAGCCGAGGCATCGTATTTGCTCATCTCCGCAACCAGTTCACCATGGGGAACCTCGCTGAAACCCCGGAAAATCTGATAACTCATGAGGAGGCGGTAGAGCGGTTCAAAAAGGAAATCCGCCAGTCGCGGTACGGAAAAGATGAGCACATCGTTTCCGTTCTGCGGGCCGTCCTGACCTATGAACCCGTGCGGGCCGCCGCCGCTGAAAACGGCATGGTCTTTGTTCCCGCCTGGACGATCGTTTATCAGGACCAGCAAGCGGCCAGGCATGACTATGAATGCTATGCTTTATTCAACGCCGTAGACGGCACGCTGATTGACGCCTCATTCCAGTAAAAACAATCCCGCAGGGCGCTCGTCCTGCGGGAAATTTACTATCTTCTCGGATATAGCCTCTCACTTGGTCAGATCGTTTAAATCCAGGACAACCTCCGACATCATGTTCGCCCCATACGCAAAGAAGCCGGAGGGGGCCGGGAGCCTCATGACCTGGGGGAAGCCCTCCTGCCGCGCGATCCGGACCGCGCGGTCCATATGATAATCGCTGCTGATCATCACGACAGGTTCGTCTTTTGCAATCAACGTGGCAATATTCCGGAAATTTTCCTTCGTCGTCTCCGCCTGGTCTTCGAGGATCAGGCTGGTTTCCAAAACGCCCTTCTCCGTCAGAATATCGCGCATCACCGCCGCTTCCGTCCGGCCGGACGCATCCGCGTTGCCGCCGGTCAAAATCAGCTGCGCCTGGGGATTTTTGTCCAGATAGGCCCGGGCTGTCTCCAGCCTGGCAAATAAGTCGGGGGCCGGTTTCCCGTTTTCCAGCGCCAGCCCGAGCACGATGGCATGATCCGCCGGTCCGGCGGTATGGATCATCCCGCCGACGATCACTTTTCCGCAGAAAAACAGGATCACCGCGCTCAGCAGGGCCAGGACGCCGCGCAGCGTCCACCCGATTCCCTGAAGGACGGCGGGCTTCCACCGGGTGAAAAGATTGAAGCGGACATCCAGCGCGCCAATGAAAAGAACGGCGCAGAGAATCAGCTCGTAGAAAAATACCTCCTGATAGTCCTTCTTCTGGACGACGGCGCGGATTTTAGCCGACATGACCACAATCACATCAATCATCAGCAGCACGGCCAGGAAGATCAGGACATCGCCAAGGATCCTTCTAATGGAATAGCCGGTTTTCATGTTCTCCTCCTTTGACAAACCTTTCCGCCTCAATATACCATGAAACGTGGTTCTTGGGAAGACAGGAAATCATCTGTTTTTTCCCTGTTTTTCGTTTGACATGAGCCTCCGGTTTGATTATAATGATCCCCGTAAACGCGATGACTGGAACCAGTAACCCCGGGCGCAAAGGTGCTCAAAGAGAGCTGCCGTTTGGTGAAAGGCAGCGGCCTGCACGGGGCGAATTACCTCCACGAGCGGCGCTCTGAAAGGGGAGCCTTCCCCAAAGTAGGTGGCGACGGCTGCGCGCCCGTTACGGCGGCGGGGTATGACTGTACCCACAAAGGGCCGCTCCGCGAGGGGCCGGCTGAACAGAGGTGGTACCGCGGATTTTTTTCCGCCCTCTCGGCATTCAAACTCCGGGAGGGCGTTTTGCTGCGTCCTTTCGGAAAATCGAAAGGAGCACGATTGGTATGTTCATCAAAGTTCTGATGCTGGTGCTGTTCTTCGGCCTGATGGTGGGCGTGGGCGTGTACTGCCGCAGCCACGCCACCGACGTCAACGGCTTCGTCCTGGGCGGGCGCTCCGTCGGCCCCTGGCTGACCGCCTTCGCCTACGGAACGAGCTACTTTTCCGCCGTCATCTTTGTGGGCTACGCCGGCCAGTTCGGCTGGAAATACGGCCTGGCCTCCACCTGGATCGGCCTGGGCAACGCGTTTATCGGCTCCCTCCTGGCCTGGGCCGTGCTGGGCCGCCGCACCCGCATCATGACCCAGCAGCTGAACAGCCGCACCATGCCGGAATTTTTCGGCCGCCGCTTTAACTCCAAGGGGGTCAAAATCGGCGCTTCGGCGATCATCTTCATCTTCCTGATTCCCTACACGGCGTCCCTGTACAACGGCCTGTCCCGCCTGTTCGCGATGGCGTTCAACATTGATTACACCGTCTGCATCGTGATCATGGCCATCCTGACCGGCATCTACGTGATCGCCGGCGGCTACATGGCCACCGCCATCAACGACTTTATCCAGGGCATCATCATGCTGGTGGGCATGGTCGCCGTCATCCTGGCGGTGCTCAGCCAGAACGGGGGCTTCCTCTCCTCGGTGGAGAAGCTGGCCCAGGTGGAGGACGAAGCGGTTTCCTCCATGCCCGGCGCCTTCGCCTCGTTCTTTGGGCCGGACCCGCTGAACCTGCTGTGCGTGGTCATCCTGACCTCTCTGGGCACCTGGGGCCTGCCCCAGATGATCGGCAAGTTCTACGCCATCAAGAGTGAGGGCGCCATCCACAAGGGCACCGTCATCTCCACCGTCTTCGCCATGGTCGTGGCCGGCGGATGCTATTTCCTGGGCGGTTTCGGCCGCCTCTTCTCCGCGGAAATCGGGGTCACCGAAGCCGGCACTCCCGCAGGCGGCTATGACGCGGTGGTTCCCGCCATGCTGTCCGGGCTGACGCCTTTCCTGCTGGCGGTGGTGATCATCCTGGTGCTCAGCGCCTCCATGTCCACCCTTTCCTCCCTGGTGCTGACCTCCTCCTCCACCATGACCCTGGACCTGCTGAAGGGCCATGTCATCAAGGAGATGGACGAGAAAAAGCAGCTCCTCGTCATGCGGCTGCTGATCCTGGTCTTCATCGTGATTTCCGCTGCCCTGGCGATTTTCCAGGCCAGGTCTTCCGTTGCCTTCATCGCCCAGGCCATGGGCATCAGCTGGGGCGCCATGGCCGGCGCCTTCCTGGCTCCCTTCCTCTACGGCCTGTACTGGAAGCGCACCACCAGGAACGCCTGCTGGGCCTCCATGATCTTCTCCGTGATCTTCATGACCCTGGATATGCTGAGCAACCTGAAGATCCTGAACCTGAACCTGGGGCTCCTCCAGTCCCCCATCAACGCCGGCGCCTTCTGCATGATCGTCGGGCTGATCCTGGTGCCCCTGGTCAGCATCCTCACCAAGGCCCCCGACAAAGCGATGGTGGACGATATCTTCAGCAGCTACGAACGCAAGGTCACCGTAAAGGCGAAGACCTCCATCGAAGCGGAGGAAAACTGATCCTCCCTTCAGGAAAGGCCCCCGGAGTTTTCTCCGGAGGCCTTCTTTTTATTTCCGCAGGTTCAGGATCCGAACACCGTGCCGGTGATCTTCACCGCGTCCCGCACGTCCTTCCCGTAATAGTCCGCGCCGATGGACCGGGCGTACTCCTCCGTCACCACGGCTCCGCCCACCATCACCTTTGGCGGATCCGGCAGCTCCTTCAGCCGCTTCACGGTTTCCGCCATGGCCGGCAGGGTGGTGGTCATCAGCGCGCTGAGCCCCACCAGCCGGACCCCCGTTTTCCGGGCTTCCTCCACCACGGTTTCCGGGGAAACGTCCTTTCCCAGGTCCTTCACCCGGTATCCGTAGTTCTCCAGCACCGTAATCACGATGTTCTTGCCGATGTCGTGGATATCCCCCTGCACGGTGGCCATGATCAAGCGTCCCCGGTCCGTTCCCTTTTCCCCTTTTTTCAGCAGGGATCCCCGGATCTCCTCAAAGGCCGCCTGCGCTGCCTGGGCCGCGGAAAGCAGCTGGGGCAGGAACACCTTCCCCTGCTCATACTTTTCCCCGGTTTCCTCCAGCGCGGGAATCAGCTCCTGCTCCACCAGCTCCATTTCCTTCCGGGTGGCCAGTGCCTCCGCGGTCAGGCGTCCCGCTTCCTTCCGGAGTCCCCGGCGGATGGCCTCTCCCAGGGTCATCTCCGCCGGCGCTGTCTTTTTCTCCGCGGCTCCGTTTTCATTCGTTTCCCCCGCGAACCGCTCCACATATGCCCGGCACTCCGCGTCCTCCCCGCTCAGGGCCCTCCGGGCGGCGATCATGTCCATGATTTCCTTCTGGTTCGGATTCACAATGGGCATGGTAAGCCCGGCCTCCAGGGCGCTGCACAGGAACGCCTGGGTCACCAGCAGCCGGTTCGGCAGGCCGAAGGAGATATTGCTGACCCCCAGCACCGTTTTCAGCCCCAGCTTTTCCGTCACCAGGCGCACCGCCTTCAGCGTCTCCGCGGCCTGCTCCTGCTGGGCGGATACCGTCAGCGTCAGGCAGTCGATCCACACGTCCTCCCGGGGAATGCCCGCTTCCAGCGCCCGGTTCAGGATTTTTTCCGCAATGGCAAACCGCTTTTCCGCGGTGTCCGGAATCCCGTTCTCATCCAGCGTCAGGCCCACCACCGCCGCGCCGTATTTTTTCACCAGCGGCAGCACGGTCCGGAGGCTCTCCTCCTTGCCGTTCACAGAGTTCACCGCCGCCTTGCCGCTGTAAACCCGCAGCGCCGCCTCCAGCGCCGCCGGGTCCGTGGTGTCCAGCTGCAGGGGAAGGTCCACCGCCGCCTGGATCGCCCGTACCGCCCGGGGCAGCATCGTCACCTCGTCCACCCCGGGATACCCGACGTTCACGTCCAGGATGTCCGCTCCCGCGTCCGCCTGCCGGATCGCCATTTCCACCAGGTAGTCCAGGTCTTCCTCCAGCAGCGCCTGCTGCATCCGTTTCTTTCCGGTGGGGTTGATCCGCTCCCCGATCACCCGGATTCCGTCCGTCCGAACGCACACCGGCCCCGTGCAGACCGCGCCGCCGATCTCCGGCCGCCCTGCCGCGGGATATTCCCTGCCTGCCAGCGCCCGGATGAAGGAAGGATCCGTTCCGCAGCATCCCCCCAGGATTTCCGCGCCGGCGGCCGCCAGCGCCTCCATGGCCCGGGCGAAGGCTTCCGCGTCCACGCCGTATTTCCCCGTAACCGGGTCCGGAAGCCCGGCGTTGGGCTTCGCGATCACCGGAAGGCGCGTGTTCCTCCGGATTTCCTGCACGATGGGAACCATTTCCGCCGGCCCCAGGGAACAGTTGACCCCTACCGCGTCCGCCCCGAGTCCCTCCAGGGTGCGCGCCATGGAGGCCGGGGTGCATCCCGTGAAGGTGCGCCCTGTTTCATCAAAGCTCATGGTCACCATCACCGGTAGGTCCGTTTCCTCTTTGGCGGCCAGCAGCGCTGCCCGGGTTTCCGTCAGGTCGCTCATGGTTTCAATGACGACCAGGTCAGCTCCCGCGTCTTTCCCGGCCCGCATAACCTCCCGGTACAGCTCCACCGCGTCCTCAAAGGGCAGGGAGCCCAGCGGCTCCACCATCACCCCCAGCGGGCCCGCGTCCAGGGCTGCCAGGGCGCCGGTTTCCGCGGCGCACTCCCGGGCAATCCGGATCCCGGCGGAAACCACTTCCCTTACGGTGTATCCCGTATGCTTCAGCTTCAGGCCGTTGGCCCCGAAGGTGTTTGCGTAAACCGCCCGGCTTCCCGAGCGCAGGTAGGCCCGGTGCACGGCGGCCACCTTCTCCGGGTCTGTGATATTCAGCGTTTCCGGAATGGTGCCCGGTTTCATGCCGCCTGCCTGCAGCATGGTTCCCATGGCGCCGTCCAGCAGGGTCGGCAGTTTAAATCCCACAGAATTTTCCTCCTCTCCGATACGCGCAGTCTTCCCGCAGCCCGCAAAAGCCGCAGCCCCGGATCTTCGCTCCCTGGGGCCGGTCCGAAAGGCCGATCACCGCCGTCACGGATTTGCAGGGCAGCAGCAGGAAGCTTTCGTTGGCGGTGACGCCGAGTCTCCTCTCCGCGTCCAGCGCCCGCAGGAAATCCGCCTGCAGGCTCAGGGGAAGGTCCCCGTATCCCGGGCTGAACCGGTCCGTCCGGTATAAGTCCGGAAACCGGCGGCTGATCTCCTCCTCCGCCGCGTCGCACACCGCTTCCGTCCAGGCGCTGCCGCAGGCGTCCATCACGGCCGCCCGCGCCATGTCCCGGGCCTCCCATTCCTGCTCCAGCCGGTCAAACCCCGCGCCCAGGGTGCACACCGCCAGCACCGCTGTTTCGCATTGCTCCAGCATGTTTTCCGCCAGCCGCCCCGGAAGCCGGATGCCGGCCTCCGGCAGCAGGATCTCCCCGTCCCCGCGCTCCGTGCGGAAAGCCCTCCACAGGAACCTGGGCCGCAGCCTGCTCTCCAGCAGCGCCGCGGCTTCCTCCGCCATCTGCCGGGTTTCTCCCCCTGCCCCGGCCGCGCCGAGATACCGCAGGGCCTCCTCCACCGGAACCCTCATCTGCTCACCGCCTTACCGCAGGATCGCGGAAAGGTTCTTCATGATTCCTTCCGCCACCTCGGGCTTGTTCATGGTGTAAACATGGATATGCCGGATCCCGTTGGCGATCAGGTCGATAATCTGTTCCGTGGCGTAGATGATTCCGGCCTGCTTCATGGCCTCCGGGCTGTCCCCGAAGCAGTCCACGATGGCGCGGAACCGCTGGGGAACGTCCGTTCCGGACATGGCAACGCTCCGCTGCAGCTGCCGGGGACTGGTGATGGGCATGATCCCGGCAATCACCGGAACCAGGATTCCCGCCTCCCGGGCCCGGTACAGGAAATTGTAAAAGATATCGTTGTTGAAGAACATCTGGGTGGTCAGGAAATCCAGCCCGGCGTCCGTCTTTTCCTTCAGGTGCTGCAGGTCCTCGGCCTTGTTCCGGCTTTCGATGTGCCCTTCCGGATAGCAGGCCCCGCCGATGCAGAAATCCCCGTTCTCCCGGATATCCCGGATCAGCTCCACCGCATAGCGGTAGTCCTCCGAAATCTTTCCATCCTTCGGCAGGTCTCCCCGGAGGGCAAGGATGTTCTCGATCCCGTTTTCCCGGTACAGCTCCAGCATTTTCATCACATGCGCCCGGTCGGAGGATACGCATGTCAGGTGCGCCAGGGTCGGAACCCCCAGCGTGTTCTGGATGTCCGCCGCGATCCCCGTGGTGAACTCCCCGGTTCCGCCTCCGGCCCCGTAGGTCACGCTCATGAAATCCGGACGCAGCCGGGCGATCTCCCGGGCCGTTGCAGCGGTTTCGCTGTATTTTTCGGAAGTTTTCGGCGGGAACACCTCCAGGGAGAAGGTGACTCCGTCCCGCTTCAGCAGTTCTGAAATACGCATAGCCGTTCCCCTTTTTTCTTTCGGTTCCCGCCAAGTATACCATAAATCCCTTCCCGCCGCCCGGGCCCCTGTCCCCTGTTTGGCATTTGTCTTGTTTTTCTTTTTCTTTCTTGACAGCCGCCTGCCTTTCCGCTACATTGAACGCAGAGGAAAAAACACGCCGAAGGGCTGTATTTATTCGAATCTGCGGGAGGTACTGTCCATGAATCATTTTGATCCCTCGTTTGAGTCCCTGCGCACCTATTCCGCCCCGGAATGGTTCAGGGATGCCAAGTTCGGCATCTGGAGCCACTGGGGCCCCCAGAGCGTCCCCATGTTCGGGGACTGGTATGCCCGGAATATGTATATAGAAGGAACGCCCCAGTATGAATACCATGTCCGCCATTACGGACACCCTTCCGTTTTCGGCTACAAGGATATCTGCGCCCTGTGGAAGGCGGAAAAATTCGATCCGGAATCCCTGGCGGACAAGTATTACAAGGCCGGCGCCCGGTATCTCATGACCCAGGGCACCCATCACGACCATTTCTTCAACTACGATTCAAAGATCAACCGGATGAACAGCGTCAACGTCGGTCCCCATAAGGATATCCTCGCCCTCTGGAAGAAGGCGGCGGACCGGCTGGGCATGCCCTTCGGCATCAGCGAACACCTGGGGGCTTCCTTCTCCTGGTGGCGGGTCAATAAGGGCTGTGACAAGTCCGGCCCCTACGCCGGCGTCCCCTATGACGGGAACGACCCGGCCTGGCAGGATTTCTACCATGCCAACCAGGAGCACGGAACGGAGAACCCGACAGCCGCCGATCCCTGGTACACCTCCAATCCCGGCTTCCGCTCCTACTGGCAGCGCTGCGTCAATGAAATGATCGACCGCTTCCATCCGGACCTGCTGTATACCGACGGCGTGCTTCCCTTCGGGGAGCACTGGATGGGCCAGCAGGGGGATCCGGATCCTGCCGTTTACCGCCTGGGTCTGGAGGTGGTGGCACACCTGTACAACACCTCCATTGACGACCACGGGGAAAACCGGGCCGTCTACCTGCAGAAGGACCGCCGGCCGGAAATCTTCAGCATCGGCGTGCTGGACATCGAAAAGAGCCAGCTGCCCGGCATCATGCCGGAGCCCTGGCATACCGATACCTGCATCGGCAACTGGTTCTATGATGTCCATTATCCCTACAAGAAGCCGGAGCAGATCATCGAAATGCTCGTGGATATCATTTCCAAAAACGGCGTCATGCTCCTCAATATCCTCCAGCGGCCGGACGGAACCATCGATGACGACGCGGAGTTCATCCTGGAAAAAATCGGCGAATGGTTTGCCGTCAACGGGGAAGCCGTTTACGGCACCCGTCCCTGGGATGTCTTCGGCGAGGGGGAAACCCGGGTCAAAATCGACGGCTTCACCGAAGACAAAACCGACTGGGGCCGGAACGATTACCGTTTCGTGCAGAAAAACGGCGCCGTCTACGCCTTCATGATGGGGGCTTCCGGCGGGCAGGCCGCCGTGCTGCGCAGCTTTGCGGACCGGCCGGTCCGCGGCGTGGAGCTGCTGGGAGCGGGACCCGTTCCCTTCGTCCAGGAAATGGGCGTCCTGCTGGTAAGCCTGCCGGACCGGCTCCCTTCCCTGTGCGCCAACACCCTGAAGATTACCTTCTGACCGACACTTTGTTCCGGAGGGAAAAATGATTACAAACGACAAGGGAATCGTTGAACTCAAGCACTTTATCCTGCGGGAGGTCTGCCGCCTGGCCTGGGAGGACCGCCTGACCCCGGAGGAAACGGAAAAAATCGTCTATCGGGTCAGTCCCGGCCCGAAAGCCAGTTACCGCTGCTGCGTTTACAAGGAGCGGGAAATCGTCCGGGGCCGGATCCGGCTGGCCATGGGAGAATGCCCGGAACCCGGCCTTGAGTCCGATAACGTGGTGGCGGTCATCCCCGCCGCCTGCGACGACTGTCCCATCCAGGACTATTTCGTCTCGGACATCTGCCGGTTCTGCCTGGGCAAGGCCTGCCTGAACGCCTGCCGGTTCAACGCCATTTCTCCCGGCGATACAAAAATGCGCATTGATTCCACCAAGTGCAAATCCTGCGGAATGTGCGCCAAATCCTGTCCCTTCGGCGCTATCATCCACCGGGCGCGTCCCTGCCGGAAAGCCTGCCCCGTGGACGCTATCTTCTATGATGAAGCCGGGATCTGCCGGATCGACGAAAGCAAGTGCATTCACTGCGGCCACTGCATCCACAACTGCCCCTTCGGCGCCATCGGCTCAAAGATCTACGCCGTGGACATCATCCGGGCCATCCGGGAGGGAAAACGCGTCATTGCCATGTGCGCCCCGGCCACGGAAGGCCAGTTCGGCAAGGACGTGGGCATGGCTTCCGTCCGGGCCGCCCTGAAAAAAGCCGGCTTTGCGGATATGGTGGAGGTAGGCCTCGGCGGGGACATGACCGCCGCCTGCGAAGCCATGGAATGGATCGAAGCCCGGAAGGAAGGCCGGATCATGACCACCTCCTGCTGTCCCGCCTTCATCTCCATGCTCCGCCATCATTTCCCCGAGCTGTATGAGAAAAACAAGTCCGCCACCGTATCTCCCATGGTGGCCGTATCCCGCTACCTGAAATCCATGGATCCGGACTGTGTCACCGTCTTTATCGGGCCCTGCATCGCCAAGAAAGGCGAAACCCTGAACCCCTTCATCAAGGATTCCGCCGATTATGCCCTTACCTACGGGGAAATCGTAGCCCTGCTGGATTCCAGGGGCATTTCCGTGGAGCCTGCGGAGGAGGACTACCAGGAATCCTCCCGCTTCGGCAAAAACTTTGCGGGCAGCGGCGGCGTCGCCGGTGCCGTGCTGGAGGTCATGAAAGAGCTGGGCGAGGATACCTCGGATATCCGCCTGGTCACCTGCGCCGGCGGGGAGGACTGCAGGAAAACCATGCTCCTGCTGAAGGCCGGCAAGCTGGACGCCGATTTTGTGGAAGGCATGATCTGCCCCGGCGGCTGCGTGGGCGGTCCCTCCAAGCACCAGGCGGAATCCCTGGTGCTCCAGGCCCGTAAAACCCTGCTGGAAAAGGCGGATAACCGGAAGATCCTGGAAAACCTCAGCCATTATCCCATGGATCGCTTCTCCATGCTCCGGGACGGCAGCATGGGAAAGGTTCCCTCCCTTCCGGACCGGGAGGATTCCTGATCCCCTCATTTGACCCGGACAGCCCTCCTGTAGTATGATTACCGGCGCCGGAAACCTTTCCGTTTCCGGCGCCGGACCCGTAATATACCTGTTATACAGAAAGGATGATTTTACAATGTGGGAATGGATTCTCAGAATTGCGCTCTGGACCCTGGCCGGCTATCTCGGCAGCAGGCTCATGAAGGACGGTACCCCCAACGGCTGGCTCGGGAATGTGATCCTGGGCTGGATCGGCGGCCTGATCGGCAACTTTGCCTTCCGCCTGATCGGCCTTGGCACCCGGGGACTGGTCGGGGAAATCATTGTCTCCGTCATCGGCTCCTGCCTGGTAATCTGGCTTGTCCGGAAGTTCAACCTGGGCCGCTGGTTCGACAAATAAAAACCGGGAGGTTTGCCGTATGAAAAAAGCATTGAGTTTTCTCCTTGCCCTTCTCCTGTGCGCGGCAGTGATCCCTGCCTCCCTGGGGGAAAGCGCGGCGATTGACCTCCCGGATATGGGAATGTCCATTCCCTCCCTGGCATCCGTCGATCAGTCCGTCTACTACGCCGGCCGCACGAAAACCTCCGTCATCACCCGCGACCCCTATATCGCGGCATTCTCCGTGGTGGCCTTTGCGCTTCCCCGTTCCTATGTGAATGAGGAAAGCCCTTCGGATTCCCTGGCGGAGGCCATCCAGTACGCCGCGTCCCTGGGAGCCTGCCCCCTTGCCCATGTGTTCGTCACGGGGGGAACGGCCGAGGAACTGAAATCCACCCTCGGCCTGGGTGCTGACATTGAACTGTCCAAAATCGGAGAGAGCGGAAGCTATACCTTCTACCTCCGGCTGTTCCCTTCGGATGATCTCCTTGCCGCCTACGATGATGTGAGCGGCATGTATCCCGATGCCTTCCCCGCCTCCGCCCGTGCCGACCTGGAAGCGGATATCAGCAAGATCACGGAGGCCCTTCCCGGGGAGCTGAAAGCAGCTGCCTTCTCCGAGCCGCAGGATCCCATGAACGCGCTTCTCGGGGCCACCCTGGCCTTTGAAACAACAGACCTGGACGGAAACGCCGTTTCCTCCGCCGACCTGTTTGCCGCCAACAAGTATACAATGATCAACTTCTGGGGCACCTGGTGCGGCTACTGCCTGAATGAAATGCCCGAAATGGACGGGATCCACCAGCGCATGAAGGAAAAAGGATGCGGTATCATCGGCGTGGAGTATGAGCAGTACCAGCCCTGGACGGACGAACTGATCAGCGCCGGAAAGGAAGTGCTGGAGAAGAACGGCATCACCTATCCGAGCGTAAAATGGCCCGAAGGCAACGACCTGATGGATACCATCTGCTCGGGCGGCTTCCCCACCTCCATTTTTGTGGACAGCGAGGGAAAGATCGCCTGCTTCCCCATCGTCGGTGCCCAGGTGTCGGAGTATGAAAAGACCCTGGACCAGCTTCTGGCAAATGAATCCAAGGCCCAGGAGCAGCCTGCCGCTTCCGCTCCCCTGGCCGCCGGAGCCTTCCAGGTCCGCGTCACCGATGAAAACGGTCCTGTAAAGGATGTGGCCGTGCAGTTCTGCAGCCAGGACGTCTGCAATGTCGGAAAAACGGATGAAAACGGCATTGCCTCCTTCAATATGCCGGAAGGCGTGGAATATGAAATCCATATCCTGAAGGCGCCGGAAGGCTATGCGCCTGAGCAGGAGCTCTATAAAACGCAGACCACCTACGGAACCGTCGAAATCCTGCTGAAAAAAGCAGGATCCGCCAACTGATTCAGCGGTATCCTGCAGGAAACCGGGCCGTCTCTGCTGCCCTGGCAGAACCGGCCCGGTTTTTTATGCTTTTCTTTTGTCGGAAAGCTGCTTATGCCTATGTCCCGGCAATCCCCTGTTTCCTCATCCAGCCAAGGGCCAGCTCCGGCCACACCGTAACCTCCGGCACCGGCTCCTCCGCCGGCCT
>DGRV01000101.1:94311-94939 GCA_002391225.1 Christensenella sp. UBA4379
GCTTCCGCCTTTCCGCTTTTCACGGCCTCCGCCGCCCGTTCAATCTGTTCAAGGGTGTACGGATCGCAGAACCGTCCCGCGGCCCAGTCCTCATCCGCCAGGGACAGCCCGTGGTGCCCCGCGGAAAACACGTGCATCGCGTAGGGAACGTTGTGGGCCCGCAGCGCCGCGGCAAACATTTCGCTGTTCTCCACCGGCACGGATCCGTCCGTTGCCGTGTGCCACAGGAAGCAGGGCGGGGTATCCTCCGTCACCTGCTTCTCCAGGGACCAGTATTCCAGCGTCTCCGCATCCGCGTCCTTTCCGGCCAGGCATTCAATGGATCCGCGGTGCGCAAAGGGGCCGGAGGTAATCACCGGGTAGCTCAGGATCGCCGCGTCCGGCCGGGCGGATTCCCCGCCGAAGCGTTCATCCCGCAGCTCCTTCCAGTGTACGCAGAGGCTCGCGCACAGGTGTCCTCCCGCGGAGAATCCGCAGATCACAACCTTGTCCTTCCGGATCCCGAATTCCGCCGCGCTCTTCCGGATCAGCCGCACGGCCCTGGCCAGGTCCTTCATGGGCTGCTTCTCCAGGGGGCAGTTCATCAGCGCGTTCACCGTGTAGGTCAGCACAAAGGCGTTGAAGCCAA
>DGRV01000093.1 GCA_002391225.1 Christensenella sp. UBA4379
TGTTTTTCCGGTAATACTTGGTCTGGCACTCGATCACGACGTCATTGTTGCCGATGGGCTGTACGGTGGCGTTGTAGGAGATCAGGCCGTCCTGGGAGCTGACGAGGTCGGAATAGTTTTCTCCGTTGATGGTCACGGTGCTGCCGCGCTCGACCTTGAACTGAATCTGGTATTTGGGGCGGCTGTTGACCTCCACGAAGGTGACGTCGGGGGAGACCAGGGTAATGGGGGACAGGGGGACATCCACGTCGAAATGGATGACGTCCATCAGCCGCATTTCTCCGCTGGCGGTTCGCTTATAGGGCGTCATGGTAACGTGGAACACGGGGTCCGTCAGGTCCGTCACGTCCTCATACCACTTATAATCGGGAATTTCAAAGGTGGCGTAGCCCCCGATGGACACCCCGGGCATGTGAAGCTCCTTGATGTGGATTTCCGTCCCCTCCTCCGCCGGGATGCGGATGATGTGGGCGGGCAGGTCGTCATAGATGGAAGAGGTAATGATGACGTCGTCCTGCAGGCTGGAGCTTTCCGCCGAGGAAAAGGGCGGCAGGTGCAGGAAAAAGCACCCGGTCAGCACCCCACCCGCCAGGAGCAGCACCAGAACAAAAGAGCGGATGAGCTTTCCCATTCGGGCCTTCCGCTGGGGGCGGAAGGTGCGGCTGGGCGTATCGTCCCGGTAGATGGAATGGATGTAGCGGCCGTCCGCCAGCACGCCCTGGACGTCCGGCTGGTCGCCGTGATAGTCGTCGTAGTCGATGGCGTCGATCTGGGCGGAGGAGACGCGCGGCCGGTCTTCCCCGGCGTCCGGCGCTCCTTCCTCCGGGTCGGTGATGATATAGCGGCGGCGGGTGGTGTTCTGGCGGCGTCGGCCCGTCCGGTTGGTCAGCCGGGCATAGGGGTGGGTTTCCGCTTCGCGCAGACGTCGCTGCTCCTCATAGCCGCGGAGCCTGCGCTCCCGGAGAGACTCCATCTCTTGGGCCAGCGTATCGCCGCTGTCCGGAGTCTGATCGATGTTGCCGTCTTCGTCGACGTCGAAATAAATTTTTTCCTGGCGGCCGGTGCCCATCTCCTGCTTCCAGTTCTGCTGATTCGCGCTTTCTTCTTCAGCCAGCGGCGCGCCGCACTGAAAGCAGCGGGGCAGGGAGGCGCGGTTCCAGGCGCCGCAGCGGGGACACTTCATGTACGAGAATTCCTCCTGAGTTCAGACAGGGGATAAAACCCCCTCTTCAAAATCTATTATTCTACATCCTTTTCGGAAACCCTTTTTGAAGAATTGTAAATTCTCCTTGTAGGCGCGGACGGAACTTGTCACAAAATGTTTTCGTTTTTCAGCCTGATCCTGCTTGCGGGAAAGACAAAAAAGTGCGATAATAGAAAAGCTGTATGAACTGCGTCTGACCGGGCCAAACGAAAACCGCCCGGACTCAACAAACTGCAATCGGAGGAATGTAAAATGAAAGTTCTGATCGTAAACGCCGGTTCTTCTTCCCTCAAATATCAGTTGATCGATATGGATAACGAATCCACCCTGGCCAAGGGTCTGGTGGAGAAGATCGGCCTGGACCTGGGCAAGCTGACCCATAAGGCGGCCGGCAAGGTCTTTACCGTGGAAAAAAAGATCGATAACCACGTCATCGCTACCCAGATGATGCTGGACGCCCTGACCGACGCGGACCACGGCGTGGTCAAGTCCATGGACGAGATCGGCGCGGTCGGCCACCGCGTGCTGCACGGCGGCCCGAACTTCACCGAGTCCGTCATTGTGAACCCGGAGGTTGAAGCGGCCATCGAAGAAAATATCCCGCTGGGCCCGCTGCATAACCCCGCCAACCTGGCCGGCATCCGCGCCTGCCGGGAGGTCATGCCGAATACCCCCATGGTGGCCGTGTTCGACACCGCTTTCCATATGACCATGCCTCCCAAGGCCTACCGCTATGGCGTGCCGAAGGATTATTACACCCGCCTCAAGGTTCGCCGCTACGGCTTCCACGGCACCTCCCACCGCTATGTGGCGGCCCGGATCCCCGAATATCTGGGCAAGAAGCCGGAAGAGCTCCGCATCATCAACTGCCACCTGGGCAATGGTTCCTCCGTCTGCGCCATCGACAAGGGCAAGTGCGTGGATACCTCCATGGGCATCACCCCACTCGAGGGCCTGCTGATGGGCACCCGCTGCGGCTCCATGGACCCGGCGGTGGTGCAGTACATCTGCAACCAGGACCATATCGACGTCAACGAGATGCTCAACATCTGCAATAAGAAGAGCGGCCTGCTGGGCATTTCCGGCGTCAGCTCCGACATGCGCGAGGTCGCCCAGGCCGCCGAAAACGGCAACGAGGACGCCCAGATCGCCATCGACATGCTGGTGGAAGGGATCCGCAAGTACATCGGCGCTTACGCCGCCGTCCTGCACGGGGTGGACGTCATTTCCTTCACCGCCGGCATCGGTGAAAACGACGCCGCTCTCCGCGCCAAAGTCATCACCGGCCTGGAGTTCATGGGCGCCAAGATGGACTATGAAAAGAACGCCAAGATCCGCGGCGTGGAAGCCGACGTTTCCGCCCCGGACAGCAAGGTCAAGATCCTGATCATCCCGACCAACGAAGAGCTGGCGATCGCCAGGGATACCATGGCGCTGGTCAGCGCGGCGAAATAATTTGGAGCCCGGGAAAGCGGGCCGGTGTTCCGGCCTGCTTTCCCCGGACTGCCGGACAGCCTGCGTATTTCAGCTTTGGGCTGTTCATCCCTTCCACAGCGGACGCACCAACCTGCATGGCTCAGATGCCCAGCGGACAAACCTCCTGATCCATGCAGGCTTTGTTTATGGCCGCCGTTTGGGAAAATTTCTTGTAAACATTTTTAATCCGGGGCTGGAGTAACTATGTCGTTGCTATCTTTGCTCGGCGGCACCACGCTGCACAACGAGCAGATCGTCCTGCGGTTGACGAATTATGAAGTGACCGACGCGGAGTACGGCATTTCGGACGGCTATCTGTTTCACATCTACAAGCGTCATTCCCTGAAAAAAATCGGCTATATCAGCCTGAGGCTTGGGGAAAGCCCGGGCCTGTATTACCTGGGCCACATCGGCTACCGGATTGACGAGCCCTACCGCGGGCACGGCTTCGCGGCCCAGGCCTGCCGGCTGATGACGCCGGTGATGCAGCAGGAGGGCCTGCAAAGCCTGGTCATTACCACGGATACGGACAACTGGGCTTCCCGCCGGACCTGTGAAAAGATCGGCTGCGTGCTGGAATCGGTGGTCCCGGTGCCGGAGGCGTACCGGATCCTGTGCTCTGGCTCGACGGCGAAGTGCCGGTATATTTATTTTCCGTTTGGGAGGTAACTTTGTTCATTGATTGCCGGGGCGTACGCCTGCATGTGGAGCAGTTCGGTACGGGCGGAACGCCCGTGCTGCTCCTGCACGGCTGGGGCTGCTCCATCCGTCATTTTGCCCCGATCACGGAAGACCTGAAGAAGGACCGGCTGGTGACGGTCCTCGATTTCCCAGCCCACGGGGAATCCTCCGAACCGCCGGAGCCCTGGGGCGTTTCCGACTTTGCCGAGATGACGGCGGAGGTGATGGAACGTCTTTCCATCGCTCCGGCGGACATTATCGCCCATTCCTTCGGCGCGCGGGTGGCCATCGACCTGGCGGCCCGGCATCCGGCCCTGGTCAACCGCATGGTGCTGACCGGGGCGGCCGGCATCCGCAAGCCTCCAACGCCCGAGCAGAAGAAAAAGAGCGAACAGTACCAGCGGAAAAAGGCCTTTTTGAACCGCCTGGGCCAGCTGCCCGGGCTGAAAATGCCTATGGAAAAGCTGCTGGAGGCTGAACGGCAGAAGCACGGTTCGCCCGATTATCTGGCCTTGTCACCTGAGATGCGGCAGACCTTTGTCAAAATCGTCAACGAGGACCTGTCGGACCGCCTGCCGAAGATCAAGGCTTCCACCCTGCTGGTGTTCGGCCGAAACGACACCGAGACCCCGCTGTGGATGGGGCAGAGGATGGAAAAGGAAATCCCGGACGCCGGTCTGGTGGTGTTTGAAAACGGGGATCACTTTGCCTACCTTCAGGAATGGCCCCGGTTCCTGACGATTGTACGGACTTTTTTAAACTGACATGAAGGAGCTTTCTGTTTGATGGATGTTTCCCGGATGCCCGCAGGGGCGCTGATCGTCCTGGCGGCCGTGGTGTCCAGCCTGCTGGCCGCCCGAAAGTCCATTCATTATTTTCAGCTGGAAAGCTATCAGTTCCGCGGATATTGGAAAACCATGGCCCGCCAGTGGGAGAAGGCGTTTGAGCCGTGCCTCCTCCTGAGCGCGGCCGTGCTGGTTGCCGCCGTTCTCCTTTCAGCCCTTTCGGGCCTGATCCCGGAGGGCGGTTCCGTCTGGATGACGCTGGCGGGGCTGGCTTTGGCCGCAGGGGTGTTCCTTTCCGCGTGGCTGGCGCACAAAAAACAGCTCAGGGAAAAGGAAAAAAAGCCCTTCGCCATGACGGCCCGGGTCAAGCGGCTGTATGTTACGCTGGGTTTGCTTTTGTGCGGGCTGAGCGCGGCGCTCTGGTTTTCGTTTTTTGCCGGGCGCGGCAGCTTCCTCTACCTTTCCGTTTTCGCCCTGATTCCGCTGGGCCTGCCCCTGTGGACGGCCGTGGCCGCCTGCCTGATCTGGCCGGTGGAAATGCTGATCCAGTACGCTTATCTGTCCGACGCCCGGAAAAAGCTGCTGGCCAACGACCGGCTGATCCGCATCGGCATCACCGGGAGCTATGGCAAAACCAGCACGAAGTTTATCCTGGCGGCGATCCTGTCCCAGAAGTATAACGTCCTGGCGACGCCCGCCAGCTTCAACACTCCCATGGGCCTGACCCGGGTGATCCGGGAGCGGCTGACGCCTGCCCACCAGGTCTTCATCGGGGAAATGGGGGCCCGCCACCGCCGGGACATCAGGGACCTCTGCCGCCTCGTCCATCCGACGATCGGCATCCTGACCAGCGTGGGTCCCCAGCACCTGGATACGTTCAAGACCATTAAAAACATCACCAAGACCAAGTACGACCTGATCGAAGCCCTGCCGCAGGACGGCACCGCCTATTTTCAGAACGACGGGGGAATTGTGACCGGCCTGTACGAAAAGACGGAGAAGCCCAAGCGCCTGGTCGGCGTGCCGGGCAGCGCCGCCTGGGCAGAGGACGTCAAGGTCGGCCCGGACGGCAGCGCCTTTACCCTGTGCCTGGGAGACGGCCAGCGCTGCGCCTGCGAGACGAAGCTGCTGGGTGCGCATAACATCAATAACATCCTCTGCGCGGCGGCGGTCGCCGCGGACCTGGGCCTGTCTCTGCGGCAGATTCAGGCGGGCATATCGTCCCTGACCCCGGTGGAGCACCGGCTGCAGATCGTGTCCAACGCTGGCGGCGTCACCGTGATCGACGACGCCTTCAACACCAACCCGACCTCCTCCAAGGAAGCCTTAAAGGTTTTGTCCATGTTCGCCGGGCGGCGCATCATCGTGACCCCGGGCATGGTGGAGCTTGGGGAGCAGGAGGCCCAGTACAACCGGGAGTTCGGCGAGGCCATCGCCCAGAGCGCGGACGTGGTCTTCCTGGTGGGCAAAAAGCATACCGAGCCCATCGCCGAAGGCCTGCGGAGCAAGGGCTTCCCGGAAGAGAACCTCTTCGTCTTCTCCACCTTTGACGAGGCGGTCGCCGCCCTCCGGCCGATGCTGCAGCCCGGGGACACGGTGATGTACGAAAACGACCTGCCGGACAACTATACGGAATAAAATACGATAAGACGCAAAAAAGAGGCTGATTCCGGCGGGCTCCGTAACACAGTATTAGGTTCTAATCGACGAAAACGTAATGTTTTCAAGGCTCACAGCGTGATTTCGGTCACGCCGTTTGCTTTGCCATCAGTTCATGGATTGGGATAAAACCGATGCCGTTGTACTCAATGCGGATGTGCTGTTCCCTGTGCCCGCTGCTCTTGTCAGGCGCACTCACATAGATCGCGCTGATCAGCTCATGCAGGATATAGCCATCCAGCTTCTTGATACCGACATAGGATCTCGCCTTTTCAATGAACCGTTCAAGATGATCATTCTCTGCTTCCTGTACTTCAATTTCCTGCCGCAGTCTGGCGGTATCTGCTTCCAACTGCTTTTGCTCCGCTTCATAAGTCTGGCTGAGCATCTCATATCTTTCATCACTCAGTCTGCCTGCCGCATTATCCTCATATACCTTGATGAACAAGCGCTTCAGCTCAGAGATACGGCGTTCGTCCCGATCAAGCTCCTTTTTCCGGATTTGGATCGCTTCCTTGCTTGCCTGACGCTTTTGAGCCGTCATAACCTGCCGGAAGTAGTCCTCAAAACGGAGAATATAGCTTGTCACCATCTGAACATGGGCTAACACTACTT
>DGRV01000066.1:0-2658 GCA_002391225.1 Christensenella sp. UBA4379
GCGGCATCGGCGGTGTGCACCGCGGGGCAGAGACCACCATGGACATCTCCGCCGACCTGGAGGAGCTGGCCAATACCCCCGTCACCGTGATCTGCGCCGGGGCCAAGGCCATCCTGGACCTGGGTCTGACCCTGGAATACCTGGAGACCCATGGCGTCCCCGTGATCGGCTACGGCACCAAGGAGCTGCCCGCCTTCTATTCCCGCCATTCCGGCTTTTCCGTGGACTACCGCTGCGACACCCCGGAGGAGATCGCCCGGATCTTCTATGCCCAGACCCAGATGGGATTAAAGGGCGGCATGCTGGTCACCAACCCGATCCCCGAGGAATACGCCATGGACGATCAGGGCATCAACAGCGCCATCGATCAGGCGGTGGCCGAGTCCGTGGAGCAGGGCATCAAGGGCAAGGAAATCACCCCCTTCCTGCTCGCCCGCGTCGCCGAGCTGACCGGGGGAGACAGCCTGGCTTCCAACATCCAGCTGGTGTACAACAACGCCAGGCTGGCAGCGAAGATCGCAGAAGCGTACCAGAAAATGTGATAGATTCATTGTCATAAAAAACGGCCGCGGAGGGATTTCCTTCCGCGGTTATACTGTTTTTAATCAAAAATCCCATCATTTCGCTATTGCATCTGCCGGGTTCATTTGTTATAATAATTGCAAGGCAAAGGATTTTTTGTAATCATACCTGATGGAACATTGCGAAACGGCTGGATGTCAGACGAATAGATCGGTGAGGGGGCTTCTTTTTTATATGAGTGAGCGGTTTGAGACGATGACGGTGATCGAACTGAGGGACTACGCCAGGGAGCATCATATTCCGCTGCCCGCGGGGATCAACAAACAGGGCATCATCGACAAGCTGAAGGCCTCCGTACAGCCGGAAGCAGCCGCGGAAGAGAGCGGCGCCCCGGCGAAAGAACCCCAGGCTCCGGCCCCCGCTGCCCGGCCGAGAACGGCCTCCATCATCGCGGATGACAGCGATTACGACTATGAGGACGGGGATTTGTCCTACCGCCAGCCCCCCCGGGTGACGCCGCAGCCGACGTACACCCAGCGTCCTGTCGCCGCGGCCCCGGCCAGGCCCGCAGAGCCTGCCCGTCCCGCCGCCGCGAAGCCGGACGTACTCAGCACGATTTCCAGCAAGGCGCCCGCCTTCAACATCGACGGCGTCCGCGCCTGGCATAACCCGAAATCCTTCCAGCAGGGCGGTTCCTATAACCAGGGCGGCTATCAGCAGTCCTCAGGTCGGCAGGGGTATAGTAAGCCTGCCCAGGGCCCAATGGCCGGTCAGTACCAGGACCAGCGGCCCACCCAGACCCGGCCGGGCGTCCAGCCTGCCGGCGCGGCCCAGGAAATGCCGGTGCGGATGGAGGGCCAGTCCTACGGGACGGACAGCCGGTATTTAAAGGATTTTTCCGCCGTCCAGAAGACCACTCTGCCAGAGCTCTTGGCCGAAGGGGAATTTGTCGATCAGCAGGGCGTGCTCAGCATAGACAAGAGCGGCAGCGGCCTGATGATTGACGAGCGGCATCCAAGGCGAAGCCGCCCGGTCTATATTTCGCATACCCAGATCCGCCGCTATGCCCTGCGCGAGGGCGACCTGATCGCCGGCAAGACCAAGACCATCCGCGGCGCGAAAGGCAGGCGGCTGATGGTGTATCTTGAAAAGGTGAACGGGGAGCCGGCCGAGGATGTCAAGGACCGGCCCGATTTTCTGGGCCTGGACGTCGCCGCGCCGAAGACCTCGATCGCTTTGGAGTCCAGCCGCCGGAGTGTCCTCCGTTTTGGGCACAGGGCGTTGCTTATCCTGAATGGGGAAGAGGACGGCCGGGCCCTGATCACGCGCCTGGCGGGTGAAATCCAGCAGGAGAACGAGGATGTGGCCTGCTTTCTGCTGAGCCTGGGCCAGTCTCCGGAGGAAGGGCATACCTTCATGGAGCAGGCTCCCTGCCCGTGCCTGGCCGTCGATGCGGCGGTGGAGTTGGAGCAGCAGGTCGGCGAAGTCCGCTACATGCTGGAGCGGGCGAAGCGCCTGGCCGAAAATGGCCGCCGGGCTGTGCTCCTGGTGGATTCCCTGACGGCGGTGGCCGAGCTTGCAGAAGAAGCCCTGACCCCTCAGCGCGCCATCGCTTTCTTCGGAACGGGCCGTGCCCTCAAAAACGGCGGCTCCGTCACCATCATCGGCCTGGTCCGGGAAAGCGATACGGAACTCCCCTGCATCAAGCGGATTCAACGCTACGCCTCCATCACCCTCCGAGCGGATCAGGTGTAAAGCAGAAGAATCATCAAAACGGGGTTGCTGCAGCAGCTTTTCTGCAGCAGCCCCATTTTTAATGCCTGATTATCATTTTCTTAGGGATGAAAAAGAGTTCTGGAGAACAGAAATCCCCGGGTGGCATGGAGTGGCCGCAACCCCTCCAAGTAAAATCCGCAGCGGCGGCATGTACGCCGCGGGGTTCTGAGCGCCCGGAAAATGTGCCGGTGGCACATTTTCAGCGAAGAACGGGCCGGCAGGCCCTGGGAAAGTATTTTTGCGGAGCAGAATTACACTCGGGAAGCGAAGCCCATTTCACTTCTGCGGAGCAAAAATACATACCTTACGGATTTGCCGCCCGCGAGCGAAGCGAGAGGCAAATCCGCCCAGGGGGTGGTA
>DGRV01000066.1:2808-6988 GCA_002391225.1 Christensenella sp. UBA4379
GCCGTTATGCGGATGGGCTCCGTGCGATGCAGCGGTGTGAACCCTGTCAGGTCCGAAAGGAAGCAGCAGTAAGCGCAAGGCGCATGTGCCGCGGGTCTGTCTGTCCGTATAGCGGTTTTTTCATACCCAATTTTGAACAACGCTGTTTTTATGCAGAAGCGACAACCATCAAAAAAGGAGAGTTCCTATGTGGCAGGTACCGGATTGTTTACAGAAGGCTGACCCGGAAGTCGCCCGCTCCATGGCGAGGGAAAGCGGCCGTCAGCAGGACCATATCGAACTGATCGCTTCGGAAAACTTTGTGTCGGAAGCCGTACTGGCCGCGATGGGCAGCGTGCTGACGAATAAATACGCCGAAGGCTATCCCGCCCATCGCTATTACGGCGGCTGCGAGTATGTGGACGAGGTGGAGGAACTGGCCCGCCAGCGCGCCTGCCAGCTCTACGGGGCAGACCACGCCAACGTGCAGCCCCACAGCGGCTCCCAGGCCAACATGGCTGTTTACTTCGCCCTCCTGGCTCCGGGCGACACTGTGCTAGGCATGAACCTGAACGCCGGCGGCCATCTGACCCACGGCAGCCCCGTGAATATTTCCGGAAAATATTTCCATTTCGCTTCCTACGGCCTGGACCCGGCCACCGAAGAGATCAATTATGACGCCCTGGAAGAGCAGGCCCTCTCCATCCGGCCCAAGCTGATCGTCGCCGGCGCTTCCGCCTATTCCAGGACCCTGGACTTCCCCCGCTTCCGCCAGATCGCGGACAAGGCCGGGGCCCTGCTGATGGTGGACATGGCTCACATTGCCGGTCTCGTCGCCGCCGGGGAGCATCCCTCGCCCGTGCCCTACGCCGACGTGGTCACCACCACCACTCACAAGACCCTGCGCGGCCCCAGGGGCGGCATGATCCTGTGCCGGGAGCAGTACGCCAAGGCGATCGACAAGGCCATCTTCCCGGGCATCCAGGGCGGGCCGCTGATGCACATCATCGCCGCGAAGGCCGTCTGCTTCAAGGAAGCCATGTCGGAGGATTTCAAAGCCTACCAGCACCAGATCGTGCTGAACGCCAAGGCCCTGGAAGCCGGCCTCAAGGCCCGCGGGGTGCGTCTGGTGTCCGGCGGGACGGACAACCACCTGCTGCTGCTGGACCTGTGCGATACACCGGTCTCCGGCCGGGAGCTTGAAACCTGGCTGGGCGACGCCAACATCACCGTCAACAAGAACATGGTCCCCAGGGATCAGCGCAAGCCGGCGGAAACCAGCGGCATCCGCGTGGGCACCCCGGCGGTCACCACCCGCGGCATGAAGGAAGCGCAGATGGCGGTCATCGCCGACTGCATCGCCGACATCCTGGAGCAGGGCGAAGCCGCCGTGCCCGCCGTCCGCGAAAAGGTCGCCGTCCTGACCGACGCCTTCCCGCTGTACAAGTAAGGAGATATCACTCAGATGAGATGCGGCTGCCCGGAATGCGGGACGCTCATGATCCATGAAGAAGGGGGCAGGAATCTTGGCTGCTGCTGTCCGGACTGCGGATACCGCTGCAGCGCCTGCCTGGGAACAGACTCTGTGCTGAGCCGCGAAGCCATCCTCGCCTTCAAGGCGGGAGAGCCGGTGGAGCGGCTCGCCCAGGTGGAAGACCAGCTTCTTGAGGACGAGCTGGAAGAACCGCAGGAAGAGGAGCGCTTATGGCCCTCGATGTTGCAAAAGCCTTAAAAACCTATGTGCATGGGTTTTCCTCCCCTGTGTATCTGCTGAACGCGGGCGGGACGGACCTGATTTCAGGCCTTCCAGGCCCATCGGTCCCGGACAGGGAGCCGGAGGGGAAGGAACCGTTTGAAGTAAACGGATACCTGTTTTATCCCAGCCGGGTCCGGCCGGGGCTCTGCTGGGCCGCGGCCGGGGAGACCGGCCACGGGGGAGACTTTTTCCTCCTGTTGGACGGCGTGCTCGCTTCTCTTCAGAGCCGGGAGCGGGAGACGGGGCCGGCCGGCGCATATCGCCGTCTGCTCACCGAAAACCTGTCCCACAGCGAAACGGAAGCCCTGGCGGCGGAATACCATCTGCCGCTCAAATGCGGAAAAACCGTATATCTGATCCGGATGACGCAGGACCACGGGGAGCCGCTGGAAGAGCTGCTTCCCCAGGTGCTGCCGCTGTCGCCCGGGGATGTGCTGGTGCCCATCGACGCCAAATCAGCCGTCTTCCTTCGGGAAGCGCCCCGGCAGGAGGGGGAAACGGAATCCCTTGAGTTCGCCCAGGCGGTCCAGGAATCCATCCTGACTGAGGCCGGGTACAGCGTCATCATCGGCATCGGCGCGAAAGCGAAGGACCTGTCCGCCCTTCATGCCGGGTACCTGCAGGCAAGCAGGGCCATCAGCATCGGGCGGATCTTCTGCGAGAACCAGACGGTCTTTGACTACGCTTCGATGCTGCTGCCCAGGTTCCTGTCGGAGCTCTCCCCGGACATCGCGGAGCGCTACCACCACTTGCTCTTTAATCCGTCCACATCACGCCTGTTCAACGAGGAAATGCTGCGGACCATCGAAGTGTTCTTCCAAAAGGACCTGAACCTGTCGGACACGGCCAGGCAGCTGTATATCCACCGCAATACCCTGGTATACCGCCTGGACAAGGTGCAGCGGGAAACCGGGCTGGATCTGCGAAAATTCGAGGACGCGCTGACCTTCCGGATGCTTCTGGACATGAGAAAGTGCAAATATTATACAGACTGTACGCCCGATTGAGCGGGCTTTGGAGGTTAAACATGAAAAAGGTTCTGTCTTTGGCCCTGACGATGATCCTGGCGCTTGGTTCCGTCTGCGCCGCGGCCGAAGATGAAGGCAGGTTTGATTTCTTCAGGATGTTCAATTCCAACGAAGTGATCATTTCCCAGGAAGAGTACGATCAGCTGAAGCGTTTCAGCAAGCTGGCCGAGGTCTATGCCCAGATCCAGCAGTATTACTATGAAGAGCCGGATGAGGAAAAGATGATGGAAGGCGCCCTCTGGGGGATGCTGGAGGGCCTGGGAGACAACTATACCTTCTATTATCCGCCCGAATCCTGGAAGAGCCTCTGGGAGGACGACGAGGGCAACTACGCCGGCGTCGGCATCCAGATGCTGGCCAACTATAACACCAACGTCGTCACCATCAGCCGCGTGTTCAAAAACACCCCCGCCGAGCAGGCCGGGATCCGCAAGGGCGACATCCTCGTCCGGGTGGACGATCTGCAGGTCACCGCCGAAAACATGACCGAAGCCGCCAACCTGATGCGCGGCAAGGAAGCCGACACCGTGGAGCTGGAGATCATCCGCAAGGGAGAGAACATCGTCTATACCGTCGGCCGCGCCATCATCAACGTGAACTGGACGGAAATGACCATGCTGGAGGACAACGTCGGCCTGATCGCGCTGTACGAGTTCTCCGGTGACTGCGAGGAGCGTCTGTCCGCCGACGTGGAGGAGCTGGAAAAGCAGGGCGCCACCGCCCTGATCCTGGACCTGCGTGATAATACCGGCGGCTGGGTGGACGCGGCGGAAAAGATCGCCAACATCTTCCTGGACAAGCAGCTGCTCTTCTACAGTGAGAACCGCGCCGGTAACCGCGAGGAGCGCTACACCAAGGCCGGGAAGGACGATATCCCCCTGGTGGTCCTGGTCAACGGCGCTTCCGCCTCTTCCAGCGAGATCCTCTCCGGCAGCCTGCAGGACTGCGGCCGCGCCCTGGTGGTCGGCACCCAAACCTACGGCAAGGGCATCATGCAGTACGTCCTCCCGCTGAGCGGGGTGGAGGGCAAGGAAGACGGCATGCAGGTCACCTACGCCCAGTACTTCATGCCCTCCGGCAGGAAGGTGCATAAGATCGGCATCACCCCGGATGTCATTTCCGAAATGCCCGAGGAGCTGGTCGGCAATTTCTTCCAGCTGGGCGATATGGACGACCCGCAGCTCAAAACGGCCTGGGAGCAGGCGGTGAAGCTGCGCAACGGCGAAATCGAGCTCAAGCCCCACGAGCCGGTGACGGAGGAGGAAACCGAATCCGTCTCCGACCTGGGCACCGCCGCCTGGGCCCCGGAACCATACTATATAAGCTTACCGCTGTAAGCTATCGATAGGGGGACATGTCCCCCTATCGGGGACCCCTCGGATTTGCCTCTCGGACCTTCGGTCCTCCCGGGCGGCAA
>DGRV01000003.1 GCA_002391225.1 Christensenella sp. UBA4379
GCGGAGAGAAAGGGATTCGAACCCCCGGTGCCTTGCGACATCACCAGTTTTCAAGACTGGCGCCTTCAACCACTCGGCCATCTCTCCGCGTTCAGAGGCGGCCTTAAGCGCTTGAATATCATAACATTCTTTTCGATGTTTGTCAAATGTTTTTTCTTCGGTCCGGGCAAACGGGCCGGAGCCGAGGAGGCCTTTGCCCCCGCGGCTCCGGCCGGCATTGTTACAGGCCTAAGCTGGCCAAAAGGCTGGCCTTGTCCTGCACGCCCACGGAGCGGCCGGCTTCCTGGCCGTCCTTGAAGAGGATCAGGCAGGGGATGCTGGAGATGCCGTAGCGGGCGGCCAGCTCACCCTGCTCGTCTACGTCGACCTTGCCGACGTACAGGGAATCGGCCTTTTCCTCGGCGATCTGGGAAACGAGGGGAGCCAGCATCCGGCAGGGCATGCACCAGGTGGCCCAGAAGTCCACCAGGACGGGCTTGTCGGCCTTCAGCACTTTTTCCTCGAAGTTTTCAGCGGTCAATACGATTTCAGCCATGGTTCTGTCCTCCTGTTTTATTCGTCGTTGAGGGGATGAGGCATTTCTT
Source organism: Christensenella sp. UBA4379 (assembly GCA_002391225.1). Taxonomy (GTDB): domain Bacteria; phylum Bacillota; class Clostridia; order Christensenellales; family Aristaeellaceae; genus UBA4246. Next base: position 585 of record DGRV01000003.1, read on the forward strand.
CAAACACTTTGATCAGCTTGGGTTTCCAGCCGGGTTTTCCGCCCAGCCTTTTGTCGATCAGCCGGACCACCAAGAGCCCTACGGCCAGCAGGCCGACGCCCAGGCCGGCGGCCCAGCCGTCCGACCCCAACACGTTCTGGCCGATGACCAGGCCGGCCATCAGAAAGATCAGGGGGATCACATAGGCGATCAGGGAAACCTTGACCACCTGGGCGTCAGGCATTTCCACCTGTACCCAGCTGCCGGCCGCCGCCTCGCCGTCCACGGTGACCAGCTCCTGATGTTCGCCGTGCACGCCGCACTTGCCGCAGCTGGCGCACATTTCCGGCCGGTCAAAGCAGACCTTGAGACTGCCCTGGTTCGCTTCTACCACCCGCCCTGTCCGGATCACGGCCGCCGCCCCCTTCCTCTGGTTTGCTAAAATGCATTATATCACGGCAGGGCGGGGGTTTCAAGAAAATTATAAACGAACTCCCGCAAGGCTTTTTACGCCCCGCGGAAATTCGTCTGGATGTATATGATCATTTGTAACTATTCAGTCCCCTGAGATCGAAAGGCGTTTGCTATTTGACGGTGGGGGTGATCAGGGGGATTACTCCCCCTGATGACAAATCCGCAGTACCGGCTTTGCCGGTGCGAGGAGCATTTTTGCGGAGCAGAATAATACTTGGGAAGTGAAGACTTCCTCCACTTCTGCGGGAGCAAAAATGCGTACCTTGCGGATTTGCCGCCTGGGGCTGTGAGGGCCCGGAGATTGTGCCAGTGGCACAATCTCACCGAACAGCGGGCCGGCAGGCCCTGGAAGAAGGGACGACAGGCCCTGGAAGAAGGGACGACAGGCAAATCCGTTTGGGGGGTACCGTAGGGGGGCGCAAGACCCCCTTGCGGTACCTGTTCAGTCGTTGACTGAACAGGTACGATCTTTTATCCTTTTACCGCCCCGGCGGTCAGGCCCTTGACAAACTGCTTGGAGAACGCCAGGTACAGGATGATGACGGGGAGAGCGCTCAGGGCCAGGATGGTCAGGACCTTGGGCCAGTCGGTGCTGTACTGGCCCTGGAGGCGGGTGACGGCCAGCAGGACGGTCTTCTGGGATTCCTTCGTGATGAAGATCAGGGGGAACCACAGGTCGTTCCAGATGGGCACCAGGTTGTAGATGGCCACGGTGGCCAGGGCCGGGCGGATCAGGGGGAGGACGATGCGGTAGTAGATGCGGAAGCGGCCCGCCCCGTCCATGTAGCCGGCCTCATAGAGCTCGCCCGGCAGGCCGTGGATGAACTCCGTCAGGATGAACACGGCGGTGGGCAGGCCCATAGCGATGTAGACGGGGTAGAGGCTGAACAGGGTGTTCAGGGTGTTCAGAGCCTTCATGATCTGCAGCAGGCGGATGGTGGCGATCTTGATGGGCAGCATCATGCCGATGACGAAGAAGAAATAGATCGCCCGGGAGGTCTTGGTGCGCCAGTGCGCCAGGGCAAAGGCACACAGGGAGCCCAGGAAGAGGATCATGAACAGGCTCACCACGACGACCAGGGTGGAGTTCCTGAAATAGATGAAAAAGTCGCTGTTGCTCGTCAGGGCCTGATAGTTGGCCAGGGTCCATTTGGAGGGCAGGCCGAAAAAGTTGGTGTAGATTTCCTTTTTGACCTTGAAGGTGTTGATGAACAGGAACCACATCGGGAACATCGCGATAAAGGACCACAGGATCATGATGATGTGGTAGGGGATGTGCATGTTCATGATCCGCAGGGATTTGGTTTTCTTTTCCTTGGCCATCCTTTATCACTCCTTTCCCTGGGTCTTGACCAGCACGGGGATGACCCCGCACAGGAGCATCAGGAAGATCGACGTGGAGATGGCGGAGCCTACGCCCGGCTCCGGAATGCCCACGGGGTGCTGGCCCGCTACGCCGTAGCGGTAAAACAGGGTGCCGATCAGGTCGGTGGAATAGTTCGGCGCGCCGTCCAGGGTCTCCATGGAGAAGACCACGTCAAAGGCGTTGAAATTGGCCACGAAGGTCATGATGGCGACCATGCCGATGACCGGGATGATCATCGGGACGCGGATGCGGGTGAACTGCTGCCAGGGGGTCGCGCCTTCGATGGAGGCGGCCTCAATGAGGTCGTCGTCGATGCTCTGGAAGGCGGCCACGAACATCATCGTGGGGATGCCGACCCACTGCCAGACGGACACCAGGGAGACGGCGGACAGGGCCGTCCCCGGGTCGCCCAGCCAGCCCTGGGGGGAGTGGACCAGGAAGCCCAGGCCGATCTTTTCCAGCGGGGCCTTGGACCACTGGGGGTTCATCATCATTTTGAACAGATAACCGGTCACCAGCACGGCCACCGTGCAGGGGATGAAGATCAGCGTCTGGTACACCGAGCGGCCCTTCATCGTGCGGTTGGTCAGAATGGCGGCGAACAGGATGCCCAGGGCGTTCTGCAGGATCATGTGGTAACCGAAAAAGATCCAGTTGTTTCTGAACGCGTTCCAAAAGCGCGTGGAAACCACTTCGTCCGTGAACAGGCGCACATAGTTGGCGAAGCCCACATATTCGCGCACGCCCGCCGTGCCCTCGTACAGGGACAGACGGACGGAGTCCAGCATGGGGTAGGCCATGAAAATAACATAAAACACCATGGCGGGCAGCACGTACCGCATCCAGTAAATGCCGCCCGGCTTGATGCTCTTGCCGCCCTGGAGGGCCTGAGAATACTTGGACTTTACCGACATCGCGCGTTCACTCCTTAAGGGTACAGCTTAACCGGTGCTGGGAAACAGATCAGTTGTGAGGACGGTACGATGGAGGATATGAGGCACTGATGTCTCATAAGTCCGCCGATTCATTCGGCGGATTCGCCTACGGCGAACCCGAAGGGCGTTGGGATATCAGCGTCTCATATCCTGTGAAGAGGGGGTGATCAGGGGGGAACCCCCCTGATGGAAATCCGCTTTGGCGGCATGTACGTCAAAGCGGAACAAATGGCGAAGCCATTTGAACCTTGCGGATTTGCAGCAGGAGCTGCAAATCCGAAGGGGGCAGCGTGGGAGGGGGAAGGATTCCCCCTCCCAAATAATAATTATTTTGCCAGTTCCGCTTCCCACAGCGCGTTGATGGCGTCAGCCGCGCCCTGGGGGGTCTGCTCGCCGCGGCAGATGGCGTTGAGCTGATCCACGAACGGGGTGTACAGGGCCATCATGTTCCACACGAAGCGGCGGTCGGCGTTCTTGCCTTCGCCCACGGCGTTCATCGCGGAGATGACGCTGCCTTCGGGGGCCACGTCGGCGTTGATCAGGGGCAGGAAGCCCTCGGGGATGACCTTGGCGGCCTCTTTCGCGCCGTCCACGGAAGCCAGCCAGGCCAGGAAGGCCTTGACCTCTTCGGGATGAGCGGAAGCGGCGTTGCCGGCGATACCGAAGTCAGGATGCAGGCTGAAGCCGGCGGCCTTGCCGGCGGGGGCGGGCATGGGGAAGAAGCCCACGTCGATGTCATAATCGTCGCCGGACAGGGTGCCGTAGCTCCAGGAGCCGTCGATCAGCATGGCGCTCTGGCCCAGACCGAACATGACGTTGGCCTGGTCGTTGTCGATGGAGGCGAAGGCTTCGGGCAGATAGGGAACCAGCTTGGCGAAATCGGTGAAGATTTCCACCCAGGTCTCGTCGTTCAGCTTCTTTTCGCCCTTTTCATAGGCCACGCGCTCTTCGGCGGTTATGTAGTTGGGCACCAGGCTGCACAGCACGCACTCCAGGATGTCCCAGTTGGCGGCGATGCCGTTGGCCAGCGGGGTGACGCCGGCGGCCTTCAGCTTTTCGCAGGCGGCCAGGAAGTCTTCAAAGGTGGCGGGCACTTCGATGCCGTTGTCGGCAAAGATGGCCTTGTTGTAGTACACGAAGTGGCTGACAGCGGCGAAGGGAACGGCGAAGATGTTGCCGTCCGCGGCGGTGAAGCCTTCCAGGGCGGTGGCGGTGAAGTTTTCCTTGACGCCGGGGATGTCGTTGCAGACCACGTTGAAGCCGTTGTCATACAGCTCCGCGCCGGTGGAATAGGTGCGGCTGTAGAACAGGTCCGGGCCGATGCCGCCGTCCAGCTGCTGACGCAGGGTGGCGTTGTACTGGGTGGAGGTGGTGGGCTGGAAGACGATCTTCACGCCGGTCAGTTCCTCGTACTTGGCCAGCAGGGCGGAGACCTGTTCCACGTCGTCGGTGCGCCAGGAGCCCATGGTCAGCTCGTCCGCCATCGCCAGGGCGGGCAGGGCGAACATCATGGCGGCCAGCAGGATAGCAAGCAGTTTCTTCATGTTCGGATTCCTCCTTTTTATTTTGATAAAACGCTGATCGCGTTATATCCGATCGACAGAGATGAGGGAGATGGACGGATCAGTCCACGCCGTCCAGTTCCTCGGGGCGGACGGAACGGACCGTTCCGTGTAGGTCCGCCGCGTAAAGGCCGGCGGGGCCGCCGCTGGCGGCGGCAAAGGGGAAGCAGGGCAGGGTGGTGGCCGCGCCGAAGCGGCCGTCCGGGGCAAGGGCGATCAGGCTGATGCTGCCGGCGTCCTCGCCCAGCTCCATTTTCCGGGCGGAAAGCTCCCGCAGGGCCTCCTCGCAGGCTTCCTTGGGGCTCTGGCCCCGCTTCATCCGGCTGACGACCTCGTAGCTCAGGCAGCCGCGCATGATGTCCTCGCCCAGGCCGGTGGCCGCCGCCGCGCCGAAGCGATCGTCGGCGTAAAAGCCGGAGCCGATGACCGGGCTGTCCCCGACCCGGCCGGGGTCCTTCATGAACAGGCCGGAGGTGGAGACGCCGGCGGCCAGATGGCCCGCGTCGTCCAGGCCCAGGACGCAGACGGTGTCATGGCCGGTGTAGGCGGTCAGGCGCTCGGGGCGCTCCCGCACGGCCTCCCGCCAGCGCTTCATGCTCTCTTCCGTCCGCATGTCCCGCATGGAAAGGCCGTGGCGCACGGCGAACAGCTCCGCCCCGCGGCCGGCCAGGAGACAGTTGGTCTCCCGCCCGCAGAGCAGACGGGCCGCCAGAATGGGATTTTTGATGTTTTCCGCGCTGATGATGCCGCCCATCCGAAGGGTTGCGCCGTCCATGAAGGCGGCGTCGGTCATCACGTGGCCGTCCCAGTCGGGCAGGCCGCCGTAGCCGACGGAGCAGTAGGCGGGGTTGTCCTCCACCCGGGTCACGGCGTGGACGACGGCGTCGCCCGCGCAGGCGCCGGCCTGCAAAAGCTCATGGGCTTCCCGGAGCCCGTCCAGGCACATTTTCCAGGTACCGATGATTGCGGTCATTTCCTCACCCCAGCTTTCCGCGGACAGCCGCCACGTAATCCCGGTCCGTCACGTCGAAACGATCTTCGGGCGGATAGAGGGCGCCGCCGTAATAGATGCTGCGGTTGTTGTTCACCGAGGGGTCAGGCAGGGTCTTGTGCCGGGCCAGGTGCACCTGGGTGCAGCGGGTGGCGTCCACCACCTTCTGTACGTTCTCCAGGGTGATGCCCGCCCCGGGCAGGATCTCGATGGCCCCGTCTACATACTCGATCATCTCGCGGATGGTGTCCAGGGCGAAAAAGACGTCGCTCTGCTGGCCGCTGGTCAGCACCCGGGTGACGCCCAGGGAAATCAGCTGGTCGAGGGCGCGCTTCCAGTCCGGCACGACGTCCAGCGCGCGGTGGAAGACGCAGGGCTTCCCGCCGGCGATGCGCACCAGCTCCCTGGTGCGCTCTATATCGACCGTGCCGTCCTCATGCAGGAAGCCGAACACCAGGCCGTCCGCCCCGTTTTCGAGCAGGACCCGGGCGTCCTCCCGGGCCACCTCGTATTCCGCCTCCGTATAGCAAAAGCCGCCGGCCCGGGGCCGGACCATCGTCATCACGGGGATGGACACATGGCGCTTGACCACCCGCAGAGAGCCGATCGTCGGGGTCAGCCCGCCCTGAAAGAGGTTGCTGTTCAGCTCCACTCGGTCCGCGCCGCCCTTCGCGGCCTCGATCACATCGTCCGCCGAACCGCAGCAGATTTCCAGCAAAATTTTCTCCATACAGCATCCTCCTGTCGGACGTCATTCTTTATTATTTGTGCTTATAGTATAACATTCCGGGCGGAAAGTGTCAAGAAAACCACAGCTTTTTGGGAAATAACGGTCTGATGAAACTTGGATATGAAACAGGGCTGCCGCGTACCTGCGGCAGCCCTGTGATTTAGCTTTGCCCGTTCACCGGCAGCTCCACGATGAAATCGGAGCCCTGGCCTTCCTGGCTTTCGGCGCGGATGGTGCCGCCGTGGAGGAGGACCATCTGGCGGACGATGGAGAGGCCCAGGCCGGTGCCGCCCGTCTCGCGGGAGCGGGCCTTGTCGACCCGGTAGAAGCGGTCGAAGATGTGGGGGATGGCGTCCTGGGGGATGCCGGGGCCGTTGTCCTTGACGGAGAGGACGGCGTTCCTGGTGGTGCGGTCCAGGGTGACGACGATGCGGCCGCCCTCCTGGGTGTATTTGATGGCGTTTTCCATCAGGTTGTAGATCACCTGGTTCATCTTGCCCTTGTCGGCGTTCATCTCGCAGGGATCCTTGATGTCGATCACCAGCTCCTGGCGGCGCTTTCTCGCCATCGGGTCCAGGCGGTGGCGGTTTTCCTCGATCAGGTCTTGGAGGGTCAGCTTTTCGCGGGTCAGCTTGACGGAGCCGGCGTCCATGCGCACCAGGGTCAACAGGTCGCTGACGATGGCGCTCAGCCGGTCGATTTCCCGGTTGATGTCCTGCAGGAACTCCGTGCGCAGGCCCTTGTCCATATCCGGCTGGTAGATGAGGGATTCCAGCAGCACCTTCATGGAGGCCAGCGGGGTTTTGAGCTCGTGGGAGGCGTTGGCGACGAACTGGTTTCGGGTGACGTCCAGCGTCTCGATCTTTTCGCTCATGGAGTTAAAGGTCTCCGCCAGCCGGCGGATCTCTCCGCTGCCCTTTTCAGGGGCGCGGGCGGAAAAATCCCCCCGGGCCATCTTCTGGATGGCGCGGATCATCCCGCTCAAAGGCCTGGCCAGGATGCTGGAAAAGATGAAGCCGACCGCCGCGGCGGCCAGGGCGGCCAGGAGGAAGATGATCAGCATCTGGCGCCGCAGGTCACGAAGGCCCGTCATCATATCCGTCACCGGGCTGATCAGCATCAGCACGCCGATGACGTCGTTGCCCGAAACCAGGCGGGCGGAGCAGTAGCTGGACCAGGCCCCGTTCAGGCGGAGGGAGAAGATCAGGCTGTGGGTGTTGACCAGCTCCCCGGTCTCCCCGTCGTGCACGCCGAAGTAGGCGCTCTGTCCGCGCTGCATGATGGCGTCCACCTCTTCAGAGCGGAAGAGGGTGCCCGTCCTTTCTCCGGCGGTGTCCAGATGGACCTTGCCCCGGCTGTCCAGTACGAGGATCCGGCCGCTGAACTCGCCCTCATGGGCGCGGATCAGCTGCTTTAGGCCCTCGGTGTTCGCGTCGACCAGCAGGGGAGCGGCGGATTGTCCCAGCTTCTCCAGCTCCGACCGTTGGACGCGGACGCGCTCGTCAAACAAAAAATCACTCACCGTGCTGTTCAGGCTCCCGGCCGTGACCGTGAAGGAAAGGCCGACCACCAGCAGGAAGGTGAGTGATATTCTGAAACGGATGCTTGAAAAGAATCCGTCAGTCCTTGTCTGTGAAATAGTAGCCCACTCCCCATTTCGTAAAGATGAATTCCGGCTGGGAGGGAATTCTTTCGATCTTTTCACGCAGACGGCGGATATGGACGTCGACCGTGCGGGCGTCGCCCATGTAATCGTATTTCCAGACGGTCTCCAGCATGGCTTCGCGGCTGAACACCTTGCCCCGGTTCTGGATGAAGAGCTGCAGGAGGTCGAACTCCTTGGCGGTCAGGCGCACGTCCTTGCCGCCCAGGGTGACGGAGCGGTTCACGAGGTTGACTTCCATGTCGTGCACGCGGATGACCTTCTTTTCCTCCGTGTGGGGCTGCTGGGAGGCGCGGCGGAAGATGGATTTGATGCGGGCCTTGACCTCCAGCACGTTAAAGGGCTTGGTCATATAATCGTCCGCGCCGTATTCCAGGCCCAGGATCTTGTCCATGTCCTCGCCCTTGGCGGTCAGCATGATGATCGGCACGTTGCTCTGCTCGCGGATGCGCTGGCAGACCTGAATGCCGTCCATCTTGGGCAGCATGACGTCCAGGAGGACCAGGTCCACCTGGTTGGCGGAAAAGACGTTCAGCGCCTCCTCGCCGTCCATGGCGGTCAGCGTTTCGTAGCCTTCCTGTTCCAGAGAATATTTGAGGCCCTTGAGCATGAGGGGCTCATCGTCAACCAACAATATCTTCTTGGGCATAAAATCCTTTTCCCTCCTGACGGATTTGCCGGCGGCCCGCGTTCAGAAGCCGCCTCACGCGGCCCCCTGCAGGGCCGGACATTCTCAAGGATTGACCGATTCCGTGCGGATCAAACCGATTGTGGAAGTATCCGTTCTTATTTTATCGAAGTTTCGTAATAAAATCAAGCGGTTTTTTAAAATATTTTAAATTTTTGTTACGATTTTTGTAACAATCTAACCGAGCTTTGCAACAATTCCCCCATCCGGCTTGACGGAGCGGGGGAAGACGAGTATGCTGGAAGGCGGGGAGTAGGGATTAGGGAATAGGGATTAGGGATTAGGCAATAGGGATTAGGCAATAGGCATTAGGGCTGTGAGGGCCCGGGAAACAGCACGGTGTGCTGTTTTCACCGAACAGCGGGCCGGCAGGCCCTGAGTAAGGCATTAGGCAGAGTGAGGAGTTAGGAGTGAGGAGTTAGGAGTGAGGAGTTAGGAGTGGAAATTGGTCAGTTGAAAGAGTACGCGAAGCGGAAATTACGCATTACGAATTACGCATTCGCCACTATTAACTCCTCACTCCTCACTCCTAACTCCTCACTCCTCACTATTTACTCTCCACTCTCCACTCTTCACTCTCCACTCTTGACTTTTTACCTCCTCCCTCCTCCCTCCTCCCTCCTACCTTCTTTACCTTATTGATTGGGGTGTTTTGGTTGCTGTTTGAACTGGACGGGATTCCTTTTATGCTGGCGGAGCCGGCGGACCTGGGGTTTTTAAGGCCGTATGGGCGGTGCTTCCGCATCTGGGACCGGGGGCTTTCCGGCAACCTCTGCTTCGGCATGGAGGGGCCTTACGGGAAGCTCTTCATTAAATACGCCGGGGCGAAAATGCTGCGCTCCCAGGGCCGGCCGGGAGAGGCGGAGGAAATTCTGGAGCGGGCCGCGGCCTATTACGCAGAGCCCGCCGAGGGCCTGGTGCGCCTTTTGTCCCACGGGAAAACCTCCGAGGGTTACGCCCTGGTCTTTACGTTTGAGGAGGGGGGCCAGCTGTCCGGCGATCCCCTGTACCCGGACCTGATGGACCGGCTGATTTACGTGCCTCTCTCCGTCCGCCTGCGAATGGCGGAAACCCTCTTTTCCCTGATGTGCCGCCTGGAAAAGCGGAACCTCATGGCCGTGGATTTCAGCGAGGAAAACCTGATCCTGAACCTGGGGGACGGGAAGCTGACCCTCTGCGACATCGACCTGTACCGGCCCTTTCCCTTCCGGAACACCGGCCGTCAGCCGGGCTCGTGGCGCTGGCAGGCCCCGGAGGAAAAGAAGGAGGGCGAGATGCTCGACGCCCGCACGGCGGTCTACCGCCTGGGCATGTTCGCCTTCGATCTGTTTTCCCCCGGCAAACCCCGGGACCGCTCCGCCTTCGACGGCTCTCGCGCCCTCTTCGAGACCGCCCAGCGCGCCGCCGACCCCACCCGCGACAAACGCTACCCCAGCGTGGAAAACTTTTTGGACGCGTGGAGGAAAGCAGTAGGAGAAACGAGGATATAGGTAGGAGGGAAAAACGAGGTAGGAGGTAGGAGGGAGAAGGTAGGAGGTAGATGGTCGAGAGTGGAGAGTGGAGAGTGAAGAGTGGAGAGAGAATAGTGAGGAGTTAGGAGTGAGGAGTTAATAGCGAATGCGTAATGCGTAATTTTTTCTTGACCAATTTCAACTCCTCACTCCTCACTTTCCCAAAAAGCCTTCCGCCCGGGAACTGCGCTCTATAGAGCCGGTTCCCGGGCGGAGTTTTTTTAAAGACTTCCTGGATGCCAGAAAAAAGGCAGTGGGGGAGACGAAAATGCAGGGGGGAGAGAGAAGCTGTTTTAAATGAAGAGCTGCAATTTGTTAGATAACATTACGCATTACGCATTAAGCTAAGCATTACGCATTTGCCATCATAAAACTCCTAACTCCTAACTCCTCACTCTTGACCATTTACCTCCTACCTCCTACTTCCTCCCTCCTACCTGATCTCAGAGTTCTTCCAGTCCATCAATGTCTTCCTGCTCTCCTAGCACCAGCAGGGTGTCGCCGGGCTGGAGGCGGAAGTCGGCGCCGAGGCTGGTGATCATCTCGCCGCCGCGGCGGACGGCCAGGATGGTGATATGGTAGTTGCGGCGGACGTTGATGTCCTCCAGGGTCCGGCCGCCCCAGCTTTCGGGCAAAAGGACCTCGGCCACGCCGCTGTCCCCGCCCATGGTCATCTGCTCCAGCATCCGGGGGGACACCAGGGCCCGGGCGACCCGCTGGCCCATGTCCCGCTCGGGGAAAATCACCCGGTCCACGCCCACCTTGGACAGGACCTTGGCGTGCAGGTCGTCCATGGCCTTGGCCAGGACCATGGGAATCCCCGCCTCCTTGCACAGCACGCTGATCAGAATGGAGGCCCGCACGTCCGAACCAATGGACACGATGGCCGCGTCATAAGACCCGGCGTCCAGGGATTCCAGCACCCCGTCGTCCGCCGCGTTGGCCTGGACGGCCTGGGTCACAAAGGGGCTTAGGGCTTCCACGGCGTCCTCGTCGTCGTCGATGGCCAGCACCTCGTGGCCCAGCTCGCACAGCGTCCGGGCCACGCTGGCCCCAAACCGCCCCAGCCCGATCACCAGAAACTGCTTTTTTTTCTGCTTCATGAGATTGTCCTCCTGGAAGTTGTCTTATTTATTTGTATCATTTGCCGCAATGCGCAGAGTAAGAAACGATGAAAGATCACGCTATGCGCAGAGTACCGCCCCGCTGCTGCCTGGATGGACGGCAAGGCCCGTCATCCGATCATAATATTTTCTTCCGGGTACTTGATGCGTTTTTTTACGTTGTCCTGCTTCTTGGACAGGGCCATCGCCAGGGTCAGGGGGCCGACGCGGCCCAGGAACATCATCGGCAGGAGGACGATGCGGCTGGCGGTGGTCAGCTTCGGGGTGCCGAGGGAGGAGACGCCCACGGTGGCCGCCGCGCTGGAGGTCTCCATCAGGATGTCCGCCAGGGCGAACCGGCCGTCCTCAAACAGGGTAATCAGCAGGGTGCCCAGGGCCAGCATGGACAGGGAAATCGTCATCACCGCCAGGGCGCGGTGGGTCGTCTCCCGGGCCAGGCGGCGGCCGGAGAGGTTTACGTCCTCCTCGCTGCGGACGACGCTGAGCACCAGCAGGGCGACGGCGGCCACGGTGGTGGTCTTGAGGCCGCCGCCGGTGGAAGCCGGGGACGCGCCCACCAGCATCAGCAGGCAGCTGAGCAGCTTGGACCCGTCGCGCATCGCCCCCAGGTCCACGGAGTTAAAGCCCGCCGTGCGCATGGTGACGGACTGGAAGAAGGCGTTGAGCAGTTTTTGAAAAAAGCCCCCTTCGCCCAGGGTGCCGGGGTTGCTCCATTCGGCCCCCAGGTAAAAGAGGGTGCCGAGCAGCAGCAGCCCGCCCGTCATCACCAGCACGATCCGGGCGTGGAGGGACAGCGTCAGCCCCTTTTCCCCCCGGCCCTCCCGGAGGTACTGGGCGGTTTCGATGATCACCGAAAAGCCCAGGCCGCCCAGGATAATCATCAGGGAAACGGTCAGAAGCACCAGCGGGTCCTTTTGGTAGGCCGTCAGGCTCTGAAAACCGCCCAGCAGGTCGAACCCGGCGTTGCAGAAGGCGCTGACGGAGTGAAACACCGCGTACCAAAGCCCCTTCGCCCAGCCAAGGGCCGGCACGAAGCGCAAGGACAACAGGACGGCGCCCAGCAGCTCGATCCCCAGGGCCAGCAGGCCGTAGGTGCGGCTCAGGGAAATCAGGCCGGACAGGGAGCTGGCGTTCAGCGATTCCTGGAGGAGCTTGCGCTCCCGCAGGGTGATCCGGTGGCCCAGCAGCACCATCATCCGGGTGGCGATGATCATGAACCCAAGGCCCCCCACCTGAATGAGCAGCAGCAGGACGATCTGCCCAAAGAGGGAAAAGGACGTCCCCGTATCGACCGCCACCAGGCCCGTGACGCAGACGGCGGAGGTGGAGGTAAACAGGGCGCTGAACCAGCCGATGCTCTCCCCCTCCTGGGACGCAAAGGGGAGGGACAGGAGCACCGCGCCGATCAGGATCAGCAGCAGAAAGCCTGCGGCCAGCAGCCGCTCCGGCCGCTCCGCCAGGGCGGAAAAAAAGGATTTCGGTTTCAGTTTCATAATATGTAAAGCAAGCTCCTTTGCCGGAAATCTGGGGAAATGCGCCGTTTCCTATTTTACACAAATCTCCCCGCCCGCGCAACAGGGGATTTGCGGCTGATAGTCCCATGAAGTGCTAAGTAGTCAAACATAGGTAACACTGTGAAAGTTCGAGAACCAAGGAAAGATCCGAGCCTGTTTTGGTCCTGAGCTGATGTAAGGGTAGCGAGCAAGCAGTCGCCCGCTTGCGGGTTGCTCTTGTCAGGTTGTGTTTGGCCGGTTATGCTTGATCAGGCGAAGGGCTGTGGTTCTGTCACTGATCCGATCCCGTCCCGCCCTTCGCCGTGTCTATGACCCAACCGGCCAAACACGTTCTGACAAGAGTCGGCGGTGGATGTGAGCACATTAAAGAACTCCCAGGTAAGCAGCTATCACATCATTCGGGGATTTCATGCCCAAACATATTTTCCACCAGTTGTTTGATTTCCTTTGATAGGCGGCAAGCTGCATGCGTCCGTCTTTCAGTGAGTACATTTTCAGACGATCGTAGAACCTGTCCTGATCCAGCCGGTTCTGCCGTTCCACTTTGCCGTTATGTCTGGGTGTAGCAGGTCTGATCCGGTGATACAGAATCCCATACTCTTTCATCCTCTGCTCAAACATCGTTAAATCATTCTTGTCATTTGATAGAAGCTGCTTGGTGAATTCAGTCCCGTTATCTGTCTGGATCATGCGAATCTGGAACGGCGCATGCTGAACCAGTTCCTGCAGAAATAAGTCTGCGCTGTACGTGCTGTGCTCCTCATACATTTGTCTGTATGCCCATCTGCTGCATTCGTCAACCGCGATATACACATAGTATTTCTTGTAACCGCTGACACACTCTCCTGGAACGAACTTCACATCCACCTGTACCTTCTGACCTGGATATGCTGCTTGTTCATAGGGCTTGTTCTTCCGCTTCCGCCGTTTGTTTTTCTTTCCTTCATTCAGCTCTCGTTCCTTCTTTTTGAAGGTTTGGTACGTATATGGGTATCCGTATTTCTGTACCGCTTCCTGATATGCTGCGATGATATCTTTCCAATGATGTTTCTTGCATAACCGTTTGATCACTCTGATCCAGTATTCATTGTGCCCTTCTCTCAACTTGTGCGGCCTTCGGCTCTGGTCACACAGGCTTTCAAGTGTCCCGTCCCATCTCTTCTTCCACTTGTGCACTGTCTTTCGGCTGATGTGATATCGCCGTGCTGTGGCTGTCACATTCCCATGCTTTTTCAAGTACTCCATTACATGTTGACGCCACCGTGCTTCCTGTGTTATCCTTCTCATTGAGAGAGCCTCCTGGTACTTGGTTGGGTGTGGTAACTTTACCTTACCACTTGGCTCTCTTTTT
>DGRV01000077.1:0-16031 GCA_002391225.1 Christensenella sp. UBA4379
TAGGAGCGGATCTGGCTGCCCCACTCGATCTTCTTCATTTCACCCTTGATGTCCGCCATCTGCTGTTCCTTCTCGCGCTCACGGATTTCCAGCAGCTTCGCCTTCAGCATGCGCAAGCAGGTCGCGCGGTTCTGGGTCTGGTCGCGCTCGGTCTGGCAGGAGACGACGATGCCCGTCGGGAAGTGGGTCATGCGGACGGCAGAGGAGGTCTTGTTGACGTTCTGGCCGCCGGCGCCGGAGGAATGATAGGTATCCACCCGGACATCCTTCATGTCGATCTCGATCTCGTTGTCGTCGTCCTCCATGATGGGGGCGACGTCCAGGGAAGAGAAGGAGGTGTGGCGGCGGGCGTTGGAGTCAAAGGGGCTGATGCGCACCAGACGGTGGACGCCCTTTTCCCCGCGCAGGTAGCCGTAGGCGTTGTCCCCGTCCACCTCGAAGGAAACGGCCTTGATGCCGGCCTCGTCCCCCTCCAGATAGTCCAGGAGCTTCACCTTGAAGCCCAGCTTCTCGCAGTAGCGGGTGTACATGCGGTAGAGCATCTGCGTCCAGTCCTGGGCCTCGGTGCCGCCGGCCCCGGCGTGCAGGGACAAAATGGCGTTGTTCCCGTCATAATCCCCGCGCATGAGGGTTTCCAGCTCCAGGGCTTCCACGCTCTCCTTGAGCCGTTTATATTCCTCGCCGATCTCGGGGACCATGGACTCGTCGTCCTCTTCCCCGGCCAGCTCGATCATCACGGCCAGGTCGTCCACCCCGGACACCAGGGACTGGTAGTGGTTCATCTTGCTCTCGATGGCGGCGATGCGGCGGTTCACATGGGTGGAGCGCTCCAGGTTGTCCCAGAAGCCGTCTGCGTTCATCTCTTCCTTGAGCTCCGTCAGTTCCTTTTCCAGGTCCTCCAGGTGAAGACCGCCGGCGATTTCCTGAAGCTTGTTTTTCAAAACGTTCGTATCCTGCAGATACTGATCCAGTGCAACGATCATACATAATCTCCTTTATCTTCAGACGGTTGTCGGCAAATACGCAAAAGGTTCGGCAGCTACAGGAAAATCTCGCTGATAAAAACGGCCAGGCAGGAGGCCACGGCCACTACGAACAGGCCCTGCCCGCTCCACGCCAGGGCGACCCCGGCTATCAGGGCCAGCAGGCCGGACCACACGCTGTCCGTCGCGTGCAGGATGTCCGGAAAGGTCATCACCGCCAGCGTCACATAGGGCACGTAAAACAGGAAGGACCGAAGGAACCGGCTCTTGATGGGCTTTCGGATCAGCGTCAGCGGCAGCGCGCGGATCACGAAGGTGACCGCCGCCATCACCAGGATGTAGGAAATCATGTTATGGTTCATCCGACCCCTCCTTCACAGGACGGATCAGCGCCGCTCCGGCGGACAGGACCACCGTCAGCAGGATCACCCGCATCCCGGAGGAAAGACTGCTGATGCCGGGCAGGACGGAGCAGGCCCAGGAAAGGCCCATCGACAAAATCACCAGGACCAGCACGGTCCGGTTCTGCCGGGCCTTGGGAATGATGACCGCCAGGAACATGCCGAACAGCCCCACGCTCAGCGCGCTGATCAGCTGGTGCGGCAGGATGTTCCCCACCAGCACGCCCAGGATCGTGCCGCCCGTCCACCCGGTGGTGGCGATCACGAAGAGGCCGAAGGTGTACATCGGGTCCAAATACCCGTCCACCGCCATCGAACAGCCGAAAATCTCGTCCGTCACGGTGAAGCCCAGCAAAAGCCGGTGAGAAAGCGGCGTATCCTCGGACAGCTTCTGGCTGAACGCGCAGCTCATCAGGAGATACCGGGCGTTGGCAATCAGGGTCATCAGGGCCGCTTCCCACAGGCCCGACCGTTCGCCGATCACCTTGAACCCGGCGTACTCCCCGGCGGAGGCGTTGTTCAGCAAACTCGCCAGCCCCGCCTCGAACCAGGTAAGCCCCACGTTCCGGGCGGTGATCCCCAGGGCAAAGGAAACCGCCAGATACCCCAGCATAATGGACACCCCATTGCGGACGCCCCGCAGAAACCAGCTTCTGCCGCCGCTCACCGGCATCCCCTTCCTTCCCCGGCCCGAAAGCCCAAAATCTTATTTATTTTACCGTAAAACGGGGGTTGTGTCAAACATGGATCATGACAAAACGGAAGGCAGAGAGTTTGTCAAAACAAAGCCAGGCTGGACGCTGTAAAAAAGCCCCGGAACCGTTTATCCGGAGCAAGGGGGAACAGGGCCGACAATCTGTGGAGGGAGCTTTTTAAGGAGCGTTCAGCCACAAATCATCCAGAAAACTTTTCCGCATCGAGATAAAATTCCGCAGGAAGTCAAAATTCTCTTCCGGCGTATCCCCTGTCTGGTTCATATTGCCAAACCGATAAGGGACAAAGCGCCAGCGAATGTTCTCCAGAGCCGCTGATGCGGCAATTTCTTCCGCGTACTCATCCACCGAGCGGAGCACGCCCTTTGGGTCCTTTTCCTCGCCAAGGAGGATGCGCAGCGCAGGCTCGTAAACTTCTCGATAAGCCTCCCGGACTTTTTCCGAAAAATCCGGACGTCGAACCGCCACAGGGAACCAGGAAATGTCCCGATCGCCTGCTGTCGAGTGATAAAGCTTCATGGGGTCAGCGCATTCCTTGTTTGCACCCCATATGTTATCCTGATCCCATACGGGCCCAAAATAGATCTTTGAGTCCACCTGATCGGAATCCTTATAAAGGTACGGATGGCTTCCGTCATTGTCCGCCGTAATTTCCGCCTGGAGATAACGGTGAACAAAGGTCGTTTCATCAATATACTCTGTCCAGGCCCGATCATCGGGCCCGCATGTAAACAGCGCATCTTCGGCCCGCTGAATACAGCCTTGAATATACTCCACTTCATTTTTGGACGCGCGTTCCGGTTCTTTAATGGTAAAACACTGACCGTGATCGGAGATGAATCCGCTTGCGTTTCGCCGATAATACGTCAGAATGGTCATCAAAACAAGATATCCGCCGGTATAATCCTCAGGCTCATTCTCAAGAAGGACGCCCCGATTGAAGCCCAGTCCATATTTGTCGCTGCCAAATGAAGGCGCATTCTCTTCCGGATTCAGGAACTCATTAATGTTTTCCAGATTTCTGATATCCAGTCTGTCCGAGTCAATCTCACACTTTTCGGTAAAGAGAAAGCTTCCATAATATTGATGATTCAAAAACAAGTCTACCGGCTTGGTTTCGGGGACAAAGGAATATACGCCAGCATATCGGGCCAGATCCAGCGCAATCGTATTGCGAAGCAGAGATTTATCAATAAAGTTGGCTAAAAGCACCCATTTTTTCTCTTTTTCCATCCCGAAAACAGGAGCGGATTTTGCAAGCTTAATCTGGAAAGGTTTTTTTTCATAGGTTGAAGTGGACTGACCCCTGATGCGTATATACTCCAGCCGTCCGTCATACTCCACGGAAGCGTCGGATTCAATGATTTTGCATGCGCCGGGCTCTCGGTTTTCCTTACTCTGAAAGATGGTGCGATTCGATCCGGAGTCAGTGGTAATAAACACAGCGGGAATGGAACCAGACTGTACCACATGGGCTGTCCAGGTCTTTCGGCCGAGACAGATTTCAATGTCCGTATCGGGAGAAACGGAAACGGCGTCTCCGGATTGACAGGGGACCCCGTTCAGGCTCAGGCTTTCCCCGTTTTCGCTGAGAATGCGAAGCCTCTGGCAGTCCCATCCAGTCGGAATGAACAAATAAAACCCGCTTCTTTTTTCAAAGATCGATACTGCGTCCACAGGGAGCGGATCTCCGCTGGTATATTTCGATGAGTCCGCACTGATAAAGTAAGGCAGCCCCTCAGCGAAAGCGCAGGTAACGTTCATCACAGTCAATAAAAACAGTGAACAAAAAAACAGCCTTGCATAACCTGCTGTTTTTCCCGGCAAAACGCTGAAAAACAAGAATTCAAAGGACCTTTTTTTGTTGGATTTCATCATCCGTTCAAACTCCTCATGATCCTGAGTATTTTCTTCTCATGAAAAGCAAAACCGCTTTCAGATCGCCGTTTCGAAGCTTTACATTTAAAAAACCGAATGAGGTTTCCGTCTGACAAAGGTATCTTATGGGTTTTTCCAGTTTTTGTCAAGCGTCCCCTGATCGAATGTCTTTTAAGAAGATCTTTCGTGAAAGAAAAGCAATTTTCTCCGCTTGTATGGTGCCGTTTTTCATGGCATAATAGACAGGCGAACCATTGTCCGTTCCGCGTGATCATATAAGGAGGTATTTTCCTATGAAAAAGACCACTGCCCTGCTGAGCGCGCTTTTGCTCTGTCTTTTCTGCCTCCCCTCCTCCGCCCTGAGCCGGGATTTCGGCTCTGTCCGGATCAATGAAATTATGGCTTCGAACGGGGACACCATTCAGGACAGTCTAGGCGCGACGCCGGACTGGATCGAACTCAAGAATGTGTCCGACGACGATATCGACTTAAGCGGCCTGTGCCTGTCGGACGGGAAGAAGAACCTGGAGAAGTTCGTCTTTCCGGAAGGGATCGTCCTGCCCAAGGGCGGCTTTCTGGTGATCTTCTGCTCCGAAGAAGAGAGCGTTAAAACCCTGGACGGCGGGGCGGTTGAAATCCACACTGCCTTTAAGCTCTCGGCGGACGGAGAAAAGGCCGTGCTGTCCTATCAGGGGGCCATTCTGGACATCGTCCGGTTTGACATGCAGACCAAGGACGTCTCCTGGGCCCTCAAGGACGACGGCACCTGGACCTTCTCCAACGTCCCGACGCCGGGGGCAGAGAACCAGTTCTGAAAACCGTGACCGGCGGGCCTAATCAACCCATTGGATCGGAGTAGTTTATGCTGCACGCAAAAAACGGCCGGCTGACCCTGTCCATCGGCGAAATGGACTATATCCGCTTCGGGTCCGGCAGCCGGACCCTGGTCATGCTCCCCGGGGTCGGTGACGGGCTGAAGACCGTCCGGGGAATGGCCCTGCCCTTTGCCCTGATGTATCGGAAGCTTTCACGGGACTTTACCGTGTATGTTTTCAGCCGCCGGGTCCGCCTCGCCACCGGAATGACCACCCGGGACATGGCGGAGGATGTCAGCCTGGCCCTGGAAGCCCTGGGCCTTTCCGGGGTCTGCCTCGTCGGCGTCTCCCAGGGCGGGATGATCGCCCAGTGGCTGGCGATCGATCACCCGGACAAGGTGGGCAGACTTATCCTGACCGTCACCCTGAGCCGCCCCAACCCCACCGTGCGGGACGTCATCAGCCGCTGGAGCGATATAGCGCAAAGAGGCGATTACCGGGGCATCATGCTGGACACCGCCGAAAGGTCCTACTCCAAAAAGCGGCTGAAAAAGGCCAGGCTTTCGTACCGCTTCCTGGGCAGCTTCGGAAAGCCGAAGAGCTTCGACCGCTTCCTGATCCAGGCGGCGTCCTGCGTCAGCCACGACACATATGAACTTCTCCCCCGGATTTCCTGCCCCACCCTGGTCATCGGCGGGACGGACGACCGGATCGTCACCGGGGAGGCGTCCCGTGAAATCGCCTGTCAGATTCCTGGCGCGACGCTTTATATGTACGAAGGCCTCGGCCACGGCCTGTACGAGGAGGCAACGGATTTTCTGGACAGGGTGAGGGAGTTTTGTTTGTGGATTAGGGAATAGGGAATAGGGATTAGGCATTAGGGAATAGGGATTAGGCATTAGGCATTAGTCATTAGGCATTAGAGGCTGTGAGGGCCCGGAAAACAGCGCAGTGTGCTGTTTTCACCGAACAGCGGGCCGGCAGGCCCTGGACAAGGCATTAGTCATTAGGCATTAGGGGCTGTGAGGGCCCGGAAAACAGCACAGTGTGCTGTTTTCACCGAACAGCGGGCCGGCAGGCCCTGGACAAGACATTACGCATTAGGCATTACGCATTTGGCAAAATCAGGGGAGGAGGCGCATCAAATGATTCCTGGCTTTGTGATCTGGAGCGCTGTGGCGCTTCTGTTGGTTGGTGTCGGGGTTTGGGCTTTGCGCTCCAGGAAACCGGTGGGTTTCTTTGCGGGGGTGGAAGCGCCGAAAGTCACGGACGTGCGAAAATATAACCGCGCCGTCGCGGTCCTCTGGTTCGTATACGCGGCGCTGTTTGAGCTGCTGGGGATTCCTTTTCTCTTCCTCAAGCAGAACTCCGCCGGCTTCCTTCTCCCTGTCCTGGGCACGGCGGCCATCAGCATCGGACTGATGATCGCCTACCAGCACATTCTCCGCCGATACCAGCAGCCAAATCAGTAAATTCCCCTGTTCAGTCAGGGAAAAGGAAGATATCATCACCGCGGTGCGAAGGAAACCGCTTCGCATCAGGAGGGAAACGAAACCATGAACCGGGATCTGACCATTGGAAAGCCCTCGTCCGTGCTTTGGCGGTTCTGTCTGCCGCTGTTCGGGAGCGTCATTTTTCAGCAGCTGTATAACATCGCAGACAGCTTGGTGGCCGGCAAGTACATCGGCGAAAACGCCCTGGCGGCCGTCGGCAACAGCTACGAAATCACCCTGATCTTCATCGCCTTCGCCTTTGGCTGCAACATCGGCTGTTCGGTCGTGGTGTCCCGTTATTTTGGGGCAAAGCAGCTGGATGAAATGAAAACGGCAGTGTCCACGGCGGCCATTTTCAGCGCCGCGCTGTGCGGGCTTTTGATGACGCTGGGCCTTCTGTTCAGCCGCCCCCTGCTCGCCCTGATCCGGACGCCGGCGGAGATCCTTTCCGATTCCGCCCTGTACCTGGACATTTACCTGCTGGGCCTGCCGTTCATGTTCTTTTACAACCTCGCCAACGGCATCTTTACCGCCCTGGGCGATTCCAGGACGCCGTTTCTGTTTTTGGCCGCTTCCTCCACGGCCAACATCCTGATGGACATTCTGTTCGTCAAGGGCTTTGGAATGAAGGTGGAAGGCGTCGCCTGGGCGACGCTGCTGTGCCAGGGGGTCAGCTGCGTGCTGGCTCTTTGGTTCGTGCTCAAGCGGCTCAAAGGCATCCGGACGGAGAAACCGCCCAAGCGCTTTTCCGTCCATCTCCTTCGGATGTTCCTGGCCATCGCTGTGCCCAGCACCCTGCAGCAGAGCTTTATTTCCGTCGGCAATCTGATCATCCAGGGGGTCATCAACAGCTTCGGCCCCGGCGTCATCGCTGGATACTCCGCGGCGGTCAAGCTGAACAACCTGGTCATCACTTCCTTTACCACCATGGGCAACGGCATTTCCAACTACACCTCCCAGAACCTCGGGGCCGGAAAGCACGAGCGCGTTTCCGGCGGCTTCCAGGCCGGGCTCCAAATGGTCTGGTGGATCAGCCTCCCCCTGGCCGCCGGATATTTCTTTCTGGGCGAGCCGCTGCTCCGCCTGTTTATCGACCAGCCCTCCGCCCTCGCGGTGCAGACCGGCATCACCTTCCTCCGGATTCTCTCGCCCTTCTACTTCGCGGTGTCCGCCAAGCTCGTCGCAGACGGCGTTCTGCGCGGCGCGGGACAGATGAAGCAGTTTATGATCGCCACCTTTACCGACCTGATCCTCCGGGTCGTCCTCGCCATCGTCCTTTCCAAAACAGCCCTCGGCGCGACAGGCATCTGGTGCGCCTGGCCCATCGGCTGGGTAATCGCGACGGTGCTCTCGGTGCGGTTTTACTTTCAGTTTCAGAAATCGCTCCATAGAGCAGAGGCTTGACGGCGAGTTTTCTCTAAGCAGCCTGTCCTGTCAGGCTGCTTTAAAAGTTTTAAAAAAATGGATCTTTCTTAAAATTCAGGCAATTCTGCCGGCATGGCCAAAGGCCGTTTAGATTCGGCGCTATGATGGACATTCATATGGCCGGGATCGGGATGGCCTGGATGATTGACCAACCAGGATTTGCGGGAGAAAAGCTGATGCTCACGCTCTATAAACCAAAGCCTGAAGATCTGTGGTTCCGGCAAATGATGCTGGGCGACGAAGATACGATGTCTTACAATCATGCATGGGGCGGTACGATCCCGTGGCCCGAATCGAAATGGACAGGCTGGTATGATGCCTGGGTGGTCCACCATGAGGGCAAAAGGTATTACAGATATCTCAAAGACGAGGACGGACAATTTGTCGGAGAGATCGCCTATCACTATGATGACGAAATCGGGCATGCGATGGCGGACGTCATCATCTATGCGCCCCACAGAGGAAGAGGTTATGGCGGAGAAGCACTGAATTTGCTGTGCGCTGCCGCGAAGGAAAATGGCGCTGCCGTTCTGTATGACGATCTTGCCATTGACAATCCGGCGATCAGGCTGTTTCTGCGCCACGGCTTTACAGAAGAAAGCCGGACGAAGGAAAAGATCCGTCTGCGCAAAACGCTGTAGCTTAAGGGAGAGATCAGCATGAAACTGTTTGTCATCACCGGCACCTGCGGGGCGGGCAAATCCACCGTCAAAGAAAAGCTGTCAGCCACGTCCCCACGTTGAATACAATCAATGGATAGGCCGGAACCGCGGCAAATACCAGCTGTTTATCGACACGGAGAACGAAACGCCGGACAGGACCGCGAACAGGATTGCCGCTTGGATCGGCAGACTGACGGATTGATGGCGGAGAACATTGAAAGGATACGCTTCCCGTGAAAGAAATCGAAATTTCCGGAGCCAACCGTTTTGACGCCTTTACCAAAACCCGCGTCGGAAGCCGGGCACTGATCCTCCGGGACGGAAGGATTCTGCTTTCCCATGAAACCCGGTCGGGCTGGTGGCTGATCCCTGGCGGCGGGATGGAAGAGGGCGAAACGCCCGAAATATGCTGCAAAAGAGAAGTGGAAGAGGAAACGGGCTATATCGTGCAGCCGCTGCGCGAATTCCTCACCCTCTATGAATACTATGAGGAATACCGCTATATCAGCCACTATTTTGTCTGTGAGGTCACAGGCCAGGGACAGATGAACCTGACGGACGCGGAGAAAAAGCGGGGTCTGGAGCCTGAATGGATGCGGCTTCAGGACGCGATTGACCTGTTCTCCCGTCATCAGGACTACGCGAAGGTCAGCGAGGAGCAGCGCGGCTCTTACTTACGGGAATTTACCGCCTTGCAGGAATACGTGAAGGAAGCGTCCGTTTCCTTAAACCCTCTGAGCGAAAGGGACACCGTCAGGAACCAGTATCAGACTGCCGAAAAGCTGAATACCCGGATCTCAATTCACAGCAAATATTCCGTAAATCCCCAGGGCTTTGGAAATTGGATCGCCTCCCATTATCCAATCCGGGAAGGGCTGTCTGTGCTGGAGCTTGGATGCGGCACCGGCGATATGTGGGCGGGAAAACAGGACATCATTGACCGCTGTTCCCGTTTCGTGCTTTCGGATGCTTCAGAGGGCATGCTGCGCAAGGCGCAGGAGACCCTTCACGATATTCATGGGATCGACTACCGCGTGATTGATATTCAGGAGATTCCCTTTGAGGATCAGACCTTTGATTTCGTGATCGCCAATATGATGCTCTACCATGTTCCGGACCTTTTCCGTGGCCTGCGGGAAGTAAAGCGAGTGCTGAAAAACGGAGGAACGTTTGCCTGCGCGACCTATGGCGAAAACGGGATGATGGCGTACCTCTATCGTATGTTCGCGGACTATCCGGTCCGGTATCAGATCAACACCAGCTTTACCCTGCAGAACGGAGAGGAAAAACTGAAAACATTTTTCCCGGACGTCCAAAGGCTCCTGTACGAGGACGCCCTGGAAGTCACCAACGCGGATGATATGGCCGATTACATCTTTTCCCTGGCGGGAATAACAGACCTGCAGAAAATCCCCCGGGAGGAAGTGCGGGCTGTACTCAAAAAGAACATGCCGGATGGCGTCCTGCACGTTCCAAAGGAGTATGGAATGTTCATTGCCAGAAAAGCATAGGCGGAAACAGGTTGGTCAATACACAGCGCCTGCTGAGGGAGCCGAGTTTTTTCAGCTCGTCCTCAGCAGGCGCTAAAGTTTACAGTAAACAGATGTAGGGTGTTCACGTGACCCAGACCGCTGATTTTACTGAAATTTCATGTTTCCCACTTCTTTTGTCCGGTGTTCGCCGGATGGATGATCATGGGTCTTCATGAATCAGTGGGTATGTCATACAATGTGTGCTGATTAAGATCTTTCCTTTTTTGCCTTTCGCTTTACTATCAAAATCCAAATGGCACAGATAAAGAGAATCAAAGCACAAGGATAGTACATAGAGTGCGCAATCCCCCAGACTCGATTACTGTCAGGCATAATACGTCTATCCATGAAATCCCAGTTTACAAGATAGAAAGCAACGCCCATAATGATTGAAAAAATCATCATAAGAACAGGCTTCTTACCCAGCGCACAAAGAAGCGTGATAATCGCAGACACACCAATGGCTCCGATGAGTACCGCATAGATAATACCAGCGGATTGATCAGGATAGATTTCATGTCCTGCTTGAACATAGACTTTTGCATACTCAAATAATGATATATCTTTCATGTCCCCTACTGTAAGATCAGCAGAAGAATAGACTTTCTCATTTGAGATTGAATCCATGTATTTTGCATAGTCTGGAGTAGCGGGAATAAAAGGGAGGAAAAATGCGGCTATTGCGACCAAAGAAACAATTATACCAATAATGCGAGGAGCAAGAGTACCTTTCATTTTTCTACCTCATTTAGCTTTTGTTCCGCATTCCGGGCAGAACTTAAAGGGATGGTCTAGGTCTGTATTCTCATAACCACAATTGCTACAAATTTGAGATTCTGGACGTTTCGCACCACATTCTCTACAGAACTTACCACCGTTATTTACTGTCGTGCACTCAGTACAGACCCACTCATCATTATTGCTACTGGATTCATCTTTTTCAAATGTTACAGCCTCAAAACCTATGCCTTTGTCTTTAGCCATTTGCTCAGTGGTAGAGCCTGCGAGTCCCTTTATTACAAGCCCCTTGTTACAGTAATCGAAAGCACCTGAATACTTATCATATGAAGTATATTGTCCTTTAATGGTTGCAACCATCAACTTCTCACACCAAGAGAAAGCGCCTCCACCAAGGCTTGTGACACTTTCAGGAATTTCAATTGAAGTCAAGGCGTAGCAAGAGCTAAACGCCCGATCATCAATACTTACAAGATTCTTGGGGAACACGATGCCAGTCAATTTATTGCACCCATTAAAAGCAGCTGTTCCGATTCTCAGCAGAGAGTCTGGGAAAGTAACATTTACAAGGTTCTTTCCATAAAGGAATGAATAGTCACCAATAGTTTCAACGCCTTCAGGTACATTATAGATTCCTTGTACCTTACCAACAGGATAGGCAACTAATGTTTTTCCTGTCACATCGAACAAGACTCCATCTACTGACTTAAATGTCTCAGAACCTTCAGCTACAAGTATTTCTTTCAATTCATAACAGGACTCAAACATATCGTCGCCAAGTCTCTGAAGGCTGGCTGGAAATGTGATAGACGGCAAGGTATTACATTGATGAAATGCTGTACTGCCAATAGAAAGAAGACCTTCGGAAAAATTGATTGAAGTAAGCTTTTCGCAGCCGGCAAATGCATCTCCACCGATTGTTTCAACAGAACCAGGAATAGAAATACTTTCGATCATTTCATTCCAATAGAATGCATACGCATCAACCTTTTTTACCGTTTCTGGAATTGCAAACGAGCGGCCAGTTTTTCCAGCAGGATAGAAAATCAATGTCGTTTGATCCTTATTGTAGAGAACCCCATCAACAGAAACGTAGTATAAGTTTTCTTCTGCCACGTTAATAGCTGTAAGCTTACTAGATCCCACAAAAGTTCGATCTTCATTAATGTATTCAACGCTTGCAGGAATATTCAATACAGTAAGAGATTCACAATCATGGAATGCTAAATCTTCAATTCTCTTAAGCGTATCTGGAAGCTCAATTGACATCAAACTTTCACATCCATAAAATGCCCAAGACCCAATACTCTCCACATTCTTAGACATTTTTATAGTTGTTATCTTATTACAGTTTTCAAATGCTTGATCTGCGACAACAGTCAATGTATCTGGGAGCGTCACACTTGTGAGTTCGCGGCACCAATAAAATGCGCTATCGCCAACCGTAGTCACGCCTTCTTCAATAACTACAGATTTGATGTCTTTCCTCAAATCTTTCCAAGGAGCAGAACCATATCGAAAATCATCCATTGGTCCTGAACCAGATATAGTAAGAACACCAGCGGAATCCAGTTTCCAAGTCAACTTTGCACCGCAGGTGCCTTCATTATCAGCTAGAGCAATTGTTCCGCATAGAACTACAGCAATCACCAACAGTAGCATAACCAATTTCTTCATGGATGCCAGTCTCCTTTCAAGAAAAATCACTGAATGATATATTTCTTCACTACTCCTTCTTTTCCTGCACAAATTCAAAAAGAAGTGGGCCGAAAATGACAAAGCACGTCTATCCTTCCCTCATCATGTATTTTATTTCACTACTCCCCCATGTTTATATGGATTCCTCTGAACAATACCCGCGCGGCTTCCGGGTCCTTCCGGCAGGTCATATCATATACCCTGGTCTGCTCAAAAAGATGGTTCAGGAGCTCCAGGATGTTTTTCCCGTATCTGCTGCCTTCTCTCGGAATGTATACCTGGCGCATCAGGGCGGTGAGATGGAGCATGGGATTCACTTCTTCAATGCGGTTTTCCTCTCCCCGTGAAAGAAGGATAAGGCCGTGCAGCGGACTGCTTGTGTTTTCCCCCCAGCGTTCCTTCCCGCACCAGGGGGAGCCAAAGGCGATCATCCGTCCGCCCAGGTACCGGATGATCGTTTTGTCTCCGTTGACGAGGCCTACGCGGCGTCCAAGCAGCTCCTTGCAGGATCGGAGAAGGGTCGACTTTCCGGTGCCGCTGTCGGCGCAGATGGCATAGGCCTTTCCGTCGATGGTAAATGTCGCGGCGTGGAGAAAGAGGGCGTCAAAGCGCGGCAGCTCTTTTCCCAGGGCTTTGGATACGCTGATGAGCTCCGCCGCTTCCGGCTCGATCGGGTACGGGCAGGCGCTGATTTCCCGCCGGATTTCCTGGTCGGAGATCTGTATCGAAATGTCCGGATCCTTCCCTTCCTCCCGGTCCGCCATGTAATCCCTGCACCACTCCCCGATGAGCGCGTACCGGGGCTCAATATCAATCAGAAGCTCAGCAACCCGGATCCGAAACACGGCTGCGCCCTCCCTGCAGATATGCCATCATCCTATCTTTCATCTCGCGTTCTTTTTTCCTCTGGCAATGCGGCCAGGGTATTCTCGACGGACAACGGTCAAAGTCAGAACATATCGGAAGGAACGCGCAGCTTTCGCAATGGCTTTCACTGCTCCGCTCTTCACGGATTGCTTTCAGCCTGGCTAAGTCGATCCCGTCCTCCAGGGACCCGAGGGCCAGTTCCTCCGGCATATGCTCACAGGCAAAAAGCCTTCCGTCCGGCGCTACCACCACCGTATTGCCGGCAGGATTGGCCATGCAGATCATCGGATCGAAGCGGTGGATGTTCTTTTCTTCTCCCTCTTTCCTTCCCGAAGGAAAGAGGCGGGCGATATACAGGTTCAGCTCCTCCAGGCGCTCCAATAGGGCATCCAGCATTTCCGCATCCGAATCACAGGAAAAGAGCTCGTGGGCGTAGACCTTCATTCCCTGTTTCTCCTGTTCACTGAACTCCTCCGCCAGGAAGTCCGCGCAGGCAAACAGATCCCCCAGGTTCTCCATATCCGCATTGAGCCGGATCGTGACGCGAATTCCGGCCGAAAGGAGATGGTGAATATTCCGGATGACCGTCTCAAAGGGGCTGGACAAACCGGGGAGATACCGTTTCCTCTTCTCGTATTCGGCCTTGGTCCCATCCAAAGTAATCTGCGCCTCTTCCAGCTTCCAGTCCCTGGCGGCTTTCTCTGAAAGCGCCGCTGAAAACAGACTTCCGTTGGTGACCATGGTGCTTAAAAACGGGATGCCGGCCCCAGCCAGCGCCTGGCAGATGTTGTCGATCCTCTGTGACCCGCAGAGCGGTTCCCCGCCGAACCACTGAATCAGGACCGGCTTGGACTTGGGCGCATGTTCCCGGATAAAGGAAATCAGCCTGTCCTGGATGTCGTCGGTCATCGTCAGCGCTTGATCTGTCAGCGTTTCCTCGTAGCAATACACGCAGCGGGCGTTGCAGGCCGTCAGCGGGAGGATGACGTATCGCTCGATCTGTCCCTTGTTCAGCAGCTTTTTCAGGTAGATGTTTTTGACTTCCCAGTAGTCTCTATATTCATCGGCCCCGTCCCGGACGATGAAGCCGTCCTCAAAAAGCCCCTCGGCACCCTGTGTCCGGAGCTCTTCCCACGTATATCCTCCCCCCAGGAAAAACCGGATCAGGGCCGGGGCAACCAGGACCGTCTTTTTGGTCAGCGTATGAAACAGCGCATAGCCGTCCCCGGCAAAGACATAGAAAACAAACCGGCTTGGGCGGAGCAGTTCCGCTGGGTGTTCCGGCGCGGTCTGCTTTCCCAGCAGCAGGGCGACCGTCTTGTCGCCCGGATGAAGCACCTTGATTGTCTGCAGCAAAACCGGTCCTTTCTACACGAAAAGCCAGGATGATCCTGGCTTTCACGGTGTCTATTATCATATATTTATAAGAAGAACAACAGCGCACCGGCGAACGCCGGCGGCGTATGACGGACCGCTGCCGCTCAGTCGCCGAACAGCCACCTGTCGATCACGCAGCTCCAGCCGTCGCCAAAGCAAACGTCGAAATTGCAAACGCGGCCAGAGCCTCCGTTGCCAGACGACGTCACCAGGAAGCTATCCTCATCCAGGGTAATGACCTCTATTTCCGGCCTTTCATAAGCAAGCTTTTTCTGATTTTCCATGTATGTCAACCTCCCAACCAAACATCCAATGATCATACATTAACATATTTAGTGTAATATCAGAGCCGAAACTTGTCAAGATTTTTTTGTGTTTCCCAATATCTTCCATAAAAAAATCTTTTCCACCCCTTGACAATCTCCCGGATTTCTGTATAATGTTCTTGAAAGGTCAAAGATAGTCAGACTTTTCGAAGAAGATCAAAAACAATCAGACATGAAGGGTGGGAATGAGCAATGTCCGAAATGAAATATACGCAGAAAAGCATCGAAGCCATGAGCAGCGCCCAGTCCCTGGCGACGGAGCGCGCCAACCAGCAGCTGGAGCAGGCCCACCTGCTCTGCGCCCTGCTGAGTGACGAAAAGGGCTTGATCCCGCAGATGCTGCGGAAGATGGGCAAGGACGTAGCGGCCGTCACGGCGGACGCGACCGCCCTGGTGGACAAGTGCCCCCGGGTGCGCGGCGGCTCGGTGGAGCAGGGGAAGTTCTACGTCTCGCAGGACCTGAACCAGGCCATCAACGAGGCGGCAAAGATCGCCCAGCGGATGAAGGACGAGTACGTCTCCGTGGAGCACCTGTTCCTGAGCCTGCTGGAAAACCCGGACCGGGACCTTAAAGCCCTCTTTGCCCGCTATGACATCCGCAGGGAAGGCTTCCTGGCGGTCCTGTCCTCCGTCCGGGGCAACAGCCAGGTGACCAGTGAAAACCCGGAGGATACCTATGACGCCCTGGCCAAGTTCGGCACCGACCTGGTGGAGCGGGCCAGAAAGAACGAGCTGGACCCCGTCATCGGCCGCGACCGGGAGATCCGGGACGTGATCCGCATCCTCTCCCGGAAGACCAAGAACAACCCGGTCCTGATCGGCGAGCCCGGCGTGGGCAAAACGGCCATCGCCGAAGGGCTGGCCCTGCGCATCGTCCGGGGCGACGTGCCGGATTCCCTGAAGGACCGCACGATCTTCTCCCTGGACATGGGCAGCCTGATTGCCGGGGCGAAGTACCGCGGCGAATTTGAGGAAAGGCTCAAGGCCGTCCTGAACGAAATCAAAAAGAGCGACGGCCGCATCATCCTGTTTATCGACGAGCTGCACCTGATCGTCGGTGCCGGTAAGACCGAGGGCAGCATGGACGCGGGCAACCTCTTAAAGCCCATGCTGGCCCGGGGCG
>DGRV01000077.1:16098-17144 GCA_002391225.1 Christensenella sp. UBA4379
CTGCACTGCATCGGCGCGACCACCCTGGACGAATACCGCAAGTACGTCGAAAAGGACGCCGCCCTGGAGCGCCGTTTCCAGCCCGTCATGGTGAACGAGCCCACGGTGGAAGATACCATTTCCATCCTGCGCGGCCTCAAGGAGCGCTACGAGGTCTTCCATGGCGTCAAGATCCACGACGCCGCCCTGATCGCCGCCGCCCGCCTGTCCGACCGCTATATCTCCGACCGTTTCCTGCCGGACAAGGCCATCGACCTGGTGGACGAGGCCTGCGCCATGATCCGCACCGAGATGGACTCCATGCCCGCCGAGCTGGACGAGGTCAGCCGGAAGATCATGCAGCTGGAAATCGAGGAGGCCGCCCTGCAGAAGGAAAACGACGAGGTCAGCCAGGAGCGCCTGTCCCTGCTGCGTGAGCAGCTTTCCCAGGAGCGGGAGACCTTCAAAGCCATGAAGGCCCGCTGGGAAAACGAAAAGACCGACATCGGCAAGGTGCAGAAGCTCCGCGAGGAGATCGAAAAGACCAACGCCGACATCGCCGCCGCCGAGCGCAAGTACGACCTGAACCGGGCCGCGGAGCTCAAATACGGCACCCTGCCCAAGCTGCAGAAAGAGCTGGAAGAGGCGGAGAAGTCCGAAAAGCCCGACAACGTCCTGCTCCGCGACAAGGTCACCGAAGAGGAGATCGCCAAGATCGTCGCCCGGTGGACCGGCATCCCCGTCTCCAAGCTGATGGAGACCGAGCGGGAAAAGCTCCTGCGCCTGCCGGAAGAGCTGCATGAGCGGGTCGTCGGCCAAGACGAGGCCGTGCAGGCCGTGGCGGACGCCATCCTGCGCTCCCGCGCCGGCGTCTCCGACGAGAACCGGCCCATCGGCTCCTTCCTCTTCCTGGGCCCCACCGGCGTGGGCAAGACCGAGCTGGCCAAGGCCCTGGCCCAGAACCTGTTTGACGACGAAAAGAGCCTGATCCGCATCGACATGACGGAATACATGGAGAAGTTCTCCGTCACCCGTCTGATCGGCGCACCTCCCGGATACGTGGGCTA
>DGRV01000077.1:17221-42905 GCA_002391225.1 Christensenella sp. UBA4379
AGGGCGGCCAGCTGACCGAGGCCGTCCGGCGCAAGCCCTACTCCGTGGTCCTCTTCGACGAGATGGAAAAGGCCCATCCGGACGTGTTCAACGTCCTGCTGCAGATCCTGGACGACGGCCGGCTGACCGACGGCCAGGGCCGGGTAGTGGACTTTAAGAACACCATCCTGATCATGACCAGCAACCTGGGTTCCCAGCAGATCCTGGAAGGAATCGACGAAGCCGGCAGCCTGAGCCCCGAAGCCCGGGACCAGGTGACCCGCCTGCTCAAGACCTCCTTCCGCCCCGAGTTCCTCAACCGTATCGACGACACCGTCATCTTCACCCCGCTGACCAAGCCTCAGGTGGAGCAGATCGTGGAGCTGCTCTTAAAGAAGCTCCGCGCAAGGCTGTCCGACATGCAGCTGAACCTGACGCTCACCCAGGGCGCCAAGGACAAGCTGCTGGACATGGGCTACGACCCCGTCTACGGCGCCCGGCCCATGAAGCGCGTCCTGCAGGCCAAGGTGGAAACCCTCGTGGCCCGCAAGCTGATCGAAGGCGCCGCCCTCCCCGGCGACACCCTGGTGGTAGACGCGGAAGACAGCGAGACTGGCTTTGTGGTGAGCGTACAGGACGGGCACAGGATCGCGAACACCTAAAACAATGCGTAATGCTTAATTCGTAATGCGTAATGAATAGCAATGCCCCGGAGCGCCTTTGGCGGCTCCGGGGCATGATGTTTATTCCAGCTTATTCAGCGTTCTTTGCAAATGGATCGTATATGATGATTGTTTCACGTCCCCTCCCGCGAAACGGCAAACAGCCTGCAGCCGCTGTCTTTGGGGGCGGTGTGATGGAAACGGGCGGCGAAAAGGTGGTGGGCGATAAAGAAGAGGCCGGAAATCAGCTGCAGGGCGCACAGGAGGGCAAAGAAGCTCCGCGTGCCCAGAGCCTCCAGCAGGAAGCCGCCGGCCGCGGCGGCGGCCAGACTGGCCACGGCGCTGATCGAGTTGACCAGAGCCTGGGTGCTGGCCTCCATTCCCTCCGGGGCAAGGCGGCTCAGGTACTGGTAGCGGCTCGCGACATACAGGGCGTAGGAAAACCCACGCAGCAGCTGGGCCGAAAAGAGCGTCACCACGGAATGGCCCAGGACGTACAGGAGGTACTCCGCGGACAGAAGGGCCACGCTCAGCATCAGCGGCCAGCCCCAGCCAAAGCGGCCGGAAAAACGCCGGACCATCAGCAGCATCGGCACCTCGCAGATGCCGGCGGCGAACATCAGCGCCCCGTAGAGGCTGTTATCCACCTGAAACTCCGGCAGGGTAAACACCATGTAGGTCACCCGCCAGCTGAATGGGATCTGGTAGAGGATCTCGAATACGGCGTACCCGACGATCCAGGTATCGAGGATGGAGCGGAAGGGCATATCCCGAAGGCGCTGCCGCTTTTCCCGGGCCGGGTTTCCTTCGCTCTCGGCGGGGATCAGGGCCGTCAGCAGGATCGACAGGGTGGCGAAGCCCGCGAAAAAGTAATACACGTTCCTTACGTGCATCGCCCAGGTCACCGGCACGAAGGCCAGGCTGAACAGGGCGTAGCCGACGGAGGCCCAGCTGCGCACGCTCCCGTAGGGAATCCTGAGCTGCGGATGGCTACTGACCCGGACCAGCCACAGCTCCATCATCATGTTGGAGGGATGGAAGAAAAAGTACATCACCACCAGCACGACGGCCAGGACCGGCAGCCAGCCGCCCCCGCCTCGGGACAGGCCGGGCACTGCCAGAGCACACAGGGCCGTGCCCGCCATGCAGAGCATGAAGCAGCGCTTCACCGACCGGATCCGGTCGGAAATGACGCCCCAGGTCGGCTGGGAGATGATGCCGACGCCGTTCAGCGCCGCCGTCATCAGCCCCATCTGCCCGGCGGAAAAGCCGATGGCCGTCAGAAAGACAGACAGGAAATTGGCCGCGGCAAAACAGCCATTATAGACAAATTCCGTCAAAGGCAGTTGTAGCTGGATTTTCTTTCTGTTCATCGGATCAGAGCTCCATAAAATAGGTGGTTCCGTGCTGCGATCAGCCCGCCTTTGGGCAGGGGCCGGCGCATCAGCGGGCCCGGGCCATTTCAGTCACATCATAAACCATCGCTCCTGGATTGTCCAGCAATCACGCCGCCGGATTGCACAAAATATATCAAAAAAACATACGCCGGGATATCCGTTCCCCAGACGTCCGCCCGTCCTTTGCCTGGATCGGCGGGATATTTACTTATTTCGCAAAGTGGGCAGGCTGCCCACCTTCCGGACTGGATTTCATGATATCATAAACGGTAACCCCTCCATCCGTTCTATGGGACCGAGGCCATCCTCTGTCATTCGCTGTCAGGGAGGTAATATCATGAAATCCACGCTGCGTCTGTTGTTCGTCTGTCTGCTGACGATGACCTTCTGCACCGCCGCTTTCGGGGAGTCCCTTTCCCTGCCCGGGAGCCTGAAGGAGATCCAGGAAGAAGCCTTCGCGGGCTGTGAAAATCTATCCGGCATCCTCGTGATCCCGACGGACGTGCAGGTAGCTGAAAACGCTTTTGACAATACGCCGCACCTGACGGTCCTCCGCGGCATAGCTGTGGTCGGGGACGAATCTACGCCCCGGGACGGCACCCTGAACGGGGAGGTGTGGACGGCTGTTTCCGCGTTCTGCGAGGCCCGGAACCTGGACTGCACCTATACCACGGATGCTGCCGCCGCCCTTCAGAACGGCTACGATGTGATCATCACCGTCGGCTTTTTGGCCTCCGATGCGGTGAATCTCCTGCAGACTCAGCATCCGGACGCCCGCTTCATCTGTCTGGACGCCGAAGTGGATCATCAGCAGGACAACGTGTACTGCGTCCAGTACAATACCGAGCAGTCCGGCTTCATGGCTGGCTACGCCGCCGTCCGGATGGGATACAGGTCCCTCGGCTTCCTGGGCGGCATCGACATTCCCGACGTGGTCAGCTTCGGCAACGGGTTTATCCTGGGCACGAACCAGGCGGCGGCCGAACAGGGGATCGAAGAAAAGGTCACTGTGGCCCGCGCATATACCGGCACCTTTGCTCCGGAACCCGCCGTATATGAGACAGCGGCATCCTGGTATGACAAGGGCGCGGAGATTATCTTCTGCTGCGGCGGAGATATGTGCCAGGCCGTGATCCAGGCCGCCAACGAGAAAAACGCCCTGATGATCGGTGTAGACTCGGACCAGAGCCATCTGGGCAGGGCCGTGGTCACCAGCGCGATGAAGAACCTGGGCTTCTCCGCCACGGACGCCCTCGCCCGCATCCTGAACGGCAGTTGGGCAGAATTAGGCGGGACGAGCGTCCGGCTGGGCGTCGTCAGCGCAGATCCTGATCAAAACCATGTCTGCCTGGCCCCCAATACGCAGTTCGGCGGCGGCTTTACCGCTACCGATTACGCGGCCATGGTAGCCAGCCTGTACAGGGGAACCTATCCCTCCGGCGGGATTGCGATTACCGTCACCCCGGAACCCTACCTCCCCCGCGTGGCTGTGGTCGGGGACGAACCGAACCCTGGGAGGGGCACCCTGGACTGGGATGTGAAAACGGCTGTTTCCACTTTCTGCGGAGAAAGGAAAATTGATTTCATCTATATAACGGACGCCGCCGCTGCCCTTCAGAATGGTTATGACGTCATCATCACCGTCGGCTTTATGGCTTCCGACGCAGTCAACAGCCTCCAGACGCAGCATCCCGACGCCCGCTTCATCTGTCTGGACAGCACGATGGAGAACCAGCAGGAAAACAATGTGTACTGCGTCCAGTACGATACCGAGCAGTCCGGTTTCATGGCCGGTTACGCCGCTGTCCGGATGGGTTATCGCTCCCTGGGTTTCCTGGGCGGCATGGCGATTCCAGACGTCATCGGCTTCGGCGACGGCTTCATCGCGGGGGTCAATCAGGCCGCTGCTGAACTGGGCATCACCGGTGATGTCACCGTTGCCCGCGCCTACACCGGCACCTTCGCGCCGGAACCCATCGTGTACCAAAAAGCGGCGTCCTGGTATGACCAGGGCATAGAAATCATCTTTAGCTGCGGCGGCAGTATGTGCCAGGCCGTGATCCAGGCCGCCGATGAAAAAAACGGCCGGATGATCGGAGTGGACTCGGACCAGAGCAACCTGGGCAGCGCTGTGGTCACCAGCGCGATGAAGAACATGGGCTTCTCCGCTACAGACGCCCTCACCCATATTCTCAGCCGCGATTGGAGCAGCCTCGGCGGGACCAGCCCCCGGCTGGGCGTCATCAGCAAGGATCCTTCCGAAAACCACGTCTGCCTGGCTCCCAATACACAGTTTGACGGCGGCTTTACCTCCACCGATTACGCGGCCATGGTAGCCAGCCTGTACAGGGGAACCTATCCCTCGGGACAGACTCAGATCAACGTCACAGAGGAGCAGGAGGATGAAGAACCGGTCACCGTTTCCTCCTCTGCCGAACTGCAGGCTCTTGGCGATACATTAACCGGCACCGTCATCGTCGTCTCTGTGAACGATGAGCCTGTCGACCTGAACTGGCCTGTCACGCTGGCCGGAGAACTCCGGGTCGAAACCGGGGACAGCCATTTCAGCAGCCTGCGCATCCTGGAGAGCGGCAGCCTCACCCTGGCGGAGGGCGGCTTTGTGCAGACCCTCAGTGACTGGGATCCTGCCACCGGCACGCCGAACGCCGTCGCTCAGGTCTGGGTAAACGGCGGCACTCTGAACGCCGCCCTGGGGACAATAGCTGATTACAGCACCGTGTATATTCGCAGCGGTTTCTTTACCCTCGCCGAAGGGGCGGACGGTGTCTATCTGATCGGCGGGGCCATGGACGAACAGTCCCTGCGCACGTTTCTTTCCGACCCCCGGATGGACGAACTCTTCCTGGAGGGGGACATGATCCTGACAGACGATGTGACTCTGCCGTGCAATACGCAGATCATGTCCCAGGCTGCCGTCACGGTCCCGAATGGCGTCACGCTGACGGTCTGCACCGGCTGCGTCCTGAACGTCACGGACGGTACGCTGACCATCGCCACAGGCGGCGAATTGGTTATTGAGAACGGCAGCCAGGTATACGGGGACGTGCACTGGGAACAGGCCCCCTGAATGATCTATACACATCAAAACGGTCTGCTCTCCGCAAAGCAGCCCGTTTTGATGTGCCCAGCTGTGCCTCCACAGTCGGCCTGATCCTCCCCCGCCAAAGAACTCCCTCAGTTCCTCCTCGTTCCTAAGCTGGTTTTTCTGTTCATTTCATTCTCAGTACCCGATCTGCTCGAGGATCTGGTCCATCACCCCCGCGCACCGCAGGGAGAAGGCTTTGGAGACCCGAGGGCTTTCTCCGTCGGTGATGCAGCGGCCCAGCTGCTCGACCTCCAGGCGGTAGTTGTTCAAAGCTGTGACGGTTTTGGTTTCCGCCCTGTCGTCCCGGATCACCGTATAGGGGATCTCGCCCATCTGGTTGAACTGTACCGGGGAATGAATCTCGCCCTTCGTGCCGTAGATGTGCAGGCGGTCCCTGCGGCCCTGGG
Source organism: Christensenella sp. UBA4379 (assembly GCA_002391225.1). Lineage (GTDB taxonomy): Bacteria > Bacillota > Clostridia > Christensenellales > Aristaeellaceae > UBA4246. The sequence goes on from DGRV01000077.1 coordinate 22,773, forward strand.
GCAGGAGCATCCCGCAGTCCAGCTTGGCGACGGCCCCGTTTTCATAGAGCAGCAGGGCGGTGGTGTACAGGTCGATCTTCTTTTCGGAAAACTGGGCGGCGGCGCGGACGGTTTCCGGGTCCCTGCCCATCAGATACAGGGCCATGCTCATGGCGTAGCAGCCCAGGTCGTACATGGCTCCGCCGAAGGTCTCTTTCCGCAGGCGGATGTCGGTGTCCGGCCGGCGGCCGGTCAGAAAGGCAGATTCCAGATAGCGGATTTCGCCGATGGTCCCGGCCTCGATCTCCGCCCGGACAGTGGATACGATGGGGCTGTGGAGATAGGCAAAGGCCTCCATCAGGAAGACGCCGTTCTCCTCCGCCGCGCGGAACATGGTTTCCGCCTGGGCCTTGGATACGGCCAGGGGCTTTTCGCACAGCACGTGCTTGCCGGCCTGCAGGGCCCGCACCGACCAGGCGCAGTGCAGGTCGTTGGGCAGGGGGATATAGACGGCCTCCACCTGTGGGTCGTTCAGCAGCTCCTCGTAGCTGCCGTACGCCTTTTCAAAGCCGAATTCCCGCTGGAAGGCCTGGGCCTTCTCCAGGCTCCGGCCCGCGATGGCGTACAGGGTGCAGTTGTCCGCCGTTTTCATGGCAGGAATGGTCTGGCCCCGGGCGATGTCCGCCGTGCCCAGGACGCCCCAATTGATCTTTCTCATTGCGATCCTCCCTGATCCAATCATGGTACGAATTTCGTCTGCCTGTATGATACCTCTTAAAGTACCCTCTAAGTCAATGGGAAAGAGAGAAAAAACGGAAGATTCCGGAAAATCTTCTCATTTTCCGCAAAACCGCCCATCCTTCAAAAGGGGGCTGCCGCGGCGCGGCAGCCCCTTGCACTGGGAATGTGTATGCTGTTTACTTTTCCTGATCCTGCCCGTCCTGTTCCGTGCCCTGGATCATCTTCGCCCCGGTGTAGCCGGCAATCAGGGAGGCCAGGTCGATACCGGTGGACTCCTTCAGGCCTTCGATGATCTGGCTGCTGGACTGCATGACGTCCCGGACCAGCTTGGAGGAATTGCCGTCGCCGTACATGACGATCTTGTCGGTCTGGGCCAGGGGGGCGGCGGCGTTCTTGACCACCTCGGGCAGGGCGGCCAGGTACATTTCGAGAATGGAGGCTTCGCCCATCTTTTTCTGGGCCTCGGCCTTCTTTTCGATGGCTTCCGCCTCGGCCAGTCCCTTGGCCCGGATGCCCTCGGCCTCCTGCTCCATGGCAAAGCGGGCGGCTTCGGCGGCGGCCTTCCTGGCTTCGGCCTCCTGGATGGCTTCGTACTTCTTGGCGTCCGCGTCGCGCTGGCGGCGGATCAGGTCGGCCTCGGCCGCCTTTTCAGCCTCGTACTTTTTGGCGTCCGCGGCCTTGCGCACCTCGGCGTCCAGCTTGCGCTCGCGGATGGCGATTTCCCGCTCGGCCAGCTCGGTTTCCTTTTCCCGGCGGGCGATGTCGGCGTCGGCCTTGGTGATTTCGATGGTCTTGCGCTGGCTCTCCTGCTGGATGGCGTAGGCGGCGTCGGCCTCGGCCTTCTTGGTGTCGGCCCGCACCTTCATTTCAGCCTCCTGCACATGCAGGTCGGCGTTCTGGGCGGCGATCTTCTTTTCGGTCTCCACCTTGACGGCGTTGGCCTCTTCCTGGGCCTGGGAGGAAGCGATGGCGATGTCACGCTGGGCGTTCGCCTTGGCGATCTGGGCGTTCTTGCGGATCTGCTCGACGTTGTCGATGCCCATGTTCTCGATGGTGCCGGCGTTGTCCCGGAAGTTCTGGATGTTGAAGTTCACCAGCTCGATGCCCAGCTTGGCCATGTCAGGGATGACGTTTTCAGATACCTTCTTGGCGACGCCCTGTCGGTCCTGCACCATTTCCTTGAGGCCCACGGAACCGACGATCTCGCGCATGTTGCCCTCCAGCACCTGGGTGACCATGGCGATCAGCTGGTTGCGGTCCATGTTGAGCAGGCTTTCCGCCGCCTTTTCCAGGAGCTTGGGGTCAGAGGATATTTTTACGTTGGCGACGCCGTCCACCATGACGTTGATAAATTCGTTGGTAGGCACGGCCTCGGAGGTTTTGACGTCCACCGTCAGCACCTGAAGGGAAAGCACGTCGACCCTCTCCAGGAAGGGGATTCGCCAGCCCGCCTTACCGATCAGGATGCGGCGGCGGCCCATGCCGGAGATGATGTAGGCCTTGTCCGGCGGCGCTTTGAGATAGCCGGCGCCCAGCAGCAAAAGAAGCAGAAATACAGCGCCCAGGATGACGATCAGTGTGATGCTCATGACAGATACCTCCTTCAACAAGATGGGTCGTTGGGATGATCATTCGGAAGCTTCCCTTGACGGAATTCATGATACCATATCCGGCATCCCTTTATCAAGAAACGGACCCAACCATACGTTCTGCCCTGTACTATCAGCATTTTTGGCACAAAAGATCCTTTTCTCCCCGTTTTTCGCAAATTCTTCCAAAAAGTCTGATACATGAGCCAAAAGAGAAGATCCGAGGCTTTTTCAAAAAATCCGTATCTGCCATTCTTCTGACACAATCATCCATCCCCTTCCGCCCCCCCACCAACACCAAACGCCGCTCCCATCCCGAGAGCGGCGTCTGCCATATACAACTCATATCATCCGGCACTACTGCCTAATGCCTATTCCCTATTGCCTAATCCCTATTCCCCAATGCCTTCCTCAATTTCCCCCCGTCAGCCTCATGACCACCATCATGATCACCATGAGTACGGTCAGGCCGCCCATCATGCACATCATGATCTTTCGGGTGTTCTTGGCTTCTTCTTCCTTTTCCTTGCGCTTCTGCTCGGCGATTTCCGCGGCGTGTTCCCGGTTATAGCGGATCTTGTCGGCGGTCTGGTTAAAGAAGGTCTTCGCGATCCCGTGGATGGCGCCGGCCATGGTTTCCGGCGTTTCTTCCTTGATTTCAATCTCCGCCCCGCAATAAGGGCAGAACCTGACCTGTTTGAGCTGATCGACCTCCAGAGCCGCTCCGCAATGTTCACACTTCATAACCAAACGCCTCCTCTGCGTATCACGATGGTTTTCCCATTCAACGCCGCCATAACGGCGGCCAAGTGTTTCTTTTCTTTCCGCGGGCCCTTCGTTCCGGCCTGCATGTATTGATACGGCCGGAGAAAGGGAAATGGCAGTCCGAAAAGGAAAAAAATTTTATTTTTCCCCTTGACAATTCCAGAACCATAGTGTACTATTCACACAGTGCACTAATTCTTTAGGAGGTGGCACGATGAACTTTGATCCGATGATCCCGATCTGGCTGCAGGTCGCCACCCGCATCAAGCAGCAGATCGTGACGGGTGAGCTGCCCCCGGGTTCAAAGCTGCCGGGCGGGCGGGACCTGGCCCTGCAGTACGGCATCAACCCCAACACTGCCGCCCGGATTTATCAGGAACTGGAACGGGAAGGCCTCTGCCAGACCCAGCGGGGCCTGGGCACCTTCGTCACCGGCTCCGAGGAGGCCGTTCAAAAGCTCCGGGAGGAGATGGCCCGCCGGGCCGTCGCCCGTTTCCTTACTGATTTAAAGGGCATGGGCCTGAGCCGGGAAGACGCGATCCAACTGATCCAGAAGGAGGACGAACCAGATGATCACCAGTAACAATCTGACCAAGAAATTTAGAACCAAAACGGCGGTGGACGGCGTGAGCCTCACCCTGTCCCCCGGCCACGTATACGCCATGCTGGGCCCCAACGGCAGCGGCAAAACCACCTGGATGAAGATGGCCGCCGCCCTGATGAAGCCCACCAGCGGGGAGGTCCTGTACGAAGGGAAGCCGGTCGGGGTGGAAAGCCGCCGGCACGTGGCCTACATGTCCACGGAGCCCTACTTCTATTCCTGGATGTCGGTCAAGGACGTAGGCGATTACTACGGCGATTTCTTTGAGGACTTTTCCGCCACCAAATATAAATCCCTCCTTAAGGAGATGGAACTGGAAGGCGCCATGAAGACCCGCACCCTCTCCTCCGGCATGATGGCCAAGCTGAAGATCGCCGTGACGATGGCGCGGGACGCCCAGGTCTACATGCTGGACGAGCCCTTCAACGGCATCGACCTGCTGGCCCGGGACGAGATCCGACACTGCATCCTGCGGGAAGCCTCGGAGAGCAAGGTGCTGCTCCTGTCCAGCCACTTAGTGGAGGAGATGGAGGCCGTCTGCGACACGGCGGTGTTCATCAAGCAGGGCAAGCTGATCGAGGTCAGGAACCTGGAGGAGATGCGGGAAGCCGACCATGTGTCGATGGCGGACCGCTACCGCGAGATCTACGGGCATACGGAGGTTTCATACAATGAGTAAACTGCTGAAATACGAGATCCGGAAAACCTGGGCGCTGAAGCTGATCATCCTGGGCGTCACCGCGGTGGCGGAGCTGGCCTTCCTGATCACCCTGTTCCTGGACCAGAAAAACCACGGCTTCATCGGCCTGAGCTGCATGCTGCTGTTCTTTATCGCCATGGGCGGCACCATACTGATCGGGGTGCAGAGCGTGCTGACCCTGCACCGGGACATGAACACCAAGCAGGGCTACATGCTGTACATGACGCCGAGAAACAGCTTCCAGATCCTGGGGGCAAAGCTGCTGGAAAACGGTCTCTCCCTGGCGCTGGCCGGCGGGTTTTTCTTCCTGCTGGGCCTGCTGGACGTGACGCTGCTGTTCAGCAAACTGGGCACGCTGGAAGAACTGTGGCAGTTTTTCCAGGACTTCGTCCGGATGATCAACGACCAGATCCAGCTGAACGCCCGTAGCATTCTGTGCCTGGTGGTGGAAATGCTGGCCTCCTGGCTGGCCACGGTGTCCATCGCCTTCCTGGCGGACATCGTCTCCTCCGCCCTGCTGAACGGCAAAAGGATGAACGGCTTCCTCGCCTTCCTGTTCTTTATCCTCCTGACCATCCTGCTGGGCTGGATCCAGAACCAGTTCCGCACGGGCATGAGCATCGAAGCCATCCTGCTGGTCCGCGCAGGGATCGCCCTCCTGTACTCCGCTGTGATGTATGTAGTTTCTGCGTGGGTGATGGATAGGTATCTGAGCGTGTAAGAAGACGAAAAATGCCGCTTGACAAACCCCGTCAAGCGGCATACAATAAAAACGAAGAGTGAACCGCGTGCGGTTGCTCCTCGAGTTCAGACTAGAAGATGCGGCTCACGCCGCAAGCCAGCCGTCACTTTGCAGAGTGGCGGTTGTTCTTTGTATGGGTACGCTTCACAAGGATCGATACCGTAAACGGACCGATGTGGAAGGTGATCCTCATACGCATCACCCCCTTTCGGGAGGATGGAGCAACCGCCTGCGCATTGTTTGTTCACTCTTCGGCCTCGGAGTTTTCCCCTCGGCTCTTTGATAGTACTTGAAAATACCTGCTGTGTCAAGATGAACCCTCCGATTGGCTTGACATCCCGGACAAGAACCGCTATAATACCCTTGCCGGTGCAAACCGGCAGATAATCACATACCTCCTTATCAAGAGCGGCTGAGGGACTGGCCCGATGAAGCCCGGCAACCGGCGGAAGATCCGCGAGGTGCCAATTCCAGCGGCGGGATGACCGCCGGCAGATAAGGCGACACGATGTTTTTCATTCACTGCGCGCCGGACTGCCTGTAAGTCCGGCGCGCTTTTGCAAAGGTAGTTCGTTTGCTTCGCTCACAGGCAGAAGGTAGCTCGTTCGCTTCGCTCACAAGTAGGAGGTAGCTCGTTCGCTTTGCTCACAGGTAGGAGGTAGCGCTCCCTTTGGTCGCTCAGGTAGGAGGTAGCGCTCGCTGACGCTCGCTCAGGTATATACCTCCTACCTCCTCCCTCCTACCTCCTCCCTCATATAAATTGTTGGCCTTGTTCGGCCGGAAAGGAAACTCCATGCGGAAACTGTTTACTTCTGAATCGGTGACGGAAGGTCATCCGGACAAAATGTGCGATCAGATCTCGGACGCCGTGCTGGACGCGATTCTGGAAAAGGACCCGGACGCTCACGTCGCCTGTGAGACCTGCGCCACCACCGGCCTGATCACGGTGATGGGCGAAGTAACCACCGAAACCTACGTCAACGTCCAGGACCTGGTGCGGTCCGTGGTCAACGACATCGGGTACGACCGGGCCAAGAAGGGCTTCGACGGGGCGACCTGCGCGGTGCTGGTGGCCCTGCACGACCAGAGCCCGGACATTGCCCAGGGCGTGAACGACGCGCTGGAAAAGCGCGGCAGCGGCGAAAAGGAGACCGGCGCCGGCGACCAGGGCATGATGTTCGGCTACGCCTGCGACGAAACGCCGGAGCTGATGCCCATGCCCATCGCCCTGGCCCACCGCCTGACCCGGCAGATGGCGAAGGTCCGCAAGGAAGGGCTCTGCCCCTACATGCGGCCGGACGGCAAGGCCCAGGTGACGGTGATCTATGAGGACGATAAGCCCGTCGGCATCGACACCATCGTCATTTCCACCCAGCACGACGAAGAGGTCACCCAGGAGCAGATCCGCAAAGACATGATCGAACACGTGGTGCAGGCCGTGATCCCCGCGGAGCTATTGAGCGACCAGACCAAGTACTATATCAACCCCACCGGCCGCTTTGTCATCGGCGGCCCGGCGGGAGACTGCGGGCTGACCGGCCGCAAGATCATCGTGGACACCTACGGCGGCTACGCCCCCCACGGCGGCGGCGCTTTCTCCGGCAAGGACCCCACCAAGGTGGACCGTTCCGGCGCTTACGCCGCCCGCCACGCGGCCAAGAACGTGGTGGCCGCCGGCCTGGCCAGCCGCTGTCAGGTGGCCCTGGCCTACGCCATCGGCGTAGCGGAGCCCGTCTCCTTCACGGTGGACACCTTCGGCACCGGCATCCTGCCCGACGAGGAGATTTCCCGCATCGTCCGGGAGACCTTCGACATGCGGCCCGACGCCATCATCGAACGGCTGGACTTAAAGCGCCCCATCTACCGCCAGACCGCCGCCTACGGCCACTTCGGCCGCACCGACGTTGACCTGCCCTGGGAGCACACCGATGCCGTCGAGCTCCTGCAGCAAAAGGCCATGCGCTGAAGGAGCCGCCCATGAACCGGGAAACCGCCCTGCCCCCGGGGATCAGCATCCGGGAGGCGGAGCTTTCGGACGCCGTGCTGGACACGCTGATCGCCTTTTCTAAAGACTGGGAAAAGGAAGACAGCTGCCGGGGCTACCGGGCCAACACCGCAGAGGACATTGCGGGCCGCCGCGTCTTCCTAGCCTTTGACCAGGACCGCCCGGTGGGCTATCTCTTCGGCCTGACTGAGAACACCCAAAAAGCTTCCTCCGTCATGCCGGCGGGGACGCCCTGCTTTGAGGCGGAGGAGCTCTACGTGGTCCCAGCTTACCGTTCCCGCGGCATCGGCGCCGCCCTGTTCCGGGCGGCCGCCGGGGCGGTGCGCGGGGAAGCGGCCTACATTACAGTCAGCGCCGCCGCCAAAAACTGGCGGGCGATCCTGCATTTTTACCTGGAGGAGCTCGGGATGGAATTCTGGAGCGCCAGGCTGTTTATGAAGCTGTAAAGCGTCCGTCCAGCCTTCGCATGGCGGACGAAGAAGGAGGAAAATGAAAATGAAAAATCAGACGTCTTCCAACCCCCTGATGATTGCCGCGAGCATCATCCTGGGTCTGGCGGGCATCGCCCTGGCCCTGCTGGCCATGTTCGGCCCCAACGAAGCCCCCTGGATGCTTCCGGGCGCCCTGATCTGCACCGCCGTAGGCGGCGTGATCAATATCATGATGTACGCCAAAAAATAAAAACATACCGCTTGATCGCCGGCGGGCCGCCGATGGGTTCGCCAGGGAGGAGAGGAACACATGGAGTACAAAGGTATCCGGAAAATCCTGGAAGGCCGGTTCATCACGCGCTACGACGTGGACTATCTCACCGCCGAAGGGCATTCAAAGACCTATGAGATCATCAGCCGGAACCCGGACATCCGCACCCTGGAGGAGCTGCAGAACAAGGTCCCCAACGCCGTGGTCATGGTCCTGACGGACGAAAGCGGCGAGCGCATCCTCGTCAACCGGGAATACCGGATGGCGATGGCCCAGTGGATCTACAATTTCCCCGCCGGGCTGATCGACCCGGGCGAAACGCCGGAGGAAAGCGCCCGCCGCGAGCTGTGGGAGGAAACCGGCCTGCGCCTGACCCAGATCCGCGACGTGCTGGACAACAGCTACAGCGCCGTGGGCTTTGCCAACGAGCGAAACATCTGCGTTTTCGGCACAGCGGAGGGGGACTTCCGCAAGAGCACCTCCGACGCCGAGGAGATCGTCCCCGGCTGGTATACAAAGGAAGAGATCAAAGCGCTCCTGCGCGCCGAGCCCTTCGCCGCCCGCACCCAGGCCTACTGCTACGCCTGGGCGTACGGAGGAAAGTAAGCCCGCGCGGTCAGACAATTAACAATCAAACGAAAAACACTCCCTCGCACAGCCGTTTAAGGCGATGCGGAGGAGTGGTTTTTAAAAGCCGAAGGCTTTCAGCGTGGTTCGTATACTATTTTCTTCCGGGCGCAGCTGTGTGTGATCGCTTTATCCCTCCGCCACCTTCCGGATCCCGATCCGCGTACAGGGGACATGGCCTTCGAGGATGTCCGACAGCCGGCATTTTTTAGCGTTGGCGATGGTCACGGAGACGCCCTGCAGCGCAGAGCGCAGGGCGAACTCCAGCTTGGCCCCGGCCCCGTTGGCCCCGGCCCGGGAAGCGCCTACGCAGTGGGTCTGCAGCTCCCGGACCATCCGGGTCAGCTCCTCCCCGTCCGCCGCAAAGACGTCCCGCACGAGGGTGGAAGGGTCTTTGGGGTCGCGGTAAATGCCGTCGGCGCTGGTCAGAAGGACCATATGCCTGACCTGCATCAGCTCGCTGACCACGGCGGCGGTCTCGTCGTTGTCGACGCACTCCACCACCTGCTCTTCCGGGTGGGCCTGCTGCATCTGTAACAGCTCCAGCTTCCGGTTTTCCTCATCGGAAACGGCGTCATTGTAGTTGATGATGGGAATGGCCCCCTGGTCCGCGCAGTGAGACAGGAGCTGGCGCAGGTGACGCCGCTTCTGCGGGTCGTTAAAGTGGTTGTGCTCCACCAGCACCTGACGGATGGAGTATTCCGGCCGCACGAAGCGCCGGTAGGTCTCCATCAGGATGGCCTGGCCCTGGGCGGAATAATCCGTCTTGTTGGCTTCCGGGTCGCCGGTCAGCTCCCGGCCGGTCCGCTTGAGATAGTCCAAGCGCCCGATTTCCGTCGCCCCGGAGGACACCAGGGCCATGCCCGGCCGAAGCTCCCCGCCCAGGCGGGAAAACAGGTTATAGTCGATGTCGTTGTCCTCCCGCCGGATCAGCGCCATAGAACCAATCTTGACTACTAACTCAATATCCATCGCGCATCGCTCGCTTTCGAGTCTTTTTTGAATGCGTAATTCATAATGCGTAATGCGTTATTTTTTGTGGTGATGGAACGCTTGACCAACGTGCATCCGCGCCGTCAGGCGCTCATTACGCATTTCGAATTACGCATTACGCATTATACAGGTTTCCGTTTTTCGCTTCCAATACGCACGCCGGTTCGGCCCCGATAAAGTCCCCCCGATCGGTGCAGGTCAAGAGGGCCTGGGCGTTTTTCACCCGGTCGATCAGGCGGCGGCGGCGTAAGGGGTCCAATTCGCTCAGCACGTCGTCCAGCAAGAGCAGCGGCGGCTCGCCCTGGCTTTCGCTGAGCAGGTCGAAGGCCGCCAACTTGAGGGCCAGGGCCGCCGTTCTCGCCTGGCCCTGGGAACCGTAGGCCTGCAGCTCCCGGCCCGAAAGGGTCAGCCTTAGGTCGTCCCGGTGCGGCCCCACCACCGTGGTGGAGCGGCGCAGCTCCTCGTCCCGCCTGGCCTGCAACTGGGACAGCATCGCCTGCTCCGGCTCGTCCTCCGGCAGGGTGCTCTGGTAGGCCACGCGGAAGACTTCCTCCTCCCGGCCGCTGATGTAGGCGTAATGCCGGTTCGCCGCCAGGTCCAGGGCCCGGGCCGTCTGGGCCCGCAGGCGCACCAGGGGGGCCGCCGCCCGAGCCAGCTGCTCGTCCCAGACCGAAAGCTGGGCCTTACTGCCCCCCAGGGCAATGTCCCGAAGCAGGGCGTTCCTCTGGCGGAGGGCGGCGGTATAGGTCTGCAGGGCGTAAAAATACGCCCGTTGCAGCTGGGACAGGAGCATGTCCACGTACCTTCTCCGGACGGCGGGCCCGTCCCGCACCACGGAAAGGTCCTCGGGGCTGAAGATCACGCAGGTGGCATGGCCGATCAGGTCCCCCATGCGGGAGGCGTTTTTCCCGTTGATGTGCAGGAGCTTTTTGCGGCGCTCATGCAGAAAGAGACGGACGCCGATGTCGTGGGTGCCGTCCCGGCGCTCCACAAACAGCTGAACGGCGGCGCTCTCCTCCCCGTGGCGGATCATGTCGCCGTCGTCGCTGGTGCGGTGGGAACGGCCCAGACAGCACAAATGAACGGCCTCCAGCAGGTTGGTTTTCCCTGCGCCGTTCTCCCCCACGATGACCGTCACGCCCTCCGGCGGAGTCATCATCAGGTTTTGATAGCTGCGGAAATTCTGCAGCCTCAGCGTTTTGAGCCGCATGCCAGTCCATCCCATCCCGTCCGGGGGCTGTCCCCTCGATTGACGGAAAAAATCATCTGAAAATGTTATGCAACAAAGAAAAATGGATATCTAAATCTCCGGGAGGTTTGGAGGGGCGAAGCTCCTCCATTTTAAATCCGCAGTACCGGCTTCGCCGGTGCGAGGAGTATTTTTGCGAAGCAGGCTTGACCTGCGAGAGCAAAAATACATACCTTGCGGATTTGCCGCCCGGGAGCCCTGAAAGGGCGAGAGGCAAATCCGTAGGGGGTCCCCGATAGGGGGACAAAGTCCCCCTATCGAGAAAGACATTAGTCTTTCTTAATCCTTAGGTTCCATTCCCCGTAGGCGGGCCCTACGTACATCTCAAACGCCGGGTCAAAGCTGTAGCCAGCCGGGGCCATGATCAGCTGGACGTGGTAGGTGCCCTGCGCTCCCTCATAGCGGATGACGCCGTTTTCGTCGGCCACGGTCATGGTGCAGAGGGTATCGGTGCAGAAGTTGGCCATCAGGCCCGGCACCGGGTCCCCGTTCTGATCGGTGACGCGGAGGACGTAAGCCTGAGGAGCGGCGCTTTCCTGCTGAACAGTCTGGCCGAACTCCCAGGTGACCTCATGGCCCTCCCCGCGAATCGCGGCGGCGAGGTTTTCCACATGGTCTTCCCCGGCAATCAGGTATACGACGGAAAGGAATTGACCGGTTACCGGGTTCGCCAGGCCCACGTAGGAAAAAGATTCCGCGGCATCCGCCCCTGGCATGGTTACGTCGTAGGCAAAGGCGCCTCGCTCCTGATTCAGCAGGGTCAGAAGCTCGTAATAGTGGTTCTGGAACCCGTCATCAAAGATCAGGTCGGCGGGATTGTCGGCAGCCGCCGCATCCACGCGCAGATGGGCCGTCTCTCCGGGGATCACATAGGCTTCGAGGGTCTGCGTGCCGTTGTCGATGTTGAAGATGACCGGCTTGGCGTCCGCGTTTTCCACACAGATCCGGGAGGTCTCGGCGATGGGCAGCATGCGGGTGGCGGTGTCCTTCGGGATGTCCGTCAGGGAAACGGTTTCCGTATAGCCGTCGCCCAGGAAGGCCTCGACGACCCGCTTGATTTCGCCGACGCTGAAAAAGGTGCCGGCGCGCAGGAAGCCGGTATTGCCAAAGCGGTCCACGATCACCGTGGTGGGAATGCCCCTGCTTCCGCAGTAGCGGTACAGGGCTTCATTCTCGTCCCGTCCCATGGGGAAGAGGATGCCGTTGTCCCGGATGTAGGCGTCGATTTTTTCAGCCGTGTCGTTGGGCTCCTTGGACAGGGCGATAAAAGCGACCCGGTCCTTGTAGGCTTCGTACACCTCGTTCAGGTAGGGCATTTCCATTTTGCAGGGCGGGCACCAGGTGGCCCAGAGATTGATCAGAACAGCCTCGTGGGTCTTGAGCTGCTCGGACAGGGTAAAGGTGTTGCCCTGGTTGTCCACGGCGGTAAAATCCGGGAAGGGCTTTCCCAGGATGGTCGTTTCTTCAGCTGCGGCTGTGCCAAAGCAGAGCGCCAGGGTCAGAAGGCCCAGCAGAATCCATTTCTTCATAACAGCGTTTCTCCTTCTTGTCATTCAGCCAACAGGCTCCCTGATTGATACGCAGACCAATGGCCGCCGTCAGTTCCGCGCAGCATTTTTTTCATTCGGCAGCCGTCCGTTCGCTGACTTGAAAGAATAACTTTTACCGGCCGCTCACGAATGGGCGGCGTTTCCCTGCTGGGCGTGGGCGCCGTGGGAGGCGTCGAACTGGTCTTCCTTGTTAAAGTCCGCGTGGGAGATGATGTATTCCCGCCTTGGGTCCACCTTGTCCCCCATCAGCAGGCTGATCATCCGCTCGGCGGCGGCCGCGTCGTCGAGGGTCACCTGCATGAGCTTTCGGTGCTGGCGGTCCATCGTGGTCTCCCAGAGCTGCTCTGGGTTCATTTCCCCCAGGCCCTTGTAGCGCTGAAGGACGTAGCCCTTGAGGCCGGCGGTCACCTTCTTTAATTCTCGGTCGTCATAGGCGTAATGCTGGGTGTCCCCTTTGCGGACCTGGTACAGCGGCGGCATGCCGATGTAGACGTGGCCCTCGCTGATCAGCTCCCGCATATAGCGGTAGAAGAAGGTCAGCAGGATGGCGCGGATGTGGGCCCCGTCCTGGTCGGCGTCGGAGAGGATGATGACCTTGTCGTATTTAAGAGCGCTCAGGCTGAAATCCTCCCCGATGCCCGTGCCCAGGGCGGTGATCAGGGAGCGGAATTCCTCGTTGGCCAGGACGGCGTCCAGGCGCTTCTTTTCCACGTTCAGGGGCTTTCCGCGCAGGGGCAGGATGGCCTGGAAACGGCGGTCGCGGCCCTGTTTGGCGCTGCCGCCGGCGCTGTCGCCCTCGACGATAAAGAGCTCGTTGTCCTTGGGGTTGCGTCCGGTGCAGACCGAAAGCTTGCCCACCAGGGGGGCGGCCTCCAGCTCGTTCTTCGTGCGGGCGATGTCCCGGGCGCGGCGCGCCGCCTCCCGGACCCGGGCGGATTTGAGGGCCTTTTCCACCAGGGCCTGGCCCAGCTGCTGGTGCTTGAGGTCCTCCAGGTAGAGGGTCAGCTCGTTGGTGATCACGGTTTCCACGGCGGGCTTGACCTCGGTATTGCCCAGCTTGCCCTTGGTCTGGCCTTCAAACTGGGGGTTTTTGACCATCACCAGCAGCACACAGGTCATGCCCTCGCGGAAGTCCTCGCCGGACAAGTTGTTGTCCTTATCCTTGAGGGCGCCGATGCGGCGGGCGTATTCGTTGAACACCTTGGTCAGGGCGGTCTTCGCGCCGATCTCGTGGGTGCCGCCCTCCCGGGTCGGGATGTTGTTGACGTAGGAGAAGAAAGAGTCCGTATAGCTGTCCGTATACTGAATGGCCATCTGCACTTGGACGTCGTTCTGGACGCCGGTCAGGAAGATGGGATCTTCGTTGACGGCGCTCTTGCCCTGGTTGAGGAAGCGGACATAGTCGACGATACCGCCCTCGAAGCAGTATTCCCTGCGGGCGGTCTCCGGGTCCTTCTGCCGCTCGTCCTCCAGGGAGATTTTGAGGCCCTTGTTCAGATAGGCCAGCTCCTCCAGGCGGCTGCGGACCGTCTCGTACTGAAACTCCGTGGTGTCAAAGATCCGGTCGTCCGGCAGGAAGCGGATCAGGGTGCCGCGCTTCCTAGCGTTGCCGACCCGGGTCAGGGGCACCGAGGGGATGCCGGCCTTCACCTTGCCTTCATCGTCCTCCTCCTCGGAGGTGAACTTCATCTGCCAGTGGGAATAATCCCGGTAGACGTCCACGGTCAGCCAGCGGGACAGGGCGTTGACGACGGAAGCGCCCACCCCGTGCAGGCCGCCGGAATAGGCGTAGTTGTCGTTGCCGAACTTGCCGCCCGCGTGAAGGCGGGTAAAAATCAGCTCCACGCCGGAAACACCGGTGGCCTGGTTGATGTCCACCGGCATGCCGCGGCCGTTGTCCCACACGGAGGCGGAGCCGTCCTTGTACAGCGTCACCTGGACCTCGGTGGCATAGCCGCCCATGGCCTCGTCAATGGCGTTGTCCACGATTTCCCACAAAAGATGATGCAGGCCCCGGGAACCCGTGGACCCGATATACATGCCCGGCCGGACGCGCACCGCGTCCAGCCCCTCGAGCACCTTCAGACTGTCTGCATTGTATTGAGGCATAATTGTTCCTTTACTATTAAAAAATCACTAAATTGCCAAATGCGTAATTCGTAATGCGTAATGCGTAATTTCTGCCGTCGGCCCAATGCCTATTGCCTAATCCCTTGTCCAGGGCCTGCCAGCACGCTGGGCCCTCACAGCCCTAATGCCTAATGACTAATGACTAATGACTAATGCCTATTGCCTAATCCCTAATCCCTAATCCCTATTCCCTAATCCCTATCCGGCCTGGGCGTTGATACGCGTAGTTCTCCGCTCCAGGGCGTTTCCGTGAGGTCCGGGATGGGCAGGCCCACCGGGATCAGGGTCGTCTCCGGGGCAGGCGTTTCGGTGGGGGCGGGGGACGGCGTGGGGTCGGAGACGGGGGCTTCGGTCGATTTGGGCGCTTCCGTAGCTGCGGGCATGCCGGCCGGTTCGGGAGAATGCGCCTGGGTCGGCGCGGGCAGGACGCCCTCGCGTTGAAGCATGGCCTCCGCCTCCGCCCGCTCCCAGCCGGTAGCGCCGGTTTCGTCCCCGGTGTAGACCGTGTCGTTCTTGATTTCCACATTGCGGATGCGGAACAGCTCGTCCGACGTCACCGTCAGATAGCCCCGCTGCTGCAGGATGGACAGAAGCTGCTCGCAGTTGTGCCCGCTGTGCTGGGCCAGGTTGTGGGAAAGGATCACCGCCGTGTCCGTCAGGGTCGAGGTCAGGACGCCCCGGCTGCGGGACAGGGAGTAATCGCTGACCGCGTCGTAGGTGCTGGCGTTCCAGCGGATGATGGGCATCCCGATCTTCACCCGGACGTACTCGTTGTCGACCCCGCCGGGGGACCGCATGTAATACGGCTTGAGCCCGATCAGGGAGACCTGCAGGTCCTCCAGAGTCTGCTTTTCAATGAAGATCTGGTTTTTGTCCCGCAGGCCGACGGTGTGCGACCAGGTGTGGCTCTGCACGGCGTATCCCGCGTCGTGCTCCCACTGGATGTAGTCGTGGCACTTGGCCATCTGGGGGCCATTGTTAAAGAAGGTCGCGCCCGCGCAGTATTTGCGCAGAATGAACAGTACGTTCGCCGTCACGCCGCGGCTCGGCCCGTCGTCAAAGGTCGGGGCGGCCAGGAGATAGCGGCTGTTATCCGTCTGCTCTCTGGCAAAGCCGGTCAGCCAGTCCGTCAGCCAGGAATAGGGGATCCACACGTGCATCAGCGTATTGTGCCCGGAATACAGGGCGTCCGCCCGGAAATGGAACATCAGGTACGCCGGCGTCAGGGTGAAGGGCGCGCTTTCGTAGCCATCCGCCAGCTTTTGAAGCGCCCTTTCGTCCGCCCGGGAGCCGGGGAAGTAGGCCCGCAGCTGGTCCCGGATCGCCGCCCGGATCAGCTCCCCCGCCTCCGGGGCGAGCAGGTTGTTCAGGGTGATTTCCCGGCCCCCCTCCAGGTCAAAGGTCATGGTCCTAAAGGAGACATAGGTCTGCTCCCGCTCGTGGATCACATGGGAGAGGATCAGGAAGGAGGCCAGCTTTGTGCCGGTGACGGTGACGGAGGCCCCCGTATCCGCCCAGGTCATCACCTCTCCCCCGTGCTTGGGCAGGTGGTTGAGCGTTTCGTCCGCCAGCAGGTCTACCGCCTGGCGGACCTGCTCATTCACCTGCTCGTTGGCGGTTTTGGGGTAGGTGCGGCATTCCTTCCGCTGGGCGCCGAGGTCCTTCTGCACGTTCTGCTGCTGAAAGATCAGCAGTTCCGGCAGGGGCTCATAGCCCTCCGCGTTTGTCCGGACAGGGGACAAAGCACACAGACCGCATAAAAAACAGAAGATAAAGAAAACGCTGAAAGCACGCCGGAACACTTGACAACATCCTCCAGTGAAAAAGGCGCCACGGACGGGCGGCGCGGGCACAGGGATTTCCAGCCCGGCCCGGGGCCCGTCAGCGGCGCCATCGGCTTTTCGCCGTTATTTGATCGTATTCTTGATCCGGTTGTACACCCGGGTATAGCTGGTGTTGTACCAGCCGGACGCCCTGAAGGACAGGGTGACGATGCGCCGCTCCGCCAGACACATGTGCATCAGTCCGCGCACGATGATCCCGTCATAAGTGACGCCGCGGTAGGTATTGTAATACCCGTCGTACTTGAGCAGGGGGCGGCCGGTCATGGTGGCCTGGCTGAACTCGACGTAGTTGCGCTTGATCTCGCTGAGCTGGTTGTTGAGCTCACTTCTCAGCTGGTTCACCCGGTAACCGCTGTCCACCTTCTGCACGGTGATGGTGATCTGCCCGTTGACCCCGTCGCGGGTCTCCGGGTCGGTCAGGACGAAGGTGGTGCTGTCGTCCGTGGTGATCTCCCAGCCGGCCGGCGCCTCGAAGCTGTAGCCGATGGCCGCCTGGTAGGTTTCATACTCGAAGGTGACATCGGGCCGGGGCGTGGGGGTGGGCATGTCCACCGGGTTCAGCGGGATGGGCGTGGAACCGGCGTACCGGCTCTGCTCCACCGGCTGCGGAACGGCGGCCGCCTGCGTGTAGCTCTGGGCCGGCTGCTCAGGCTCCTCCGACTCCTCCGGGAAGGAAATGACCGGCGCGGCCGGCGCTTCCGTCGCCGTATTGAAAATGTCCTGCTGGCGGACCGCCGTGGGCTGGGCCACGGACACCTCCTGATAGACCACCTGCTCCCGCGCACAGCCGGAAAGCAGCAGGCTCACGCAGAGCAAAAGGGAAAGCAACGCTGCTGTTTTTTTCATGACGAAAGCCTCCTTGGCCGTTCAACTTTTACCTTTCAGAGAGAACCGGAAAACAGGAAAACGGCATCGGTTCGGTTCTTCATCATATTGTAACAATTCTTAATCTTTTCGTCAAGTATTTCGCTTCTTTTTACATTATTCGGGGAGATCGCTGATCAGTACAAAGGGAATACCCTGCTGATCGGCCCAGGTTTTGAGCTCGGCAGGGCCAATCAGGATGACCTCACTGCCCGAAAACGCGTCGTCGGCGATGGTGACGTCGCTCCGCCGGATCAGGATATTGACCGGCTCGCCCAGGTCCGCGAAGGCCTGGCTGTCGATGTAGACTGTGTCCTCCGGGATGGTCAGGGTGTAGCCGTGCAGGTTCGCGGCGGGATAGGAAGCCGGGTCAAAAGCCTCCCCGTGGGCGGCAAGCTCTTCGGCTGAATACAGGCTCAGGGTGCCGTCATCGTAGTAATAATAAACCATCGTTCCATGGCCCACGTCATAACCATAAGTCCTTGAATCGGGATGGACGGTGTATCCTTTCATAAACAGCAGGTCAGGAGCGCCGACGGCGTCTCCGTCACAGTTCGTCACGTCCACCAGGTAGTTCTTGCCGTTCCCCATCGCCACCAAGTTCCACATGTGGGGCCCGGCTTCTTCGTCGTCCACCCACATGTCTCCGGACATCAGCGAAACCGTCAGCTTCGTCTGGAACTCTGACAGATCGCAGAGATATTTGAAGGCCTTGGAATAGCCCTCGCAGACCACCGTGGTCGCCGGATCATCGTCGAACACCCAGATCAGCTGCCAGGGGTTGCCATAGTCCGCGCCGTCCTCCGCTGCCGGGAAGTTATACTCAACCCTGTCACAAATTTCTTTCTTATAGGAAAGCAGCTTGTCAATATCGGATTTGGCTTGATAATCCTCCACAATGGCTTCCACGTTTTGCTTCGCAGTCTGGATCGCGGCGGGGAGGGCGGGATTCATCACTGTCGTTCCTCTTTCATTGGTAGCAGAATACTCTTTGGCGACATGCAATGTCACAGTGATATGGTCTCCTGCCAAGCTCAGATACCACTTTCCGGAATAATGAGCAGTAATACCTTCTGATGAAGTTTGCCATCCGGCTGTTTTGTCGTACCAATAGAGATCATAAGGATAATCAACCAGCAGAGCTTTTTGAACTGTGCCAATATCAACGTCAGTTTTTTTAGATATACTGTTCACGGCCTCGTCTGTAATGGCATTATCCAGAACAATATTATCCACACCCAGCTCTTCCGCATCATAGGAAGTCTGATCCAAATACACCGTATAGGGTATTTCAAACTCTGTAGACGTTCTTTGACCGCTGGCAACCTTTTTAATTTCTTCCGCCAGGTACTCATATACCTCGGCTTCTTTCCCTTTCAGCAGGCTTCCCCGGGGTTCCGCCCTGGGCACGATGCCGGAAGACAGGCCGAAGGCGCGGTCGATGTAGCCCTGCAGGGCCTGTTCGGCGCTGATCCCGCCGGAAGCGGTGAAGGTTTCCGTCGTTCCTTCCTGCCAGACAGTCCCTTCCGCCAGCGCGGCAAAGGGGAGCACGAGCAGGACAGCGAGCAGCATCCAGCATACAGTCTTCTTCATCATGGCAAAACTCCTTTCCTTTTCTTTACAGCTCTTTACAGCAAACCCTGATACGCCGTATCGGCATCCGCGCGGCGATAGCCGGTGAAGGCCGGTTTTTCCGGCTTTTCCGGTTTTTCCGGTACCTGTGGTTCTTCCGCTTCCGGCTCCTCAGTCTGATAGACGGGGTGATAGAGCCGGCGGTCCAGCGACCAGATCTTTTCGCTGAAGACTCCCGGCGGGGTCCGCTTCATGACGGCCTCCATCTCGTTCATCTTGGCGTCCAGGTCGTCGATCATGTGCAGGACCTCGGCCTCCGGGAACATGGGCGGCCGGGGGCTGCCGAACTCCGCGGTGCCGTGGTGGGAGATCACCATGTGGGACAGCAGCAGCACATATTCCCCTGTGACCCCGGCCCGGTCGGCCGCGGCGCGGACCTCGGAAACGCCCTGCACCAGATGGCCCAGCAGCAGCCCTTCCGTGGAATAATCGCGGACGTTCCCGCTCTCGTCGCTGAGCATTTCCGTGGTCTTGCTCAGGTCGTGGGCGATGACGCCGGCCCGCAGCAGGTCCCCGTTCAGGAAGGGATAGACGGAAAGAATGGCGTCCGCCGTTTTCAGCATCGAGGTGGTATGATGGAGCAGGCCGCTGCGCTCCGCGTGGTGCAGGCGCTGGGCGGCGGGGTAGTACATCAGCTTTTCCCGGCATGCGCTGATCAGCTCCCGCAGGATCTTCTGAAGGTCCTCGGTGTGCATAGCGTCGATGGTGTCCTGGATCTTCTGAAACATGTCCTCCGGCTTTTCCGGGGCGCAGAGGGTCAGCTGGGTCATGTCGACGTCGTCTTCGGGCATGGGCTTGCGCATCTGCTCCACCCGAAACTGCAGCCTGCCGTTGTACTCCTGTACGGTGGCGCGGATCTTGATCACCGAGCCGGTCTGGGGCGGCTCCGCTTTCCCGTCCCATACCTTGGCGTTCAGGTCCCCGGTGGCGTCTCCCAGCGTCATGTCCAGGTATTTGTCCCCCTTGGAGGACTGACGCTGCTCCGCCATGCGGACCATCAAAAAACCGGTGAATTTCGTATCCTTCGTCAGGGAAAGTACAGTAGGCTGGGTCATATAAGCACCTTCTATTAAAAATATTGATGGAAGCATCCTTTGTCAGGCGAAAGGCAAAAAGGTAGGAGGTAGGAAGTAGTAGGTAGGAGGTAATTAGTCATCACTATAAACCTTAGCGAGCGTAAGCGAGCGCTACCTCCTACCTTAGCGACCAAGGGGAGCGCTACCTCCTACCTTTTAGGAAGTAGGAGGTGATTAGTCACCACTATAAACCTTAGCGAGCGTAAGCGAGCGCTACCTTCTACCTTAGCGACCAGAGGGAGCGCTACCTCCTACCTTTTTCAGCGACCAGAGGGAGCGCTACCTCCTACCTTAGTTTTCTGCGATCTTTCTGTCCGTGAACATCGTGCATTCGCTCAGCCAGT
>DGRV01000012.1:0-31597 GCA_002391225.1 Christensenella sp. UBA4379
GTCAAGTTTGAGTATCCCGTCCACTGGGGCACGGACTTCCAGAGCGAACACGAGCGTTACCTGGTTGAAAAACACTTCCAGAAGCCCGTCATCCTCATAGACTTTCCCAAGGACATCAAGGCCTTCTACATGCGCCTGAACGACGACGGAAAAACGGTGGCCGCTGTCGATATCCTGGTGCCCGGCATCGGGGAACTGGTCGGCGGCAGCCAGCGCGAGGAACGGCTGGACATCCTGCAGCGCCGCATCGAAGAACTGGGCATGAAGGAAGAAAGCTACGACTGGTATCTGGCGCTTCGCCGCTACGGCACCAACCCGCACGCCGGCTACGGCCTGGGCTTTGAGCGGATGATCATGTATTTGACCGGTATGCAGAACATCCGCGACGTTCTGCCCTTCCCGCGCACCACCGGCAGCGCGGAATTCTGATCACAAAAAAATAGGAACAGCGCCCCTGCTTATGCTTCGGGGCGCTGTTTTGCTATTATGGCGCTTGGGTCATGGATGTCTGCCAGCCGCTGTCGATCAGATACAGGCTTACGCCGTCCACAAACAGGAGGTTCTGAACGGAGCTGTAGGGACAGACGGAGATAGTTCGTTTAAATCCATCCTCTTCACGGACCAGCGTCAGGGTCAGCAGCGGGTCCCCATAATCCGTCTGCGTTTTTTGCTCTGTGCGCTGTGTTCCGCGCAGACAGGAAAGGGACTGATACCAGCGGACGAAGCTGTCCGCGTCCACAGCTTTTCCACCGCTGGCAACGCCCATATCGTACAGGATATTCCCGTATTCGTCCGTCTCAAACTCGTTGTTCTTCATTACCCGTTCCGTGTAGGTGATGTCATAGATGGTCTTTTGCCCGCTCGTTTCCAGAATGACTTGGTCCAGGGACTGTACCGGAACGGAGGAAATGGGATCAGCCTCCACGTACTTTTCCCAGGAGAAATTCTGCAAAAAGCTGAAGGAGAGCACCGTGCCGGTGTATACCTGGTCCTCATAGCGCATGTAAAAGCTCGTATCGTTCCGGCTGTTTCCCATGGCAAAGGACATCTGATTGGACGGCAGGGTAAAGGACTGTTCCTGTCCTTTGTCATCCGGCGCGGTGACCACGGTCTCGGCAAAGGTGATCGTCAGGGTTCTCTTTGGCTCGGAGAGGCCGAGCTCGGTCAGGTTCACCTGATCCGCATACCCGATCCACCCGGCGAAGCGAATGTTATCCAGCTGGGAAAGCAGATTGTCCATCGATCCTTTGGAGAGGGGATAAGAAATGGGCTTTATCATCTGCCAGCCCTGGGCGGTCCGGATGGCGTCAAACTCCGTATCTCCGTTCACCGTAATCCGGTCCACCAGCTCGCTGTTGATCTGCGGCCTTTGCACCGGGTGAAGGTTTTCAGATGTCCGGCTGACGGTGTCCCGCACGTCCTGGGTGACGGAATAGAGGACGTTCTGCCCGGCGACCATCGCGTAATACCGCGGGTTTTCAATGGGCATGAGAGACCCCACAAGGAGGGAAATCTCCGTCCCATCCGTATAACGGAAAACGGCGCTTCGCTCCGCCGGGTTCAGCCCGTAAGATGCGAGAGGGATGGAGGTTTGCTCCGGCAGCTCCATGATGAATTCGTCCGCCGTCAGGCTTTGCGCGAGGCTGAGCAGGCTTTCAGACGCGGACACGCTGAGGGGTGTTTCCGGCAGGTCCTCCCGGAGGAGACTGCCGTCCTGATAAAGGAGGCTTACCTTCTGTTCTCCGTTTCTATACAGGGTAATAGAGGAAAGAAGGGACAGGTCCTTCTCATAGAGCAGAAGCTCCCGCTCTTCCGTTTCTGGGCGGACGGGTGCTTCCGGGCGGTTCAGCAGCAGGATCGCCCCGGCACAGAGCAAAAGAAATACGACGGCGGCGGCAATCAGCAGTTTGGAGGACAACTGCTTTTCTTTTTTTCTCTCGATTTTCTGCATCGGTTAGAGATTCCTCCGGGGGACCAGGATCAATACGGCTAAGACAAAGATGAGCAGGGGCAGCAGCAGGGAAAGGATGGCCGGCAAAGCCATCGAGGCGGAGCGAAGCGGGGCTCTGACGGCGTTTTTCTGCACGATATGAAGGTCCAGGGCGTTTTCCCCATTCAGCGTCTGCAGCAGGGCGAGGAGAAATTCAGGAGAATAGGTGTTTTCCATCATCCATTGTTCGCAGAACAGGTCCGCGTTGCCGACCATGATCATCCGGCTGCTGGAATTGTCGTCATAATACCTCCGGGCATAGACAGCCAGGTCAAAGTAGCCTTCCGGGTCGTCCGGAGCTTTGTCCAGGGATTCTTCATAAGCGCTGTGCAGATACGCGCTGCCCGACTTGAGCAGGCTTTCCGCAAAAATCGAGCTGTCCCGCTCCGTCAGGATTTCAAATGCCCTGGCACCGGTCAACAGCAGGAAGTCCCTTCCATCCTGGGTGAGCTTGGCCAGCTCCGGCACCGTCTGCATGTAGGGAGCGAGGATGGCGGGGGAATCGTTGTAATAGCTTCCCTTATCCTCCGCGTCAGCCACGCACAGCCCCGGCAGAATACGGAGCCCAAAGTACAGGAAAAGCTCCCCAAACCGCGGCAGCTCCGCTGGGTCGGAAAAACGGGAAAGCACCAGAAACGTACCCCCCTGCTGGGCAAAGTGAAGCAGCAACTCCAGCTCATCCTGCGTCAGGTCAAACTGCGGGCAGGCAATGAGCAGGGGGTACTGAGTGTTCAGTTCGGCGGCGGAAACCCGCTGCACGTCATAGCTGTTGCTGGAAAGGAAGGAGGTCATGTGGGCCAGGTCTGCCGTCGTGAGCTCGCCGTGGCCTGTCAGCACCTGCAGAGTGGGCACTTCCGTGCGGGATACGTACAAAAGGGCCTCCGTCAGGTTCTTTTCCACCGTATAGCCGGTCACCTGGAAGGAGCCGGTATTCATGTCATAGGAGCGGGAGACAAAGTCGCTTTCATCCAGCACGCGGACCCGGCCTGTCTCCTCGCAGCGGACCACCAGGCAGTTGGCGGTGATTTCCTTGCCGGTCAGAAGGTCGGCGAACTGTTCGCTGAAGGCGGGGTTTTGTACGATGTTTTCTTCGGACCAGGTCAGTCTGGAGGAAGCCGTCTGATACCGGCCCAGCAGCACCCGCATATCGTCCTCTGACAGGGAGGAAGACGTCATCCCGGCGTTCGTATGGACATAGTACACGTGCACATCCTTGTCCAGGCTTTTGAGCACGGAAGCGGTGGTTTCGCTCTGCACGGTCAGGGCGTTGAAGGAGAAATCCGCGGTCAGGGAATAGCGGTTTTCCAGGATTGCCGCCAGGTGGTTGACCGCCAGCACCAGCAGGATGATCAGGGCCGTCAGCAGGGCGGAATAACCGCCGCAGCGGAAGGCGCGGCTCATCAGCAGCGAGCGGAGACGCTGAGAGAGGTTCTGCTTTTTCATGCGGTTTCCCTCCAGCGCCGGCTGTCCAGCACCCGGACGCACAAAAACAGCATGACCGCGCAGAAGCTCAGATCGAACAGGAGGTTGGCCAGGCTGAGTCGCCCGTTCAGGAATGGAGAAATCCTTTCATACAGGCTGAGGAAGGAAAGCAGAGCGCTGATGAACGGAACAGAGACGGCCTGGGCAAACAGATCGGACAGCCAGAGCAGCAGATGCACCCCGAAAGAGGCGATGACGGCTACCATAGGGGTCCGCGTCAGGCTGGCGATCAGCATATCCAGGGCCAAAAAGGCAAAGCCCAGCAAAATAAAGCCCAAGTACCCGACCGCCGTTTCCGGTACATACAGCGTGCCGAGCCAGGCGATCATGGCAGGATAGATGAAAGACAGAAGGACAGAAATCAACAGAATCGTGCAGGCGGCCAGGTACTTGCCCAGCACGATCCGGGTCAGGGACAGCGAAGAGGCAAACAGAATCTGATCCCCGCCCTCCATTCGGGCGCTGAGCAGCTTAAAGGAAAGAATGGGGGAGATCAGCATCCAGACATAGCTCATATTGGAAAGCAGGGACAGCATGCTGCCCGAACGGGCCGCCAAATTCCCGATGATAAAAAAGACGCTTCCCAGCAGCAGAAAAATGCCGATAAACACATAACCGGCCGGGGTCTGGAAATAGCTTTTGAGTTCCCGCTTGTAAATGGCGAACATGGATTACTCCTTCATGGCTTCAAGGAAAATTTCTTCCAGCGTGCTCCGCTCCCGGGTCATCATCAGAATCGGGGCGTCCTGCTCCGCCGCCAGAGAAAACAGCATCCGTTCAGGCTGCGGATCGTCGGAAATGATCAGCACATCGGAAATTCCCGCTTCGGCGCTGTCCTGGGCGGTGACTGTCCGGACCCAGAGACGGGAGCGGAGCAGGGGCAAAAGCCGGTCTTTCCCCATGGCGATCCGGGCGTGGAGGTGAACCTCTCCCTCCGCCACGCCGGACAGCTGGACGTCACGGATCAGCCGGCCTTCCCGTATGATGAGCACGCGCTCGCAGATCCCTTCCATATCCGCCAGGATATGGGAGGAAAGAAGAATCGTATGCTGATGGTGAAGCTGCTTGAGCAGGCTGCGGAATTCCGCCGCCTGCAGCGGGTCTAACCCGGCTGTCGGCTCATCCAGAATCAGAATCTCCGGATCGCCGCACAGCGCCTGCGCCAGTCCGACCCGCTGCTGCAGCCCTTTGGAAAGGTTGCCGATCCGCCTTTTCAGAATGGCTTCAATCCCGGTCAGGCGGGCGATATCGGCAATATGACGTTCCCGGTCTTTCGGAACGACCTGTTTGAGCTCGCAGACAAAAAGAAGGAAGGAGAAGACTGTCATCTCCGTGTACAGCGGGACATGCTCGGGCAGCCAGCCGATCAGCCGCTTGGCTTTGGAGGCCTCAAAGACGATGTCATGGCCGCCGACCAGGACCGTCCCCTGAGAAGCGGCCAGATTGCCGGTGAGGATGTTCATCAGGGTGGTTTTCCCGGCCCCGTTCGGCCCAAGGAGGCCCACCAATTCTCCTTTCTGGATCTCAGCGGTGAACTGATCCAGCGCTCGGAGCTGCCCATAGCGCTTGCTGACGGAATTCAGCTTGATCATCATGATTCCTTTCGCGAAAAAGGGTTTGAGCCCTATAAAAAGCCCAATATCACCGGACAAGAGAGACAATGTGAAATAAATGATAAAAGCCGAAAAAAACAGGTAATAAACTCCCACAAAAGTGTTAAAAAACTCAGAATATATTCTTAAAAAAACCACTTTCAGCTTAAATCAATTGAGTTTTGTGGGAAATATGATATAATGAAACAGACTGAGGCGGACGAATAAGCAGCGAATTTCGCTGTGACACCCGCCGATTCTGACAATGGCAATGACATTGGCCGGGAAAGAAGGGATGGAGATGTATCAATACGCGGCGCAAAACAGAAACCGCGGCGGTTATATCACAGTAAGAAACAGGATCATGCTGATCGTGATGGTCGTGCTGCTGGCCCTGGTCGTTTTTCTGGGCGTGCGGAACATTTCTCTTTCATCCTTCCGCGGCCGGACAGCGGATACTTTCTACCACGGATTAAGCAGCAACGTGGCGGCAGCCATTTCGACGGCCAACCGGCTGGAATCCACGACCAATTCCACCACATCCTATAACCTGGGCCTGGTGCGGCAGTACATCTACAGCATGGATCAGGTGAACCAGATGTGCGCCAACTTGACCGGAAAAACCTATGTGCCGCAGGACGCTTTTACCGCGCTGTATTCCGATCTGGAAAACTACCAGGCGCTGGTGCTGACCAACAAAAAATCCACCGTAGAAACCCGGGAGATGCTGCTGACCCACCTGTCCCTGGTGCAGGGCTACATCAACGGAGAACTGACCTCCTGATTTGGTTCTGCCGTCATGGTGCTGACTTCAAAAATCGATATGTCATTCCATTTGTTTTCCAGCGCTGTCCGGGCCAGGGCAGCGCTGGTTTTATCCTGAAATACCCCAAAACACGCAGAGCCGCTGCCGCTCATGGCGGCAAAGAGGGCTCCGGTCTGGGTCAGCGCTTCGAGGACTTCATTCAGCCCGGGCAAAAGCCGGAGGGCCGGGGGATACAGAGCGTTGCGCAAAAGATCTGTCAGGGCCGCGTAATCCTGCTTCTGAAGGGCAGAAACAGCTTCCGGTATATCGGAGGCCATGGTTGCCGTTCCTTCGTCATACGCCCGGAAAACGGCCGGTGTGGACAGGCTTTCATTGGGCTTTACGATGAGCAGATGCGCGGGTACGTGAAGCTCGACCGGTTCCAGGATCTCACCGATGCCCCGCACCCTGGCAGGGTGGCCGTACAGGCAGAAGGGAACATCCGCCCCCAGGGACAGGCCGATTTCCATCAGCTGCTCGTCTGCAATAGAGAGATTCCAAAACCTTCTCAGCGCTTTCAGCGCGCAGGCGGCGTCGGCGCTCCCCCCGCCCAGACCGGCCCCGGAGGGGATTCTTTTGATCAGCGTAATGTCCGCGCCCCGGCCGCCGCTCAAAGGCTGGAGCTTTCGGGCGGCCCGGAGCACCAGGTTGTCCGCTCCTTCCGGCACGGGCGAACCTTCCGTATGGAAGGACAAGGCATCGCTCTCCCTAAAAACCAGCGTATCCGCAAGGGAGACGGGCTGCATCAGCATGTCCAGGAGATGATACCCGTCTTCTCTTCGGCCGGTGATGTCCAGACACCAGTTGATCTTGGCATAGGCGTTTGCAATCAGTTCCTTCATGATTCTTCCGTTCTTTCGGCGGCGGCAGGCTGAGCGGGAGCTTCTCCCTTTTCCAAAGTGAACTCGAAGGCCGCGCCCTGTTCCACCGGTACCAGATAGATTTTCTGACCGTGCTTTTCCATGATGCGCTTGCAGATGGCCAGGCCCAGCCCTGTTCCCTTGCCTACGGTGTGGGCTTTGTCCGCCTTGTAGAAACGGTCGAACAAGTGGGGGGCGTCTTCCGGGGAAATGGATTCGCCGTTGTCCTGAATCGTCACGTAGACCAGGTTTTTCTCGATCCGGCTGCGGATGGAGAGCTCCCCGCCCTTGGGGGTAAACTTGAGGGCGTTGTCGATCAGGTTGACCAGCACCTGGGTGATCTGGTCCGCGTCCGCGTGCACATAGCAAGGATCCTGGGCGAAATCGACGTTCAACTCGATCTCGTTGTCCTCGATCTGCTGAATCTTGGTGATGATGACGCGCCGGGTCATCTCGTTCAGATCAAAATGGCTCAAGGCCAGCTTGACTTCGTCGCGCTCCATGCGGGACAGGTTCAGCAGGCTGTTGATCAGCTTGGACAAACGCCTGGTTTCGTTGACCACCGTCTCCATGTACTGCTTCATGTCCGTCTGCGGAATGGTGCCGTCCAGCATGCTCTGCATATAGCCCTGGATAGACGTGATGGGCGAACGGAGCTCGTGGGACACGTTGGCCAGGAATTCCCTGCGGGAGTTTTCAAGCTCCTCCAGCTGGACGGCCATGCCGTTGAAGGCGTGGGCCAGGGCCTGTGTTTCCCGCCCGCCGGTTTCGGCGGTGCGGACGGTGAAGTCTCCCTCGGCCAGGGCGTTGGCGGCGTGCTCCATCTGGGTCAGTGGCCGGACGATGGACCGGGTCAGGATGAAGATAACCACCGCGGAGACCAGAATGCTGATGGCGGACACCAGCAGCACCGGCCAGATCGTCTTTAAAAAGGAACTGTGTACATCCTGCGCATCTGTCTGGATGATAAAGACACGGTTGACCGTGTTGTTCTGCCACTGGGGGACGGCCACGGTGAACATCGTCCCGCTCTGGGTAACCAGGGGATTGCGGAAGGGCTGGCCGTCCAGGGCAGCGTCCAGGGCAGGGGAGAGATAGTCAAAGTTCTGCGTCTGCCGCAGTTTTTCGTTCATCAGCTGATCGGCTTCCACCGAAAGGCTCTGAATCTGCCGGTCCCTGCCGCTGACCAGGCAGTAGGCGTTGTAGTCCCGACGAAGACCGTCGGCGATTTCCTCGTAATACCGGTTATAGGATGTGTTCCGGCCGTTGTAGCCCGTGACCTCGGCCAGGCGTACCAGCGTTTCCGCCTGGCTGATCAGGTAATTATACGTGCTGTTATCGAAGGACTCCCGGGAGATATTGTAATAGATCACAGTAACGACCGATACGCACGCGATAATGACTACCAGAAAAACGGTCATGAGCCTCATGAACATGCTCTGCACGTTATTTTACCTCAAACTTGTATCCGACGCCCCAAACCGTTTTGATCTGCCAGCCGAGGGTCTCGCTTCCGGCGAGCTTTTCCCTCAGGCGCTTGATGTGAACGTCTACTGTCCGGCTGTCGCCGAAAAAGTCAAAGCCCCATACCTGCTCGAGCAGCTGTTCCCGGGTGAAAACATGGTTGGGGTAGGAAGCCAGGTAGTACAACACTTCCAGCTCCTTGGGCGGCAGGTCCAGCCGGTTGCCCTGGAAATAGACCTCGTATTTATCCTGACTGATGGTGAGGCCGGGGAAGGACAGGGTGCCTTTTTCCGTTTCGTTCTGGTTGGTGCGGCGGAGCACGGCCTTGACGCGGGCCACCAGCTCCTTGTTTTCAAAGGGCTTGGTGATGTAATCGTCTGCGCCCAGCTCCAGGCCGAGCACCTTGTCAAAGGTGTCGTCCTTGGCGGTCAGCATGATGATTGGGATGGAGCTGGTCTGCCGGATGGCCCGGCACACCTGCCAGCCGTCCATGCCGGGCAGCATGACGTCCAGCAGCATCAGGCTGGGCGGGTTTTTCTGGAAGGCCGCCACCGCGTCGTCGCCCCGTTCCTGCACGGTGACGTCGAAACCTTCTTTTTCCAACAGAAGCTGGATCAGCTTGGCGATGTTCGGATCGTCGTCCACGATCATGATGTTCTGCCTGTCAGCCATACATATACCTCCTGTCCGCTATTTGAGATTGACAATCGTAACGCCGTCTTCGCCTTCCCCGTATTTGCCCAGACGGCTGCTTTTGACCAGCGGGTGTTTTCTTAAGTGCTGCTGGATGCCGGCCCGAAGGACGCCGGTTCCTTTGCCGTGGACGATGGTCACTTCGTGATATCCTGCCATGACCGCGTTGTCCAGGTACAGGTCCACCTCCTGGATCGCTTCGTCCAGCGCCCGTCCGCGGACGTCGCAGGATAGGGAAATGGAAGGAGCGTCCTTCATGCTTTTGCTGGCGCTCACGTGGGTCTTGGGCGGCGCTTTGGTTTCTTCCACCAGCTCCAGGTCGGTTTTGAGGACCTTGAGCTTGAGGACGCCGGCCTGGATCAGCACCTCGTCCTTTTCATCGGCAGGCTTGAGCACCGTGCCCTTCCCGCCGAAGGTCAGGATGTTGACAGTATCGCCGGCCCGAAGGGGACGGCTGTTTTTCTGAACGGGATGAGGCCGCTTTGCCTGCACGCCTTCGGAAAGCGCGTCCAGATCTCCCTCGAGCTGGCGGTAAAGCTGGCCGGCCTTTGCCTTTTCCCCGGTCTGCTTCATGTGCTTGAGCTCGTTGACGATGTCAAGGGCCTCCCGGCGGGCATTTTCCAGGATGCGTTTGGCTTCCTCCCGGGACTTCTGGGTGGCGCTGCGCTTTTTCTCCTCCATCTCGTTATAGAGCTTTTCAGCCTCCTGCCTAAGACGGACGGTTTCCTGGCGGGTCTGTTCAGCAAGGATCCGTTCTTTTTCCGCCACCTGCTTGTGATATTCCGCGTTGGCGATGACGTCCTCAAAGCGGACCGCCTCGTGGCTGAGGAGCTTTCTGGCGTCCTCGATGAGGCGTTCATTCAGGCCGAGCTTTCTGGAAATTTCAAAGGCGTTGGATTTTCCCGGCACGCCGATGGACAGACGGTAGGTCGGCCGGAGGGTGGCGACGTCGAATTCCACGCTGGCGTTTTCAGCGCCCGCCGTGGTCAGGGCAAAGGCTTTGAGCTCGCTGTAATGGGTGGTCGCCACCGTGCGGATCTTCCGGTTCAGGAGGTTTTGCAGGATGGCCTGGGCCAATGCCGCGCCTTCTGTCGGGTCGGTGCCGGCGCCGAGCTCGTCAAACAACACCAAATCCTGGTCGGAAACCTGCTCCATGA
Source organism: Christensenella sp. UBA4379 (assembly GCA_002391225.1). GTDB lineage: Bacteria > Bacillota > Clostridia > Christensenellales > Aristaeellaceae > UBA4246. The sequence continues at coordinate 10,044 of DGRV01000012.1, forward strand.
TGGAGACGATGTTGGTCATATGGGAAGAAAAGGTGGAAAGGGACTGTTCGATGGACTGTTCGTCCCCGATGTCGGCGAACACCTCGTGGAAGACAGACAGCTCCGTCCCAAGCTCTCCGGGGATCTGCAGGCCGGCTTGGGCCATCAGCGTCAAGAGTCCGACAGTTTTGAGCGTCACGGTTTTGCCGCCCGTGTTCGGGCCGGTGATGACCAGGGTGGTAAAGGTGGTGCCCAGCTCCATCGTACAGGGAACGACCTTTTCCGGGTCGATCAGCGGATGGCGGACACGGACCAGGCGGATGATCCTGTCCTGGTTCAGCTTCGGGGAAACAGCCCGCATCTGCCTGGCCAGCTGGCCCTTGGCAAACACAAAATCCAGATGGGTCAGAAGAACGATGTTCTGCTCGATCATATCCGCCTTTTCGCCGACGGCGGCGGACAGGGCGGAGAGAATCCGTTCGATCTCTTCCCGCTCTTTAGCGGTCCATTCGCGGATCTCGTTGCTGAGCTCGACGACCGCCAGGGGCTCTACAAAAAGAGTAGCGCCCGTGGAACTCTGATCCTGCACGATGCCCGGGACGTTGGAGCGGAATTCGGAGCGGACGGGAATCACGTATCGGCCATTTCGGACGGTGACGATGGCCTCCTGCAGATACTTGGACATCTCGCCCCGGACCATCTGGCTGAGCTTGGTACGGACCTTCTCGTTGGCTTTGGCGATGTTCCGGCGGATGTCATACAGGGCGGGGCTGGCGTGATCGGACATTTCCTCTTCGCTCAGGATCGCGCCGGTAATGTCCTCCTCCAGCTGCCGGAAAGCCTGGAGACGGGAGGCCTTGGAGGTGATCAGCGGGGTGTTTTCCCGCTCGGTCACCAGGCTGCTTCTGGCGGAGCGGGCGGCCCGCAGGGCTTCCGCCACCGAAAGGAGAGCCTTTTGCGAAAGGGTGGAGCCTTTCTGCGCCAGGGAAAGATAAGGCCGCACGTCCGTAAACCCGCACAGCGGATTGCCGCCCTGATAAGACAGGATGACGACGGCTTCTTCCGTTTCGCTCTGTGCCTTCTGGATTTCGCTGAAGTCAGAAAGCGGAACCAGCTGGCGGCATTTTTCCTTGCCCAGGTCGGTCAGGGCATAATCGGCCAGCTGAGAGAGGATTTTATTGAATTCCAGCACGCGGAGTGCCTTTTCCGTCAAACGAAACACCTTCTTTCCTCGATGAAACGTTACTGCACGCCGGTTTCCAGCCGGTCCAGCGTGCCGGATAAAGGATCGGAGGGAGCCCGGCCGTCCATCAGATCACGCCAGGCCCGAACGATGCGAAGCCTTTCTTCCTGGCTTTCGATGGTAAAGGACAAAAGCGGAGAAACAGAGAGCTTTTTGAGCCTGTTCCAGCGGCTGGCCAGAGACGTCGGAGCGGCCGCGTGGAGGCTGACCCGGCAGCCTTCTTCAAACCGGCTGGGAATCAGCGGATAGGCGCATTGCTTCTGATCGACCAGGCTGTGGCCCAAAGCTCCTTCTCCGCGGGCGCAGAGAGAGCAACTCTTCTTGTCGGAAGAAAGGCCCCGCCAGGTGCGCTCCGGGCAGTGCGTCAGCAGCATCAGCCGGGGACGGCCAAAGACGGGCAGGAGTCGATGGCAACGTTCCTCCGGCAACTCCAGCAGGTCCTTGAGCGACAATTCCCTGGAGAGGGTCACGGTGCGGATGCCCTGGGCGGCTAAGAACAGTTCGGCTTCCCCATTCATCACGGGTACGCCCGGCCCGCACATCACCGCTCCGGGAAGCTTCGCTCCCAGCTGGCCGATGCTGCCCAGAGAAAGGGGGAGCATCCGTTCCTGATTCAGACGGGACACGGCCTCCAGCACGTTTTCCGGGCAGACGACGGGCAGCTGCAGGATCATGGGGGCGGAAGCATCCGAAAAATATCCGTTAAGGCTCTTTTCCGTCCAGTCGAGGGGCTCAAAAATCACCCGGTCTGCCCCGGCCTCGTACAGCGCCGGGATTTCCGAAAGTTCAGAGGTCAGGACCGTCAGCAGTTGTTCCGGGCGGCTCTGCTCCGGAAGGGTTTCAAAAGGAAAGGCAGAAGCGGAAGAAAACTTGGGCCGCCGGGAGGCAATGACAGCCTCCGTCAGCCTCTCGATTCCCTCCCTGCGCAGGGCGTTGAGAGAGCTGCTGGAAAGATAGGCGTCGGCGGAATGGAGGGTGAGCCGGTCCAGGGCAAACGGGGTCCCGCCCAGCTTGGACAGGGCGCGGAAAGCGGACTCCTGAGAAAGGGGAGCGTTTTCCGCCCGCTGCGCTGGTTCGGCGCTGACCTGCATGCGGACGCCGCCATGCGATAAACAAAGCGTGGTTTCCCGGCCGGGGAAGGCCGTGAGTTCCGCCTCGACCAGTAACGGGTGGTCGGCGGTAAAACGCCTGTCCTCGAAGGCTTCCCGGGCTTTTGCAAGCTGGACCTCTGATTCCGTCCGCCAGACGTCGGTCCCCTCAGAAACACGGCTGCGCAGGCGGAGGGTGGCGGTGCCTGACGAAACGTCCGGTCCGCTGTAGATGACCGTCTGCTCTCCGACCCGGAGCCCGTCCCCGTTGGCGAGGGGCTTTTTGAGCCGGATGTCCGTGAGATTCGCGTCCCGGACCTTGGTGCATTTGCCCGTCACGGTTCCAATCAGAAGGCCGCGGGCGGCGGCGTAATCCGGGTAGATGATCCCGCGGTCCTCCTGACAGGCGGCATAGCCTTTGGTGAACTGTCCGCGGGAAAAGATCTGGGTGAGCTCTTCCATGGCCTCCGGATCGTCCGGGTGGAAGGTGCCGTCCCGGATCTGGTCCAGGGCCCGGCGGTACAGGCTGGTCACGATATAGACATATTCCGGGCGCTTCAGACGGCCTTCGATTTTCAGGGAGGAAACGCCCGCTTCAAGAAGACTGGGCAGGCTTTCCCGTCCGCACAGATCGGCGGGGGAGAGCCAGCAGCCCGTCTTATCCCGGTAGGTGTAGGACAGCCGGCAGGGCTGAGCGCACCGCCCGCGGTTGCCGGAGCGGGGCCCGATCCAGGAGGACAGACTGCACTGTCCGCTGACGGAGACGCACAGGGCCCCGTGCACAAAGACCTCTGTCTCGATCCCCAGGCCGCTGCAGGCCCGGATCGTCTCCAGGCTGCATTCCCTGGCCAGCACGGCCCGCCTAACGCCAATGTCCCGAAGCCAGCGGACGCCGCTGGGCTGATGGATGGTCATCTGGGTGCTGGCATGAACGCACAGGCCGGGGAATTCACGAAGGGCGATTCTCAGAATGCCGGCGTCCTGAATCAGCACGGCGTCCGCGCCCAGCTCCTGCAGGGAGGAAAGCAGCTGACGAACCTCGCTTAGCTCGTGCTGCTTGCACAGGGTATTGACGGTAATGTGAACCTTCCTGCCGTACAGATGGGCGTAATCAATCGCTTCCCTGGTTTTCTCCAGGGAAAAGCCGACATCCGCGCGGGCTCCAAAGGAGGAAGCCCCCATATAAACGGCGTCCGCCCCGGCGGCGACGGCCGCGTGCAGGGCCTCCATGCTGCCGGCCGGCGCCAGCAGCTCCACCCGGTCAGCCGCGTTCATTTTTGCTCCTTGTACAGGCGGTTGCGGAGTGCCTGGTTCTCCTTCTGCGCCTCAAACAGCTCCTCGGTGATCGAAAGGGCGGCCACCACCGCCGCAATCTCCGTGCTCATGGAGGAGTGCAGGGATACCTCGCCGATTTTCCGGTCCACGTAAGACGCCACCCGGCGCGTCCATTCCTCGTTGTCGGGACTGCTCAGGGTATATTCCCGGCCGCCGATGGAAACGGTGATTGTATTTTTGCTCATGGGACACCTCCGGTGTAAACGGCTGACGTTGGCCAGTCCGGTGTGTAAAGATCTTTTCTTATGATAAACTTCTTTGGCTCGTTTGTCAAATCATTCAGTGCGAAGAGCGGCGACGGGGTCTTTCCTTCGTGCCGCCCCGGAGGGGATCAGGCCGGCGAACAGCGTCAGCAGCATGGAGATCAGGATCAGGATCCCGGCGCTTCCGGCCGGCAGTACGGCTGTGGCTGAAATGCCGGTCAGGTCATGGATGATGATGTTGACGAAGATATTGAGCACCAGCGTACACAGAATGCCTAGCACGCCGGAGATAAAGCCGACGATGAGGGTTTCCGCGTTAAAGACCCGGCTGATATCCCGCTTGGAAGCGCCGATGGCCCGCAGGATGCCGATCTCCTTGGTGCGCTCCAGCACGGAGATATAGGTGATGATGCCGATCATCAGGGAGGAAACCACCAGGGAGATGGCGACGAAGGCAATCAGCACGTAGGTAACGGCATTGACGATGTTGGTCACCGAGGACATGATGGCCCCCACGATGTCCGTGTAGGTGATCTCGTTGCCTTCTCCGGCACTCTCGTTGTATTCCCTGATCAGTTCGGTGATTTTTTCCTTGCTCTCAAAATCCTTGGCGTAGATGTAAATGTTAGAGGGGTCGGAAAGGTCGGTGACGCCGAGCTTGGTCAGATTGCTTTCATAGGTGGAGGAGGAAGAAAACTCTCCGCCGCCGGCCATGCTGGTTTCGATCATCTGCTTAAGCTGCTCGTCAGACATGGTGGAAAGGGCGGCCTGATAGAGGGCGGGCATTTCCTTCCCGGTAAAGCGCTTGTACAGCTCCGGAATCTGGTCGCGGCTGACGGTAAAATCCTCGGCGGCCTTGGTGCCCGCAAAGGGGAAGCCGGTCAGCACGTCGATTTCCGGGTTCTGCCTCTGGGAGGAGACGATGGAGCTGTTTTCCGTATATTGGGAGGCGAAATCATTCAGCGCGCTCAGATAGCCGATCGCCCCGGAAGCGCCTGCCTGGGTGGAAACGGCGTCCTCCTTGGGACGGAGAATCCCGACAATGTGAAGCTCCGGCGCCTTGTCCAGGGCTTTTTCAAGGTAGGCCTGGTCTCCGCTCCTGTCCAGATACGTGCCGTCCGCCTGGAGCTCAAACAGGTCGCAGGGCATCATCAGGCGGAAGCTCAGGTTCATCAGTTCTTCATAGCTGTATTTGGTCACCGGCACGCTGATCTGTTCTCCGGACATGGTGCGGGTCGTGAGATCCGCGATCTCGCTTTGGTCCCGAAGGCCCAGCGCATAAAGAGTATAATCGCTGATGGCGCCCCGGCGGGTCACAATGACGACCAGCTCGTTGTATTCCTTTGGCAGCCTTCCGGCCAGGACGTCATACTGTTCCTGAATCATCTCCTGGTTGTCCAGAAGCTGGCTGAATACGTCCATCTGGGAAAAGCTGGTACTGGTCACTTCGGAAGCACTGAGCAGGCCCATCATGGAATTGTCCGAGCCGAGGAGGCCGGACTGCTGGAGCACCTGGCTGGGGTTGACCTGGATGACCTTCCCGTCTGCTTTTCTGTAGATGTTCAGCGTATTGCCGTAGCCGTAGCGGATATCGGACACCAGGCCCTGCACGCCGCTTTCCTCAGAATCGAGCCATGCCTTAAACGACTTTAAGTTATTGTGCGTCATGGTCATGTTCATGCTGTTGAGCATCCGGCTCATGACGTCGCCTGAAATGACGTAGCCTTCTTCGGCCACCTGGGAGGAGGTGTCGGAGTCCATCATCGCCAGCATCATGCTGCTCATATCGATGGAGCTTTTCTGAATCTGCAGGGGGTAGGAGGACAGGGTGTCCCGCTGAACGCGGTCGATGTACATCTTGACGCCGGTGGAAATCGAGAGGATCAGCGCGATGCCGATGATGCCGATGGACCCGGCGAAGCTGGTCAGCACCGTCCGGCCTTTTTTGGTCAGCAGGTTCTGGAAGGAAAGGGACAGAGCCGTCCCAAAGCTCATGGAGGGCTTCTTTTCGGCCGCTTTGGTCTGGCGGTCCTCCTGCGCAAGCTCCTCCGGGCTGCAGGGCATGGTGTCGTCTACGACCTGGCCGTCCTTCAGCTGGATGATGCGGGTGGCGTACTCGTTCGCCAGCTCGGGATTATGGGTCACCATGATGACCAGACGGTCCTGAGCGATCTGTTTGAGAAGCTCCATCACCTGGAGGCCGGTCTCCGTATCCAGCGCGCCGGTGGGCTCGTCCGCCAGGAGGATTTCCGGGTTATTGACCAGAGCCCTGGCGATGGCGACGCGCTGCATCTGCCCGCCGCTCATCTGGTTCGGCTTCTTGCGCGCCTGGTCCCTGAGGCCGACCTTTTCCAGGGCTTCCAGCGCGCGCTTTTTCCGTTCCTGCCGGTTGACGCCGGACAGGGTCAGCGCAAGCTCCACGTTGGCCAGAACCGACTGATGCGGGATCAGGTTATAGCTCTGGAAGACAAAGCCGATCCGGTGATTGCGGTAGTTGTCCCAGTCTCTGTCTTTATATTCCTTGGTGGAGCGGCCGTTGATCAGCAGGTCCCCGCCGTCGGCATGATCCAGACCGCCGATGATGTTCAGCAGCGTCGTCTTTCCGCAGCCGGAAGGGCCCAGAATGGCGACAAACTCGTTTTTGCGCAGGGCCATGTCGACGCCGCGGAGAGCTTCCACTGTGATTCCGCCGGCCTTATATTGTTTGGTCAGTTTCCGCAGCTCGAGCATAGATGCTCCTCCAATTGGTCCGGTTTTCGGGCTTTTCATGCCCTTTAACAGTTTACCACAAAGCTGCCAAAAAGAAAAACGCCAAACGGCTTAAAAACAGACAAAAACATGGCAGCGCCTGGCGTTTGCCGTTTCATAAAAGCAGCCCATACGCCGAAGGGCGCTGGGCCGAAAAAATAAGATGTGAAATATTCGTTTTACGTGGGACGATGGGCCTGCTTGTAGACGTCCGCCTGATCCAGCAGGGACTGGGCGTGGGCTTTGGCGCTTTCGCTGTCCGCCTGCGCGCCGCCCAGCATCCGGCTGAGTTCGTCTCGCCGTCCGGCTTCGTCCAGATCCAGGAGGGTGGTCAGAGTGCGCTGACCGTCAAAGTGTTTTTCAACGCGGTACTGGTGGTCGGCCATGGCGGCGATCTGCGGCAGGTGGGTGACGCAGAACACCTGGCGATACCTGGCGATATCCGCCATTTTCTCCGCGACGACCTGTGCCGTTCGCCCGGAAATACCGGTGTCGATTTCGTCAAATACCATTGAAGGGATCTGACTCTGTCCGGCGGAAAGGGCTTTGATCGCCAGCATGATGCGGGACAACTCGCCGCCGGAAGCGGTCTGCGCCAGCGGCTGGAAGGCCTCTCCCCGGTTGGGGGCGATCAGGAAAACCGCCTGATCCATCCCCGCGGAAGAAGGAGCGCCTTCTGAAAAACGGACGGTAAACTGCGTTCCCTCCATGTTGAGCTGGCGCAGCTCCTGCTCCATCTTCTGTTCAAACTGCCGGGCGATCTGTCTGCGGGAGGCGGAGAGCTCTTTGGCGGCCGCTTCAAATTCCCGGTATTTTTTATCCATCCGGGTTTTGAGTTCCTGCGTGCGGTCTTCCGCGCTTTCCAGGTCTTCCAGGGTCTGATTGATTTCCGCCAGCCTGTTCAGCATGTCCCGGGTGGTTGCCCCGTATTTCCGTGCCAGGCGGTGAATCAGATCCAGGCGGGCGGAGACGTATTCCTCCCGTTCCTCATCGTAGTTGAGCTCGTCCAGCAGGTCCCGAGCGGTGATCCCGGCGTCCTCCGCTTCGTAATAGAGATTTTCCACCCGTTCGGCCAGGGAGGCAAGGTCGTCCCGGAAACCGGCCAGGGCCTTCAGGCTGGAGGAGGCGGAGCGCAGGCTGTCCATCGCGGAAGGAAGAGCCCCGTGATCATAGAGATTTTCATAGGCGGAGCGGAGCTGGGTCTCGATCTTTTCAGCGTTTCGGAACAGGTCGCTTTCCTGCTTGAGGCTGTCTTCCTCGCCCGCGGTCAGGCCTGCCTTTTCCAGCTCCTGCTTCTGGTATTCCAGTATGTCAACCCGGTCCCGGTTTTCTTCCAGGGTCCGCTGCATCTTTTGCAGGGCGCGGCGGCTGTCTTCATATTCATGAAAGGCGGCGGCTGTCTTTTGCAGCAGCGCCCGGTGGCCGGCTCCGCCAAAGGCGTCCAGCAGGGGAAGGTGCTGCTTTTCATCCATCAGGGACTGGTGCTCGTGCTGGCCGTGGATGTCCATGAGCATGGCCGTCAGCGGCTTATATACAGAAAGCGGTACGCTCAGGCCGTTGATTCGGCAGACGCTACGCCCGCTCTGGCTGATTTCCCTGGCGAGGGTCAGGCTGCCGTCCCCGATGTCCCAGTCCTGGGATTTGAGGTATTGAACGGCCTGCGGGCAGTCATCCAGCGAAAAAACGCCTTCGGCAAAGGCACGGTCTGTCCCGGAACGGATCAGGTCCCGGCTGGCACGGCCGCCCAGCAGCAGGGTGATGGCGTCGATGATGATGGATTTGCCCGCGCCGGTTTCGCCCGTCAGCGCCAGCAGGCCCGGACGGAAATCCACCGACAGCCTGTCGATCAGGGCGATGTTCTGTATGGTCAGAGATTCGAGCATGTTGGGCTCCTCAATGTTTCAGCATGTCCAGAAAGCGCTGGGTCAGCTTCGGGGCGTTGGCGCTGTCCTTGACGACGATGAAGATGGTATTGTCCCCGGCCATCGTCCCCAGGATTTCGGGCAGGTTCATGCTGTCCACCGCTTCCGCGGCGGCGTTGGCGCTGCCCGACAGGGTTCTGAGCACGATGATGTTGTTGGAATAAGCGGCGGAAAGGACGGAATTGATGAAGATATGGGCCAGCCTTTCGCTGAGGTTCTCCCCGCCGGCCTCTTCCGTCACCACGTATTTGGAGCCGCCGTTCCCGTCCGGCGCTTTGACGAGCTTCAGGTCCTTGATGTCACGGGAAACGGTGGCCTGGGTCACGGAAAAATTCATTTCCGAAAGTCTTTGGGCAAGCTGGGTCTGGGTTTCAATGTCTTCAGTTTCGATCAGGCGGAGGATGGCCGTATGTCGGTCCTGCTTCATGACGTGTACTCCTTATAAAAGTGGGGGGTTATTTTCCTACGCAGAACTGGGAAAAGATTTGAGATAAAAGGGCTTCATCCGCCCGCGTGCCGGTGATACCGGACAGCAGGTCCATGGCGCTGTGCAGATAAACCGCCCCAAACTCCAGCGGAATGCCTTCAGAAAAGGCGTCCGCCGCCTGTCGGAGGGCGTCCGCGGCTTCCCGGCACAGGTTCATGTGCCGCCTGGAAGCCAGGGGCGTTTCACCGATGTCCCGGATCCGGGATAGGATGATCTCCCGGACCTGATTTAATCCTTCTCCCGTTTCGGCGCTGATCACCAGGGAACCGGCCGGGGGATCGATACGCTGGGCCAGGTCCCCCTTGGTGTACAAAATGCTGCACGGCGGGAAACCGGGCGGCGGGGGAGAAGCGGCGGGATCGTTCCCGTCCATCAGCCAGAAAACCAGGTCCGCCTGTCTGGCAGCCTCCATCGCGCGGCTGATGCCGATGGTTTCCACCTGGTCTGCGCTTTCATGAAGGCCCGCTGTATCGGAAATATGGACCAGACAGCCATCCAGATAAATGTCTCCGGAAACAATGTCGCGGGTGGTTCCGGGAATGGGGGTGACGATGGCTTTTTCTTCCTGGAGGAGGGCGTTGAGCAGGGTGGACTTGCCCGCGTTGGGCGACCCGCAGAGGGCCACGGTCAGCCCGCTTTCCTGCAGGCGGAGGGCCTGTTCGTTGACGCAGGCGGAGAGGCTTTCCGCAATGTCCCGGCATCCGTCGGCGAGCTCCTGCTCCGTCAGCTCCTCCTCGACCTCCTCGGGATAGTCGATCGCTGCCTCCAGATGAGCCAGGAGATTGGTGAGCCTGTCCTGAATTTTGGATACGAAGGAGCTGGTCCCCCCGTTTAACTGGGACAGGGCTTTTCTGGCGGCCCGGTCGGAGGAAGCCCGGATCAGCTGCATGACGGATTCCGCCTGGCTTAAATCAATGCGCCCGTTCAGAAAGGCGCGGAGGGTAAACTCGCCGGCTTCCGCAGGGCGGGCGCCCTGGCGGATGAGGGCGTCCAGGGTTTGCTTCATGGCCCGGGGGCTTCCGTGCAGCTGGAATTCGACCACGTCTTCCCTGGTATAGCTGTGGGGGGCGCGCATGATGACCGCCATACATTCGTCGATCATGTTTCCCTGATCGGAAAGAACGCCCAGGGTCAGCCGCCTGTCTTCCAGCGGAAAAGAAACTTTTTTCGGGATGAAGACGGTCTTTAAAATAGCTTCAGCCTTTGCGCCGGACATCCGGATGATGCCGATGCCTGCCTGCCCTGGAGCCGTAGCGGGGGCGGCGATGGTGTCGCGCATGGAAAAATCAAACAAAATGGTTTCTCCTGTGGTTCAGTCAAAGGGGGCGGGCTGGATGAAGGTCATCCTTTCGCCGGTCCTCGGGTGATCAAAAGCGATGGAATAAGCGTGCAGCATCAGCCGGTCCGCGTGAGGGGCCCGCTTCGCGCCGTACAGCGGATCGCCTAAAACGGGATGGCCGATAGACGCCATATGCACCCGGATCTGGTGTGTCCGCCCGGTGTGGATATGGAGGTCCAGCAGGGTGGCGGAGGGGCCTCTCTCCTCCAAAACCTTCCAGTCCGTCAGCGCGTAGCGCCCGTCCGGGACGATGGCCATCTTTTTGCGGTCCTTCGGGTCGCGGCCGATTGGCTTTTCGATCCTGCCGGAAGCTTCTTTCATGTGCCCCAGGACAACGGCGTGATAGTGCTTTTCAATGGTCCGCGCTTCCAGCTGGCTGGACAGGGAGATGTGGGCCTGGTCATCCTTGGCGACGAGCATCAGCCCGCTGGTGTCCTTGTCCAGCCGGTGGACGATGCCGGGCCGCTTCTCCCCGCCGATGCCGGAAAGGGAGGAAAGATGAAACAGCAGGGCGTTGACCAGCGTGCCGGTCTCATTCCCCGCCGCGGGATGGACGACCAGCCCGGCCGGTTTGTTGATGACCGCTAGCGCTTCGTCCTCATACAGGATGTCCAGCGGAATGTCCTCCGGCAGGGTTTCCGTTTTCCGGACATCGGGAAGAACGGCGACGACCTTGGCGCCTTCCGGCGCTTTAAAGGAGGGCTTTAAAATGACCTTGCCGTCCACCGTGACCCGGCCTTCTTCGATCAGCGCGGCGGCGCGGCTGCGGGACAGGGCGTCCCCGCTTATCAGCACGTCCAGGCGGACGCCGGAGGCGGAAAAGATCAGAGTCTGTTCCTCGGTCATTCAGGTCTCCTTGCGGCTGAACAGGTTGCAAAGAATGATCAGCGCGACGCCCGCGACCACTCCCACGTCAGCCAGGTTGAAAATGTAAAAATGAATAAAATCCAAGCGGAACAGGTCGCGCACGCCGCCAAAGCAGAGGCGGTCATACAGGTTGCCCAGCGCCCCGCCCAGCACCATGCCAAAGCCAATCAGGCTGCCCATGTTCCATGGATACCGGAGAAACAGGACGAAAACGGCTGCCAGGATCACGAGGGACAGGATGGTGGCGGCCAAGGCGGTATCAGGGAACAGCCCGAGCGCAAAGCCTGTGTTGAGCGTGTAATCCAGGGAGAGGATACCGGGGATCAGGGGGCGGTGCTGCCCGGCAGCGGCGTTTTTCAGGACCAGGTCCCCTGTCAGGATGATCAGGGCAGGCAGGACTGCCAGCGTTTTTCGGTTCATCGGCGTTTCAAGTGTTCCCTCCCTTGTAATACCAGGCATATTATACCTTTTTTCATGAATATATGCAACCGTGTCGGGAAAATTACATACTGTTCCAGCTGCATGGTCTCTTGTGCCCGTTTAGATACTTTACAAAAAGCAATTGTTTCTATATAATGGCAGGACAGACCGAAGGGAGGAAGCCGCTTGCTACTGGAAGAGATTCATTCTCCGGCAGATCTAAAACAGCTGGACAGAACCCAGCTGGATCTTCTGGCCAAGGAGATCCGGGAGGAAATCCTCCAGACGGTTTCCCAAAACGGCGGGCACCTGGCCTCCAACCTGGGCGTCGTGGAGCTGACGATCGCGATGCTCCGGGTTTTCAGCCCTCCCAAGGATAAAATCCTTTTGGACGTCGGCCATCAGTGCTACCCTTATAAGCTGCTGACCGGGCGTTTCGATCGCTTTTCCACCCTGCGCCAATGGCAGGGAATCAGCGGCTTTCCCCAGCCGGAGGAAAGCGAGTACGATCCCTTTACCGCCGGCCACGCTTCCACGGCCATTTCGGCGGCCGTGGGCCTGAGCCGGGCGCGGGACCTGCAGGGCCAGGATCACCATGTGGTGGCCCTGGTGGGGGACGGCGCGCTGACAGGGGGCATGTGCTACGAGGCGCTGAACGACGCCGGCAGCAGCAAAGAGCGGATGATCGTCATCGTCAACGATAACGGTATGTCCATCTCCGGCATCACCGGGGCGCTGTCCGGGTATCTGACTTATCTGCGTGTCAGCAAGGGCTGGATCAACGTCAAAAAAGCCATTTCCTCCCTCCTGCATCATATCCCGGTCTTTGGGAACCGGCTCTTTGACAGCTTTGGGCGCTTTAAGGACAATATCCGTAATTTTTTCGTCCACGACAAGTATTTTTCCGCCCTGGGCTTCCGCTATTTCGGGCCCATCGACGGCCACAACGAGGAAGCCCTGGAAAGGATTCTCCGCCGTGCCAGCCAGTTTACAGAGCCGGTGGTCATCCATGTGATCACCCAGAAGGGGCACGGCTATCAGCCCGCCGAGGACCAGCCGGACGTTTTTCACGGCATCCCTCCCTTCTATGTGGAGAGCGGTGCTGTGCGTAAAAGCGGCGGAGAAACGATGTTTGGCCGCGAAGCGAGCTCTTACCTGCTGAACAAATGCGAACAGGGAGCTCCGATCGCGGCGGTCTGCGCCGCGATGGCGGACGGAACCGGGTTTTCCGACTGGAAACTCCGCAGGCCGGACCGTTTTTTTGACGTCGGCATTGCGGAAGAGCACGCCGTCACCATGGCCGCCGGCCTGGCGCGGGGAAAAATGCGGCCGGTAGTAGCGATCTACGATACTTTCCTGCAGCGGGCCTACGACCAGATCTTGGAAGACGTCTGCCAGCAGAAGCTGCCGGTGCTCTTCCTATTGGACCGCGCCGGCTTCAGCGCGGCGGACGGATCCACCCATCACGGTGTGTTCGGGCTGAGCTATCTTTTGCCCATGCCCGGTATGCGCGTATACTGTCCGGCAGGAAAAGGCCAGCTGATCGGGGCGATCGACGCCGGTCTCAGCGTGGACGGGCCGACGGCCATCCGCTATCCCGCCAGAATGCCCAAATGGGACGGCGGGACGGATGGGCTGCTAAAGGACGCCGAACATTGGACCGCGGTTCGGGAAGGAACAGACTGCGTTCTGCTTTGTGCAGGCGCTATCCTGGAAGAAGGATTGAAGGCCGCGGACCTCTTAAAGCAACAGGAAATCTCCTGCAGGGTCGTCTCCTGCTGCCGGGTAAAGCCGCTGGACGAAGAATTTCTAAAGAGCCTGGCGGCGGAAAACATACCGTTTTTCACCCTGGAAGAGCATGAAGAAATCGGCGGCTTTGGGATGTACGTAACCGGCTGGTGCCGGGAAAACGGCGTCCGGGATCCGCGCAAAGTTTTCGCGGTGAAGGACAGGTTTGTTCCTCACGGGGGCCGGAAGGACCTGCTCCAGCTGTGTGGGATCGACGCGCAGACGGTTGCGGACACAATCGAACAGACGATGCAAAAGCAAACGGAGAACAACGCATGAAAATACGGGCGGATATCCTGCTGTCCCGCAAAGAAGAGGTCCGAAGCCGTGAGGAAGCGCAGGCGCTGATCATGGCGGGCCAGGTCTATGTGGGGGAAAAGCGGGTCAACAAATCCTCCGAGATGTTTGAGGAAGATACGGAGCTGCTGCTGCGGGGGCCGGTCAACCGGCTGGCCAGCAGAGGCTATCACAAGCTGGAAAAGGGGATTCGCTCCTTTCAGGCGGACGTGAGCGGGAAAATCTGCATGGACATCGGAGCGGCCGCCGGCGGGTTTACGGATGTTCTTTTGCGAAACGGGGCCGCTCATGTGTACGCGATCGACGTAGGCTACGGCCAGTTTGACTATCAGCTCAGCCTGGACGAGCGGGTGACCGTGATGGAGCGCACCAACGCGCGCACCCTGACCCGGGACATGTTCCCCCTGCAGCCCAATCTGACCGTGATGGATGTGTCCTTTATCTCCATCTGCCTGATTCTGCCCTGCGCGGCGAAGATTATGGGAGAAAACGGCAGATTTATTACCCTGGTCAAGCCTCAGTTTGAGGCGGGCCGCGGACTGGTGGGGAAAAACGGGGTCGTGCGGGAAGAGAGCACGCACGTCGAGGTGCTGAAAAAAATATGCGCCTTTGCGCCGACCTTCGGCTGGCATGTCCAAGCCATGACGTTTTCACCGATCAAGGGTCCCAAGGGGAACATTGAGTTCCTGGCGGACATCGTCCCGGGCCCAGGGGAACTACTTTCCGACGAAGAAATCCGCCTCCTGGTGCACGAGGCGCACGCAGAATTAGATAACGCATGAAAAAACAACACGCTGGAACCCCGGCGAGTTGTTTTTATGAAGAGGATATAGAATTGTTTCGTGTTCAGGCGTTCATCCAGAACGGCATGAGGGGGAGACCGTTTTCCCCGAACAGGGGGACCTGGGCGTAATCTGTCCAGGCGTATCGGGCGCTGATCGGGCGGGGTAGGGATGGGCTGGACAGAATCAGCCGGTCCTGTTCCACATAGAGATTTGCCGGAACGAAGACGCCGTCCTGTCCCGCGATTTCAAGCAAGGTATTGTCAGTGTCCCTCAGGCAGACCGGTGCAGAAAGACGGATCACCAGCTTTCCGTCCAGCGGAACGGCCTCCACAGCCTGCGGGGAAAGAGGGGCCTCTTTTCCGTAGATCATGGAAAGGGCGCTGTCCGCCAGCCGCTCGCCCACGACCCGTTTGTTCGTCGGGTGGATGTTGTTATATTCCCCCTGATCAATCAGGCAGGTGAGGGAAGAGTTTCGCAGCAGGCGGCAGGCTTTTTCCTGGGCCAGCCGAAGGCGCGGCCAGGTGAAAGAATCCTCTCTGCCGTTTTCATTCCACATGGGCAGCTGGACGTTCAAAAACGGCAGCTGATCGTTCCGGAAATCCTGACGGAGCATCCGCACGAAGTCGGTCAGGAGGATATCGTAGTGGTCCGTCCGCCAGGTATCCTCTTCTCCCTGATAATAGAGCACACCGGTCAGGGCGGCGGGGATCAGATGCGCCGTCATGCTCTCGTACAGCCCGGACGGCCTAAAGGGAGAGCCGGGCCCATCCGGCGTCTTCCAGGGATAGGGGCCGATGATCTTTTCGAGTTCGCGACCGGTAATCAATGGGTTTTTCTCCCGGTGCGGAGCGGCTGCCTCGTCCCAGGCGCGCATTTTGGCGAAGGCTACTTCTTCCTCCGCTTTGTACTGCTCCATCGTTTTGCCGCCGGATAGTTTTTCGTAATCGGAAAGATATCTCTGTCCTTCGCGGGAGAGGTTCAGCGCTTCCTGCTTCATCCAGCAGGTAATCGAAGTGCCGCCCCAGTAACAGTCGATGATTCCGACAGGGACCTGCAGCTTTTTCTCCATCTTCATGGCGAAAAAGTAGGCGACGGCGCTCATATCCCCGGCATGCTTCGGGGCGACGGGCGTCCAGCGGATAGCTTCCAGAGTGGCGTCGTTTTCCGGGCCCGGCACGGCGATTTTGGGGACATTGAAATAGCGCACCTGATCGTTTTGATGGATGGGGATCAGCTGCCGGCCTTCATCGGCATTTTGAAGCTCCAGCTCCATATTGCTCTGACCCGACGCCAGATAGACGTCCCCGATCAGGATATTTTCTGAAAGGACGGTTTCCTGCCCGGCCTGGGCGGTCAGCAGGCAGCCCAGCGCCGCTTTCTGCGGGGCCAGGAAGGCCAGAAACCGGCCTTCCCGCACCGGGCAGAGGTCCTGGGCGAGCAGTTTTCCCTGCCCATCCAGGAGGCGGACCCGCACTTCCGGCTGATCCGACCAGCCGAAGACACGGATGACCTGATCCCGGCACAGTACAGCGCCCGGACCGAATAAAGGAGAAAGCCTCAGCATAAAGGTATCCTGCCTTGATGATTATTTGATGCCGATTTCCGTGTCGCTGTCAGAGGTGCGGTTGTGTTCCTTGATATAGTCGATGATCTCATCCACATAGCCGAAGGCAAGGCCTACATAGCTGTCCGCAGCGCCGTAGTAGATGGCGATGCGGCCGGTATTGTTATCGTGCAGCGTCGCGCAGGGGAAGCACACATTACCGACGAAGCCGCGCTCTTCATACCATTTTTCAGGCGTCAGCAGCCAGCTGTCGCAGCGGTATTTGACGATGGAGGGATTGTCCCGGTCCAGGATCGCGCCGCCGATGGAATAGACGTAGCCGTTGCAGGTGCCGCTGACCCCGTGATAGAACAACAGCCAACCTTCGCTGGTTTCAATGGGAGCCGCGCCGCCGCCGATTTTCAGGCTCTCCCACCACTCCCAGGAACGGCCCATGACGTGGCGGTGCTTGCCCCAGTATACCAGGTCCGGGCTCTCGCTGAGGAAGATGTCGCCGAAGGGCGTATGGCCGGAATCGGACGGACGGGACAGCATCACGAAATTACCGTTGATCTTTCTGGGGAAGAGGACGGCGTTGCGGTTGAAGGGCAGGAAGGGATTGTCCAGCCGGGTGAAGGTCTTAAAGTCCTTCGTCTTGGCCAGGCCGATGGCTGCCCCATAGAAATCGGTGCACCACATGATATAGTAGGTATCTTCTACTTTGACCAGGCGGGGGTCGTAGGCGTAGCCGGGCATGAAGGGCTTGCCGTTTTCATCGACAAACTGAATCTTATCCTTTTCAAAATCCCAGTGAATGCCGTCCTGGCTGCGGCCGAAGTAGATAAAGGAAACGCCGTTGGTCTGCTCGCCGCGGAAAACGCCCACGAACGCTCCCTCATAGGGGATGACGGCGGAGTTGAAAATACGTGCCACCCCGGGGATGGGATTGCGGTTGATGATGGGGTTTTCGTTGTAGCGCCAGAGAGGGCTGTTGCATACTTCGTCCGCCGGCTTATCCTGCCAGGGCATCTTTTCGGGAACGGGCGCCAGAATCTGGTATTTGGGCATGGTGGTTTCTCCTTTTTCATTATTGATCAGCTGCACAGGGTTGATCCCAACGCGGCTGGGATGACGGGATGATAAAGCGGTTTATTCCTGCGGCTGGATCTTGTCATAGCCGCCGAAGTGGATCATGGTTTCCACGATCTCCGGGAAATAGAAGGTGATGTTTTTCCGATCGATGATTCCGAAGTTTTCCCCGTTGCCGTTCACGGCATTATTGTCCCACCAGATGACCGGGATGTTCCGGGCGGCGGCGGCGACGGTGGCATAAGCGGTATAATTGACACGGGCCTGGGTGTTTCCGTTCTTGTTCAGTGCGCCGAACTCCCCGACCACAACCGGGATGCCGTTCACGATGTACTTTTTATACAGGGAAGCCATGGTCTGCGCGATCTGCTGGGTAATGCCCATGTCCCTGACCTCGAAATCCCGGAGGGTGCTGCGGGTGTTCTGCGCGAAGTCATAAGGGATATAGGTGTGCACCGTGACGATCAGACGGTTGTCCGCGTCGTCTTCCGGCAGAATGAAGGTGTCGTTGAGCACCGGGCCGGGCGCGGTCGCGTAGCCGGGGATCATCAGGTAGCGGGTTTCATTATAGCCTCCGCTCATGCGGACGGTATCGACGAACAGCTGATTCAGCCGGTTGATGCAGTCCGCCGCGTCCAGACAGTCCGGGTTCCGGGCGTCAAAGGACCATTCGTGGTCGGTGTCTCTCTGGCGCGCTTCGTTGATCGGTTCAAAAATCAGATGCTCGTCATAGTCTGCGAACCGCTCTGCCAGCTGGCTCCAGATGCCGCGGGTGAACGCGGCGGAAGTCTCATAAAATTCAGAGGAGGGATAATATACGCCGGTCATGACGTCATGATGGGCGTTGAGGATCACGTACAGGCCCTTGGACATGGCCCAGTCGACGACCTGCTGCACCCTGCTCAGCCAGCGCTCCGAAATGACGCCGTCCGCATCGATGTGATCATGCCAGCTGACCGGAATGCGCACGGTGGAAAAACCTGCGTTCTTCAGCAGATCAAAGAGGGGCTCGGTGATCGTGTCCTTCTGCCAGTAGGTTTCCAGGAACATTTCATCCCTCGTGGCGGTCCACTGATCCTTTACTGCCTCGAAGGTATTGCCCAGGTTCCAGCCCACGCCCATGTTTTTGAGGAAGGTCATGGCTTCGTTGTCCGGAATCGGCTGCTGACGGATAAAATCCATCTCCGGGATGACGATCTCTTCTCCCACAGCGGCGGAGAACAGGAACAACATTGCCAGCGCCGCGCAAAGCAAGCTCAATAAACGCTTCATATGGTTTCCTCCTTCATTTCCGAATCTGTTCTGGAAAATTCAGGCCGCTTCTTTCCGTATGATGACATATTCTCACCGTTCTGTCAAGAAGGAATAAAGGAGAAATCTTTTGTTTATGCAAAGAAAAAACCGCCACCGCGGTGAGCGGTGACGGCGCCCTGTCTGTCAAACGGCAGAACAGGAAACATAGGGTTTTCAATTATTTGCCGAAGGTGAACTTCACAGCGCGGTCGTTGCTGGCGTTGAAGGTATCCAGCAGGCCCTGCCAGACAGGAGTCTTGGTTTCGAGCAGTTCGGCCGGAGTGCTGCCGCCCAGGTTCCACAGGTAATCCTGGCCTTCAACATCGTTCACAGAGCCGAGGTACAGCACCTTGTCAGAGACGCAGTGTTCGGGCTCACGCAGCATGGCGTAGGTCTCGTCGACAGCGCGCTCGTCGGTGTAGTTGTACTTGTTGCCGATCCAGGCATATTCATCGTCATAGCCCGGGGTGGCAGAAGACCACAGTTCATAGATGTAAGCCAGCTTGCCGACGGTCTCAGCGTCATACACGTTCGGGATAACGGTGATGTTGTCGGAAATGATGGTGACATACTTGTCGCCCTTGGGGCCCTTCGGGAACGCGACGCAGCCCCATTCATCGGCCATGTCAGCCATTTCGCTGTTGTCGTTGAAGCCGCCGTAGGTCTGATACATATAGAAGCCGCAGAAGCCCTGCTTCCAGGCGTCTTTGTAGTAGTCCCAGGAGCCGTCAGCGGGCTGCTGATAGCCGTAGGTGTTCCAGATGTCCTTGGCCCAGGCCAGAGCTTCCAGGGTGTTGTCGCTGCCGGCAGCGATCACGAGGTTGCCCTTATCATCGAAATCGAAGAAGCTGCCGCCGTTGGCGAAAACGGCAACACGATACATATCAACGTTGGAACCGGTCATGCCGTAGATGTCCCAGATGCCGTCGTTGTCGGTATCCTTCTGGATCTGCTTGAGCATGCCTTCGAAAGCTTCCCAGGTCCAGGTGCCATCGGCCTGCATGTCATAGATGGTGTTCCAATCGATGCCCGCTTCTTCCAGAACGCGCTTGTTGAAGTACAGGCACTGACGGGGTTCGGAATTGCCGGTGGCAACGCCGTACACCTTGCCGCCCTTGGTCATGAATTCGACGTCGGCAGCGTTCCAGTGATCGGAGGTCATGTCCACCAGGTCAGATTCGTTCCAGGCAGCGAAAGCGTTGTTCGCCATGGGGCCGCCGACGAAATCCGGGGGCAGGATGAACAGGCACAGGGTTCCGTCCGGAGCGCTGTAGAAGTTGACCAGCTCAGTGGCGTTGCTGCCCCAGTCACCCTTGGCAATCTGGGTGATCTTGCAGTTGTAGGTCTTTTCGATCCAGTCACGATAGTCGTACTGGGCCTGTTCTTCTTCGTTGGGATCCGCTTTGCGGTCGGCGCTGGCAGTCCAGTAGTCATAGATGTAGATCTGAGCACCGCCAAAGTCGATGCCTTCCTTCACTTCGGGGTAGCCTTCGGGCGCTTCGGCCAGAGCGGCTACGCAGGACATCAGCATGACAGCGGACACCAGCAGGGCAAAGAGTTTCTTCATACCAGGTTCCTCCTATGATGTAATTATTTCCACACACGACGAATTCCTCCGCCGCGTACAGATTCATGTAAAATTCTTGCTTATTGTAGCATAATGCGGATAAAAAAGCAAGCAAAACCACCGGTTCCAATTATTACGTCTTTGTTACAAATACAGCTTTGCCCACAAGAGACAAAGCTGCATAAATAACGTGCGTCCAAAGAACGGAAAGAGGAAAAGCGGTTATTCCTTGCTGCCCGTCATGGCGATGCTCTGCACAAAGGTCCGCTGCGTGAACACGTACAGGATGATCAGCGGGATGCAGCAGATCAGAACGCCGATGGAGATCAGCTGCTGCTGACGGCCGACAGGCACGATGATGGGCTTGCTGGCGTCGTTGGAGAAATAACGGCTCATGCGGGACACAATCGTGGAAAGCTCGGTGGAGAAAATCGGCCTGGAGGGGGTCGCCAGGAAGTTTCTGGTGTAGAACAGGTCCGTCCACTGCCACACGAAGGAGAACAGGAAGCAGGACAGGATCGTCGGCATGGCGTCGGGCAGCATGATCTGCACAAAGGTCTGCAAGGTGCTGCAGCCGTCCACATAGGCCGCTTCTTCCAGGGATTTGGGGATGCCGCGGAAGTACTGACGCAGCATGTAGATGTACAGGCCGTTTTTCAGTCCCATGCAGGTCAGGCTCATCAGCACATAGGGCGTTACCGAGCCGCGCAGGTTGATCGAGCTGCCGGTAATGGCTTTAATGATGCCCAGAATGTCAAAGTTGGTAAACGTGATATACAGGGAGGTCGAGATCGTCTGCGGGGGAATGACGATGACGGCGATCACGCACGCGAACCAGAACTTTTTAAGCGGGAAATTGTACCTTGCGAAGCCGTAGCCGACAAACGTACAGGCAATGACCTGACAGACGGAGACGAGCAGGGTCGTCCACAGGGTGTTGATCATGGATTTGGGGAAGTTGGTCAGGTCAAAGACGATCCGGAAGTTGTCCAGCGTGGGGTTTCTTGGAACCAGCACAACGGTGGAATCGTACAGATCCTTTTCCTGCATCAGACTGGTGCTCAGGCGGGTCAGCATCGGCTGGATAATCATGAAGCACAAGCCGAACAGCAGCAGGCCGCGGGCCAAGGAGATCAGGAATTTGGTCGCCTTGGCCTTGTACAGATAACCGCCTGACTGCTTGTTGCGCTTTTTGAGGGCGCTTCTTTCCTCGGCGCTTTTGCCGTTGGCGTTAATCTTCATAGTAGTGCACCCCCATGGAGATGATCAGGGAACTGATGCCGATGAAGAGCAGCGCCACGCCGAAGTAGATATAGTTCATCGCGGCGACGTGGCCGAACTCCAGACGCTGCCATACTTCGTTGATACGCTCCATGACCCGGTTGTCATTCTTCATGAAGAAGTCGATGATGGTGTAGATGGTGTTGACCAGCAGCAAAGGACTGACCATCGGGAAGGTGATTTTCCAGAAGGCTTCCCAGGCGGTGCAGCCTTCCACATCCGCCGCCTCGTACAGCGAGGGGGAGATGGCCTGCAGGCCGCTCAGGAAAACGATGATCTG
>DGRV01000012.1:31658-49105 GCA_002391225.1 Christensenella sp. UBA4379
ATGCCGCTGGCCATGACGATGTCGTAGATGCTGTCGATCATATCAAACAGCACGTCGAACACGCCGCTGCCCACGCCGGAGACCGACAGCAGGTTCTGAAGCGCCGCCGAGAGGTTGACGCCGGAAGAATTGGCGATTTCCTCGGAGATGCCCTGCATCATGTTGTAGAACTCGTTTTGGCTTTCGATGCCGGGCAGTACGCCGGAGGAAAGGATGACCGGCAGGAAGAAGATCGCGCGGGCGAGGGTCCTGCCCTTGAATTTCTGGTTGAGGATGACGGCGATGACGAAGGAAAGCACCAGCGTCGCGACCGAGTTGATCAGCATCCTGGGGATTTCTTCCACCAGACGCATGTTGTAGTAGGGGTCAACGCTGAAGGCGTAGTTGTAGTTTTCAAAGCCGATGAATTTCTGGTTCAGGCCGCCGCCCTGGGCCAGCGTGACCTCCTGGAAACTGAACAGGAAGGACTGGACGAGGGGCCGAGCCATGAACAGCAGGAATCCGATGATGAACGGCAGGATGAACAATACGCCGTGGCGCGCGTTGCGGGAACGCATGGTATGGAAGGTGTCGTTGCCCGGGATGAAGGTTTGAAAAGTCTCTTTCCAGCCCCAGTGCTCCGGGTTGATCATCTTGTTTTTCTTGGCCTTGACTGTCATTGCGCATTCCCTCCCGTTACCAGGTAGCTTCTCGCGGGAACTTCCACGCCGGCCGCTTGATAGGGTTCATAACCATAGTTGACATAGACCTGCCGGCCGTCAGCATACTTTGTCAGGGAAACGTCCTCGTTGATTTCTTCATGACCCGTCATGCGGACGCCGTTCAGCCCGGCCATATCCTTCTGATAACGGGTGATGATTTCTTCCGCTTCACCCGCCCAGGCGTCATAGGCGGCGCCGTAGTAGGCGGTGTAGTTGGTTTCCTGCAGTTCCTTGCCGCTTTCCTGCATGAAGGTGAAGTTGAGTCCGGCGCCGTATTCCGCGCAGCGGAGTAGCTCCGTCTGCCAGTCGTCAGCCAGGTTGATGGACTTGCCCGTATAATCCACCAGCCCGTGGATGGCCATCTGGTAGAAGGGCACCTGAGCGTCCAGGAGGGAGTAGTTGATGCCGGTCAGATCCATATCGGTGATGATATCCGCATAGGGGAGGATGTAATCAAAACCGGTCTTGACCATGACCGCCTGTCCGGCATTCTTTGCTTCCTGCAGGGTGTCCAGGTTCATCTTCAGGGATTCCTGACGGGTGACGTTCGCGCGGGTGTTGTAGTCGCCGCTCAGGAGGGAGCCGATGTCGCGGAACGCAACGCCGTAGGCCTGCCGCGCTTTGAGGGCGTTGATCAGGTTTGTGGCCTTGGCTTTGGCGTAAGACGGCTGCACAAGGTAGAAGGGCTTCCTCGCTTTCATGGGCTGGTAGGTGATCATGGAGTACGGATAGATCTCAATCAGCTCGCGGGTGGTGTAGCGGGCGGAATCCCTGGCGGGAATGAATCCGTTGAACAGGCCGCTCCGGTAGGCAAAGCAGTTGATGCCGTCAAAGTACAGGGGAGTGTTCAGGGCTTTCGCCTTTTGAATCAGGGAATCTATATCCCTGACTCCGCCCAGCTGACCGAGAATATTGACCCTGCTGAGCACCTTCTGGCTGACGCCGCCGTTGCTCCAGCCGGTAAAGCGCACGTCCAGGTTGCGCACGCCGCTGTCGCTCAGCTGCTGAATCAGGTTTTCCGCCTGCTTGAAGGTGGTGAGGGGAACGATGCTGTCCATCGGAAGACCGGCTTTGACGACGATCTTGTCGATGGCGCCAATCAGCTCGACGGAGACAGGCATATCGCTGCCGGCCTCTTTTTCTTTCAGCTGCGGATAGGTCTGCGCCAGATAATCGCCGTAGGCGACGGCCATGTCGGAATAGCTGTCGCTGTCCAGGAAGCGGTAGCGCTGACGGATCGTGTCGTCTGGGAGTTCCTTTTCAAACATGTACACCAGCTGGGCCGTCTTGGCGGAGACGTTGTAGCGGTCGCTGTGCAGGACGGTGTACTTGGCGTTGATGTAGTTGTAGCTATTCAGCCGCATGGCGATGTCGGCCTGGATGCCGGCATAGGAAGGAGCGCCTTCCAGGATGCAGATGAAGGAGCCGCCCTGCTTCGTCATGCCGAACACGGGGAAGTCGCACCGGGTTTCGCTGACGACTTCGCGGCGCTCAGAACCGTAGTCCCAGCCGTAGAGGTTGGCGTAGTAGCTGTTCTGGGAGAGCTTTCCGTTGTTGTAGCGGATGATGGCGCCGCCGCCCTCGGGCACCAGCATGAAGCCCTCTTCATCCTTTCCGGCCGCGCCGAACATGGGCAGGACAGTAACGGCGGTGATCGGATATTCCGCACGGTAACGGATTTCCTGATAGGGCACTTCGACAACGAAATCGCCGTCTTCCAGGCGGTAAATCACCGTCACGTTAAAGACAGGGCTCGTGTTTTCGTAGGCGCCGGCTCTGAGCTGCTCGTCCAGCTCGTAATCTTCCTGGGTGTAGCCCGCGTTCTCAAAGTAGGTCGCCATGCTCTTTTTGGTGTTTTCCTTGGTATCCGCTTTGAGCACGTAGAGTTCCTGGTTGGCAAGCTCGGGATACATGGAAAGGAGCTCGTCCTTGTTGTCCGCCGTGGCGACCTTGTCCGGCTTATAGAGCGTATAGTTGTTGGTCACCTTGCGGGCGTCCTTGCCCATGGCCTTGGTAAAAGCGGTAAAACGCTCTACGGTGATGACGTTGGGAATAAAGTAGATTTTCTCGATCTGCCCGACGGAGTATACGACGCGCACCGCGCCGTCGGCATCCTGGGAGACCTTGTAGGTGCCGTTCTGGATGGAATACTCGTAGTTGTTAAAGTCGATCGTACCGCTGGAGGAAGAATAGGTGACGATCATGGTGGACTGCAGCACGTTCTTGTTTTTCGCGCCGGCGACCGGGTCGGAGGCCGCGTTTTCCGGGGTAGAGCGCCATACGCGGCCGGAGGCCTTCTCCGTCAGCGTGAACTGGGTGGTTTCTGCGTCCATTTCAAACAGGAGCTTGTCGTTCTCCATGGACAGGGTCTGTTTTCCGTCTTCATAATAGGAGATCTCCGGCGGATCAACGGCTTCCGCTTTCTGCGGGGCGTACAGCGGTATCCCCACAAAAATGACCAGCAGCGCGATCAGCACCAGGGCGATCAGCCAGGGGATCAGACGGCGAAGAACCGATTTTTCTTTCATCTTCCAATCCCCTCCTTTAGCTTAGTCTGAATGAGATCTCCCGGTACAGGGAGACGAAGTAGCCCAGCGCGTCGGACAAAAGGCTGAAGAATACCAGAATGAGGAACAGGATGACCAGCGCGCCGAAGATGGTAGCAAAGATAAAGATGAGCGTTTTGCCCGGGCCGTAGTCGTGCACCTGCATCAGCCCGACGAAGGCCAGCAGCCCGCACCAGATCAGCGAGACGCTCATCAGCACGCTGTAATACGCGCCTTCGTCCACCGAGATCATATGGCTGATCAGGATCAGCGGCAACTGGATCAGGATGTAGGGGACCAGGGCGTAGCACATCGCCATGTAGATGTCCCTGAAATGTCCTTTGCCGTCGAACAGGGTGGAAAGCGACCAGTTGGCCAGGCACAGCACCAGGAAGGGGAACAGCAGGGATGCGCAGCGTTCATAGATGTTGATGTACTGTACCGGAGCGCTGATAAACTGGAAGTTGGTATACAGCAGCTTGAGCACATACGTGATCAGGAACAGCGCCAGGAACGTATGCGCCGCCGCCAGGGACCCGCGCTTTTCACGGGTCAGGTCCCAGAAGCCGTCAAACGGACGGACGATGACGTGCAGCGCGTATTTCAGCGAGGCGGCGTACCGCTGCAGTCTTTCCTTCCAGATGCCGGAAGACAGGCTGTCAGCTCCTAACTTTTCTGCGGTCATATTCTTCCACCTCCGCTTTGATCTTTTTGACTCTGTTCATAACGACGGGCACGATCAGCAGCACCGCCACCACGACGACCACCCAGAGAATATTCTTTTCGATCATCTCCTTGCGGTAATAGCGGTAAGCGCGGCCGTAATTCTGGCGGTCATGCGCCCTCTTGAAATAATCCATGGCTTCGCCGAACTTCTCTTCGCGCATCAGAGCGCGGCCGATGCCGATAAAGGCCAGGTTATAGTTGGCGTTGAGCTTCAGCACCTCCCGCCAGGTGTCGGCGGAGCCCTCGTAATCGCCCTTCAAATACTGGTCGGAGGCCTGATAGATCAGGTTGCCGTATTCCGTAGCGGTAAAAACGGTGATGCTGTTCTCGTTTTCATCCAGGCACAGCAGGTCGGTGCCCATGTGCTCGATAGAGACGGCCCCCAGGAACGCGCCTTCGCTGTTTCCCTTGGTGCCGAAGGCCCACAGCATGACCCCTTGGGGATCATAGCCGAACAGGCGGCCGCGGGTTTTGTCAAAAGCGATGTAGATATCGTTGTCCAGGACGGTGATGTCCTTGAACTTTGAGGGGCCGTAATCCACGCTCTGCTCCACCCAGTCCAGATCGCCGATGGGGGGATACTTGTCGTTCTTGATCAGAATATCGCTCCCGATGCTGTTCAGCCGGCGGATGGGCTTGGCGTTGTCCCACTTTAAGTCGTATTCGCTGAACACGGTGTTGGTGGCGTAGATAAAGCCGTCCTTGTCGATGCAGATGTTTTCATATTCGGTGGGGACGAAGGAAGCCTGCTGGGCGCGCTGTTCCTTGGTGGTAAAGAATTCCTTCCAGATATAGTCCCACAGGCTGTAGATGACCGGGTTGGCGCCGATGAAGCCGGTGAAGGTGCCGTCCGCCTCGTACTTGATCAGGCCTTTGTTGACGTTGGTGGCCCGCACGTAGACGCGGCCAGAGGTATCCACCACCATCTTGCTGGGCAGGAAGGCGATGTTCTGGTCGAAGGTATTGTCCACGGGCTTAACGTAGCTGCGGACGAAGCGCAGGTCCTTGTCGGCCATCAGCACGCGGTTGTTGTTGGTATCGCAGATATAGACGTTGCCTTCCTCATCCGCGAAAACGTCTCCGGGCGCGTTGAAGGTTTCCGGTTCGGCCCCGCTGACGCGGTCGATGATCCGCACGAGGGAATATTCGTTGCCGTCGCGCTTTAACTGCAGAATTCGGTTGTTGCCGGTGTCGCAGACATAGATTTCCTGACCGCGCACGTAAAGGCTCTGGGGCCGGCGCATCGGCGTTTCCAGCCCAAGGGAGCTGCTGTAGATGACCTGCTGGACACGGTAAGCGTCCGGCGATTCGGCGATATCTCCCCAGTAATCATAGTTATACGTATAAGTGGTTCTGAAGCCGTCCTGAATGGCGAGCGCGAGGCTGGCGTTCAGAAGGACGATGGCTGATAGAAGCAGAGCTGTCAGCCGTTTCAAATGTTTCACCGCGGTCTTCCCCCCTAAACAAATATGTAGGTAAAACTCAGTCCTTCAAGCCGGAACTGGCCATGGTCTCCAGAATGTTCCTCTGGGAGAAGACGAAGATCAGAATCGGAACGATCATGGTGATCACCTGTACGGCGGCAGCCTGACCGGTACGGGCGATACCGCCAGCCTGTATCTGCTGCAGGGCGTAGACCAAAGTCTTCTTGGCTTCCGAGTAGATGACGGTTGCGGCGCTGTTGTTCCAAAGGCTCTGCACAGAGAAGATGATCATGGTCAGCCAGGCGGGCTTGACGTTCGGCATGACGATGCTCCAGAAGATCCTGAACTCGCCGGCTCCGTCCAGATGGGCCGCTTCGATCAGAGCGGTGGGCAGGCCTTCCATGAACTGCTTCATCAGGAACAGACCGATGGGGGCCGCAAAGGCGGGCAGGATAATGGCCCAGAACGTATCGATCATGTGCAGACGGCTCATGATCACGTAGTTCGGGATACCGGTGACATAGCCGGAGAACATCAGGGCGGTAACGATGATACTGAAGAAGGTCTTTCCGCCCGGGAAATCATACTTGGCCAGCACGAAGGCCGCCATGGACGCGATGATCAGGTGGCCGAAGGTACCCACGACCGTGATGAACACGGTGTTCAGCAGGTATCTGGAGAAGGGCACGTAGCTCTGGCTCAGGGTGACGAACAGGTCGCTGAAGTTGTCCAGGGTCGGCCGCTGGGGGAAGATCCTGGGCGGGAAACGGAACAGCTCGTCCAAAGGCTTCAAAGAAGAGGAAACTGCGAATACCAGCGGGAACACCATGGCGACCGCGATGATGATCAGCATGATATAGATACCCAGGTCGCCCCAGAAGGAACGGTTGGGCTTGCGGCGCTTGGGCGCCAGCAGCGTAATCAGCGCGTAGAACAGGAAGATGCCGCCGCCGACATAGAGAATCAGGCGGATCAGACGGTAGATGGGGGCATATTCGCTGTCGAAAGGAAGCTCGTTGATCACTTCGCCGTTGGACAGGCGAAGCTGAATGTCTTCCAGCACGCCGATACGCCAGTTGGCGACAAAGACCAGCGCCACGATGATCAGCAAAATGATCAGGGCGGTGATGGCAAAGCGCTTCTTGTTGATCGGTTCCTTGACTTCCTGAATTTCGCCAAGGCGCACCATCTGGTCATGCAAAGCGTCCGCTCTGGTGTATTTTTGGGGCTTCTTTTCGGGCACGCCCTGCGGAATGTTATTATTTACGCTCATGTGCCCACCTTCCTCAGCAGAGATTGAATGGCCTTGTTGCAGAGAATCATGATCAGGAACAGGATGGTAGCGATGGCGGAGGCGTAACCCATTTCAAAGCGGGAGAAACCGTAGTCGAACAAGTGGGTCACGATGGTGCGGGCCGCGTAGTCGGTACTGGGGTAGCCGGCCAGGGCCCTGGGCACGTCGCAGACGTTAAAGGCGGAGGTAATGGACATCACCGCGCCGAAGAGCAGCATGGGCTTCATGCTCGGCAGGGTGATGTGGTACAGTTCCTGCCAGCGGTTGCGGATGCCGTCCACATAACCGGCTTCGTACATGCTCTTGTCCACGCCCTGGAGACCGGCGACGAAGGAAAGGAAGCCGGTGCCCATGCTCATCCAGAGAATGGCGATGATGATGACGGGCAGGATGTATTGCGGGTCGCTCAGCCAGAGCCTGGGGGAGTCGATGAAGCCGAACTGCAGGAGGATGGAGTTCAGGTAGCCGTAAGCGTCGCCCCGGAACAGGATGAGAAAGACGCTGTAGGCCGACGCGATGGACGGCGCATAGAAGACCAGCACCGCGATGGCCCGGGGCCACTTAGGCAGTTCGTTGATGAACCAGGCAAACAGGAAGGAGAGGATGTAGCCCACGGGGCCGGTGATGACGGCGATGACCAGGGTGTTTTTAACGGCCGTCATGAATACCTCGTCCTGCAGGAACAGGTTCACGTAGTTCTGCATGCCGACGAACCTGGGTGGTTCCAAAATGTTATAATATGTAAAGCTGTAATAGATGGACGTACAGATCGGCAGGATAAAGAAGGTGAAAAACAGAATCGCGTAGGGCAGCAGGAACAGGTAGCAAACCCGCATCCGTTTGGCTTTGTCGAAGCCGTAACGGATTTTATCCTTTCTCATGGCCCAGTATTCATTGGAAATGGATGTCAATTGATTTCACTCCTTTTTACCTCAGATAGCGCAGAACAGCGGCTGAATTTAATCCAGGGGCAAGCCAAACTCCTTTCGTTTGATGCGGATTTCTTCATTGATGGTCCGCGCGTAGGTAAGCAGGGTTTCTCTGGCGTCTTCCTTG
Source organism: Christensenella sp. UBA4379 (assembly GCA_002391225.1). Lineage (GTDB taxonomy): Bacteria > Bacillota > Clostridia > Christensenellales > Aristaeellaceae > UBA4246. The sequence continues at coordinate 39,406 of DGRV01000012.1, forward strand.
GTGTTGATGACGCGGCGGATAGCGTTGGTCATGTGGCGAGTAGTGGAGTAGCCGCCGGCGATTTCCTTAAAGCCCACCGTGTGGCTCTGCTGTTCCTTCAAAATCTTGAGCTGGTCCGCGCTCCAGGCAAGCTGCTCCAGCGCGTCTCGGTTGGCCGTGGTATAACGGGCAGAGGAGCCCAGGACGCTCTCGATTTCCCGGCCGAAGCGTACCTGAGATTCGGCGCTGACCCACCACTTGAGGAACTCCCAGGCGTTCTTCTTGATCGTTTCGTCCTCTGTCGCGATGATCATGCAGCTGTTGCCCTGGGCGTGTACGGAGCGATCCAGGAATTCCTGGCCGTTTTCGTCCGTGCGATAGGTGCCGGGGAAGAGGGTGAAGTCCCACAGCCCGCGGATTTCGGGGGCGGAGACCACCAGGGTATTAAAGGCGCTGTAGTCAACCAGACCGATGGGCATTTCGCCGGAACGGAAGCGGCTGACGAAGTCGTAAACCGTCGGCAGGCCATAGTCGTTATAAAGCGAGGTGTACAGCTTGAAGGCTGCAACGCCGTTTTCATTGTCAATGACGGTCTTGGTGGCCTTTTCGTTGTAAATCTGGCCGCCGTTCTGATAAATCAGGGAGTTGAAGATGGACATATCCACGTTCGTGATATCCGGATAAGGGATACCGACGGACATGTTGTTGCCCTGAATGGTGGGCAGCAGGGCGATCAAATCGTCCCAGGTGTTCGGCGGCTCCAGGCCCAGCTCTTCCAGCACGTCCTTGCGGTAGAAGAGCACCGGGAACTGCTGGGTTTCGGGCAGGGCGTAAATGCCGACCTTCGTCCCATCGTCATAGGAGGCAGGGATCAGAGCGCTTTCATAGAAGGGCTTGACCACCTCCTCATAGTCCGGGAACTGGGTCAGGTCCTCAACGGCGTGACGCATAGCGTAGTTGACCGGGAACCAGGAGCCCAGGGACAGGACCACGTCCGGCCCGTTTCCGGCGACCACGGCGGTCAACAGAGTATCCGCCACGACCAGCTTGACGTTCACCTTGATGCCCGTGTTCGGGGTGAAGGTATCGTCCACCATGGTCTTTAAGATGGTGCTCTGGTCGCGGCCGGTGGTGATCCAGACGTCGATCAGGTCTGTGCTGTTTTCATCATACTTATCGCCCAGGGAGTTGTAATCCACAAAGTAGGATGCCGCGCAGGAGCGGACCTCATGGAACAGCTTTTCAAAGAAGCCGTCGTGGATGGCGGGGAGCTTAGCGTTCTCGCCGCTGATGACGATCATGTCCACGTCCAGCTTGGTTTCCGACATGTTCTGCATGGCGGCGCCCAGGGACGTGATGTTATCCTTAAAATTGGAGAACTGCTGGGTAATGCGCTCGTTATAGTTGACGAAGTTTTCCAGCTGAACGGCCAGGGTCTGGGCGACGGCCACACGGTCGGATTTCTGGCCGGTGATTTCAACGGTATCGTCCACCAGCTTGTACAGGCGTTTGCTTTCCAGATCCATCGCTTCGATGACTTCCGGGTACAGCTTGGCCAGGTTATAGTCGCGGAACCGGTCGGGGTTTACGCCGGTCAAAACCAGAATCTTGCGATAGATCAGGTTGAGGCGGTAAATGCTGTCCTCGATCTGGCTCAGGATGCCGCCCATTTCGCCCAGCGTCGCTTCCATCCGGATGGTGTGCTTGCCCTTTTCCAGATAAAAGCGGAAGGGCGTGCCTTGGTTATCAGAAAGAGTGTTATAGCGCCAGGAGGTATTGTAATCAAAGGGAACCGCGCTGACTTCGGAGAAGGGAATCTCCCCGTCGATCAGGATGCTGCGGCTGGAGACGGCGCCGCGCTGGTAGGCCTGGCGGGCCTTAATCGAAACGGTGTAATAACCGTCCTGCGGCACTTCAAACTCCCACTCAATCCACTGACCGGAATAGTTCCACGGATCGCCGCCGATGTAGTTGAGCACCGTGTTGCTGACGCTGTAGGGAATGGTCGCCGGGGAAGAGCGGTCATAGCGGGCATACAGAGACGGGGCGGAGCGCACCTGCGCGTCTTCGCCCTGAAGGATTACCTGAACGTCCTTGGCTCCCTGAGCAGAGGCGCGTTCGGCGGTTTCCTGCTGATACTGCGCGTAGCTCTTCTGCGGCTGCACGGGCATGAGGGTCAGGCTCCTGAGCAGCATCGGCTCGTTGACGGCGTTCAGCGTTAGCTCGTTGTCCCCCTGTTCAAAATAGAACTGATAGGGATCCACCGTATAGCCCATCTCGTCCTTGCAGTACACCTTCTGCCAGTCGAAAACCTCTTTCTGGGAAGGCCGGACGTCGTTGCCCTGGTTGTCCCTGCGGACCTCGCCCGCGTCCGTCCAAAGACGATTAAAGCACAGGGTGGACGCGCCGGCAAAAGGAACGGAACCGTTGATCAGCAGCTCACGCTCAATATCCACGCCGCGGGACGGCGTGGCCTGATAATCCACCAGCAGGTTATACATGCCGGCCTTTTCCACATTTACATGGAAAGAAACGGCAGCGCTGTCGGGAAGCAGCACGCAGGATTCCCCGTTCTGCTTTTTCATTTCGCCGGGCCCTGAAAAGGCAGCAATATCCACCGGAATCGGGGCGTCGCCCGTTCCGGCTCCGGCATGCGCTTTCAGGTATCCGTCATAGGTGTCGCTGCGGCCGATACCGGTCACGTCGACGGACAGGTCCGCGTCTTTATACTTCTCGCGGAAATCCTGCGCGCCGCCGTTCAGTACGACGATCAGTACGACGACCGCCGCCAGACAGAGCAAGACAATCAAAGCATCGCGAAATCTTTTCATACGTTCGCCCCTTTTATGTAAAGAGATGTCCCGAATACGAAACGCTGATGAAGTTTTTCCTGCTTTAAAAGAGAACCCTTTCCACAGGATTCAATTGAAGATCAAAGCCATTTTAAAGCATTTTGACTGTGCTGTCAATTGTAAATTCAACATAAAAGCAAAGTGAAAAAAGGTCTGTAATCGGAAGGAAAATCAAAAGCATACCGGAGTCTGAAACTAAATCTTGTTTTTCACCATAGTCAGGGAGATGCGCTTTTTCTTTTCGTCTACCTCGACAACCCAGACTTTGACGATGTCTCCGACTTTCACCAGGTCGGAAGGATGCTTGACAAACCGATCCGCCATCCGGGAAATATGAACCAGCCCATCCTGATGTACGCCGATGTCTACGAACGCACCAAAGTCTATTACGTTTCTGACTGTGCCGGTCAATTCCATACCGGGTTTTAAATCTTTGATATCCAGCACATCTGTTCGCAGAACCGGTTTAGGCAGATCTTCACGCGGGTCTCTACCGGGTTTCTGCAGTTCGGAAATAATATCCTTCAGCGTAGGAAGACCGACATTCAGCATTTCCGCCAGTTTGTCCAAGCCGTAGCTTTTTGCCTTCTCGGCGATGTCCGGGATGCCGCCGTTTTTTATATCCTTTTCCGTACAGCCGAGGGTTTTGAGAAGTGCCTCCGCCGCTTCATAGCTTTCCGGATGGACGGCCGTGCCGTCCAGCGGGTTTTTGCTGTTCATCACGCGAAGGAAGCCGGCGCACTGTTCGTAGGCGCGCGGTCCGAGCTTTGGTACTTTTTTGAGAGCGGCGCGGGAGGGAATACCGTTTTCTTCCCGATAGGTAACGATGTTTTTAGCCAGCGCTGGGCCGATACCCGCCACGTGGGACAGCAGCTCCGCGGAAGCCGTGGACACCTCCACCCCGACGCTGTTGACGCACTGCTCGACCACCCCGTCCAGCGCCTGGGTCAGTTCGTTTTGCTTGAGGTCGTGCTGATACTGGCCGACCCCGATGGCCTTTGGATCAATCTTGACCAGCTCCGCCAGCGGATCCTGCATACGGCGGGCGATGGAAACGGCGCTGCGCTGCGTGACGTCGAAATCCGGGAACTCCTGGGCGGCCAGCTTGCTGGCGGAATAGACGCTCGCGCCCGCCTCGCTGACGATCACATAAGCAACGCCGGGCAGCTCCGGCAGGAGGGAAGCGATAAACTGTTCGCTTTCCCGGGAGGCTGTCCCGTTGCCGATGGCGATGGCCGTTACGCCGTATTTTTTTACAAATCCTTTGATCAGCTTTGCGGCCGCCGCTTTGGCCGTTTCCTGACCGGGCAGGGTAAAATGGCCTACGCCCGTATCCAGCACTTTCCCGTTCTCATCCACTACAGCCAGCTTACATCCGGTCCGGAAACCGGGGTCAACGCCAAGGGTCACTTTCCCTTTGATGGGCGGCTGCATGAGAAGCTGATGGAGGTTGTCCGAGAATACCTTGATGGCCTGCACGTTGGCCCGGTCCGTTAATTCGTTTCGGATCTCCCTTTCAAGCGAGGGGAACAGGAGCCTGCTCCATGCGTCCTCGCAGGCCAGGGCGACCTGATCGAATGCGGCGGAGCCCGGATGGACAAAGGCTGCCTTTGTCTGCGCGGCGGCCTTTTCCTCATCTGCTTCCAGGGTTACTTTCAGGAATTCTTCCTTTTCTCCGCGGTTCAGGGCGAGAATCCGGTGAGCCGCGATGGTGCGGACCGGCTCCCGGAAATCGTAATACATCCTGTATACGCTGTCTTCTTCCTTGGCCTGATGGCTGACAATCACGCCTTCCCGGGTCAGCAGAGAGCGCAGCGTCTTCCGGAGGGCCGCATCGTCGCTGACAGTTTCGGCGATAATGTCCCTGGCGCCGGCCAGAGCAGCCTCTGCGTCCGGGACTTCTTTGGCAGGATCTACATATTTTTGGGCTTCAGCCATCACATCCGCTTTTGGAAACTGGAACTGCAGCCAAACGGCCAGCGGCTCAAGCCCCCGTTCCTTCGCAATGGTGGCCCTGGTGCGGCGCTTGGGCCGGTAGGGACGGTAGAGGTCCTCCAGTTCGGAGAGCGTAGCCGCTTTTTGTAGCTTTTCTTGAAGCTCCTCCGTCAGCACGTTTTGCTCTGTCAGCGCTTTTTCGATCTCGGCGCGGCGCTTGTCCAGATTCCTTAAGTATTCCAGCCGCTCGGATAATTCTCTGAGCAGCTGATCATCCAGAGAACCGGTTGCCTCCTTGCGGTAACGTGCGATAAAAGGAATGGTATTGCCCGCGTCCAGGAGCTCGATCACTGCCTGAACCTGTTCAGGCCTCAGCGAAAATTCTTTCGCCAGGATATTCGAAAATGCGTCCATGCTGTTCCTCCGTGTGATGATGCCGGCCAAAGCCGTTTGAATGATGATATCATAAAGCGCCCTCATTGATCAACCGGAAAAAACGCTGAGGCGTTTGATGAAAAACGTTTCTCTTCTTTATAGAAAATAGGAAGAATCTGTTTTTTATCCGGTTGACAAGGCAAAAACCTTGTCGTATAATATGGCACGGTCACGATTGGAGGGGGAAGTGTGCTACTGAATGTTTCGCTGGCTTTCGTAAAGCCCGGAGAGAGGCTCCCTTTCCGCCATGAGGTGATCATCCCGCCGCAGAAGATTTTCGGGGAAACGGTCCGTTTTCCACAGCCCGCTGTATTTGAAGGCACCTATATGCTGGAAGAAGACAGTCTGCTGCTGGAAGGCCGTTTTACTGCAGAGGCAGCGGGAAGCTGCGCTTACTGTCTGGCGCCGGTGACCTATCAGGTGGACGTACCTTTTGACGAGGTATTTCTTCATCTTGATAAACTGTCCCGGATTGCGCCTGAACAGAGCGGGGAGGACGAGCAGCTGACTTTTCAGGGCAAAGAGGTCGATTTGGACCAGTTGGCGCTTTCGCTGGCTGTGCTGGATCTGCCGATGCGCCTGGTGTGCAGGGACTGCTCGGAAAAACAGGCTGAAGACAGCCTGGATGATGCGCATGCTTGCCAGAAGGAATCGCCCGTCGTGCATCCTTTTTCGGCATTGCAGCAATTGCTGACTAAGGATCAGGAGGTGTAAACATGGCTGTCCCGAAGGGAAAAGTATCAAAGGCTCGCGGCCGTAGCCGCCGTGCGAACTGGAAGCTTTCTCAGCCCGGTATCGTCGAATGCAAACAGTGCCATCAGTTCAAGCTGGCGCACCGTGTCTGCAAGCACTGCGGTTATTATGATGGCAAAATGGTCATCGACGTAAACGCGAAAGAAGCGAAAGAAAAGAAAGAAGCCTGATTGAAGCGGAAGGAAGTAACCTGATCCGTCCCGGCAAAAGAGATGGAGGCCAAGGCTGAAAGCCGCCAGAGGGACAGGATGGGCGAAGGGTCGTCTGCCGAAGGCGCGGCAAAAGGGAGTTTCCCTGAGATCCGTGCGGGTACGCCCGTTACAGCGCGTTTGAGGCGGCGGCTTGCCGTAAATCAAGGTGGTACCACGGAAAAAATCCGTCCTTGTGTCCGTAATATGCGGAGATGAGGACGGTTTTTGTTTTTTGATTGGAAGTGAAGCTATGAGCTTTCGGAATATCATGCTGTTGGCTGTTCTGGGGCTTCTTTTGGCCATATGCTTTCTTTCTGATAAGATCGCCCCAAAGCTTGGGGAAGCGGATGAAAAAAAGCTGGCCGAAAGAAGCCTGCTCATCAAACTGGCCGCCGCAGCGGTCGCCCTGATTATGTACCTTGTGATTTTTCTGTCATAAATTCTGAAGGAGAGTAAGCCAATGTCAGAAACTTCTTTTGAAATGGAAAAAACATATAACCCCCAGAGCATCGAAACGGAAACCTATCAGCGCTGGGAAAATTCCGGAGCGTTTTTGGCGCACCGCGATGCCTCAAAGAAGCCCTTTACCATCGTGATGCCGCCGCCCAATATCACCGGCCAGCTTCACATGGGCCACGCGATGGACAATACCCTTCAGGACACGCTGGTGCGCTATCACCGCATGAAGGGGGATGCGACCCTCTGGCTGCCCGGCACGGACCATGCCTCTATCGCCACGGAAGTCAAAATCGTGGATAAGCTCCGCTCCGAAGGCCTGACCAAGCAGAAGCTGGGCCGGGAAGAGTTCTTAAAGCGCGCCTGGGAGTGGAAAAAGGAATACGGCGGCACCATCACCCGTCAGCTGCGCAGCATGGGTTCCTCCTGCGATTGGTCCCGGGAACGCTTTACCATGGACGAAGGCTGCTCCCGCGCGGTGCGCGAAGTCTTCGTGCGTCTGTACGAAAAGCAGCTGATCTACCGCGGAAACCGCCTGATCAACTGGTGCCCCTGCTGCCATACCTCCCTGTCGGACGCGGAAGTCGAATATGCGGAAAAGGAAGGCAATTTCTGGCACCTGCTGTATCCTGTGAAGGAAACGGGGGAAATGCTGGAGCTGGCCACCACCCGTCCGGAAACCATGCTGGGCGATACGGCTGTCGCCATCAACCCGGAAGATCCGCGCTATGCCCATCTGCACGGCTGCCACGTAATTCTGCCGCTGCTGAACAAGGAGATTCCCATCGTCCTGGACGAGCATGCCGATATGACAAAGGGCACCGGCGTGGTCAAGATCACGCCTGCCCACGACCCCAACGACTTTGAAGTGGGCCAGCGCCACAATCTGCCCATCGTCCGCGTGTTCACCTACGACGGCCGGATGACCGGAGCGGAGGATAAAAAAGCCTCCGACGAACTGTTTGCCTCCGGCAAAAACACCGTCAACGAGCCTCATGTACTGGACTGCGGAAAATATGCCGGCATGACGACCACGGAGGCCCGGAAGGCCATCGTGGAAGACCTGAAACAGGGCGGCTACCTAAAGAACATCGAGCCTCTGACCCATGAGGTGGGGACCTGCTACCGCTGCCATACGGTGGTGGAACCGATGGTGTCCCGTCAGTGGTTTGTGAAAATGGCCCCGCTGGCGAAACCCGCCATCGAGTGCGTGCGGAATGGGGAAACCGAGTTCGTGCCGGAGCGCTTCTCCAAGCATTATATGAACTGGATGGAGAACATCCGCGACTGGTGCATCAGCCGTCAGCTCTGGTGGGGTCACCGGATTCCTGCGTGGTACTGCGATCAATGCGGGGAAACCATCGTTTCAAGAGAGGATCCGACCTGCTGCCCCAAGTGCGGCAGTACCTCCATCCATCAGGACGAAGACGTGCTGGATACCTGGTTTTCTTCCGCCCTGTGGCCCTTCTCCACGCTCGGCTGGCCGGATCAGACGGAAGACCTGAAGTATTTCTATCCTACGGACGTGCTGGTGACCGGCTATGACATCATCTTCTTCTGGGTGGCCCGCATGATCTTCAGCGGCATCGAGCAGATGGGGAAGACGCCGTTTAAGAAGGTGGTCATTCATGGCCTGGTGCGCGACGCGCAGGGCAGAAAAATGTCAAAATCCCTGGGCAACGGCGTGGATCCTCTGCAGGTGATCCGGGAATATGGGGCGGACGCCCTCCGCTTCTCCCTGGTGTTGGGCATCAGCCCCGGCAACGATACCCGCTATTCGACGGAAAAAGTCGAAATGGCCCGGAACTTCGCCAACAAGGTCTGGAACGCTTCCCGCTTCGTTCTGATGAACCTGGACGGGGCGGAATCCCTGGAGAGCAAAAAGCTGGAGCTGGCCGATCAGTGGATCCTGACCAGGTACATGGACGCGGTTCGTCAGGTGACGGAAGATCTGGAAGAGGCTGATTTCGGTCTGGCTTCCCAGAAGCTGTATGACTTTATCTGGAGCGAATTCTGCGACTGGTATATCGAACTGGCCAAGGGCGGCCTGATGGGCAGCGATCCGGAACGGAAAAAAGCGGTCCAAGCGGTGCTGCTCAAGGTGCTGGGCGGCCTGCTGCAACTTCTTCATCCCTTCATGCCCTTTATCACCGAAGAGGTGTACCGTCATCTGCCCGGACATACGGAAGATTCCTGCATGCTGTCACAGTGGCCTTCTTATGAAGAAAAGTATGTTTTCCCGGAAGAAAGCGCGCTGATGGAAGGTATTATGGAAATGGTGCGGGTCATCCGCAACCAGCGGGCAGAGCTCAACGTTCAGCCTGGCCATAAGGCCCGCCTGATGGTCCGGCCCGCGGAAGACTGGGAAGATGCCCTGTCCGGAGCGGAAGTGTACTTTAAACGCCTGGCTGGCGTCTCCCAGATGGAACTGCTCGGAGCCGACAGTATCGTGGAAGGCAAAGTGGTCAGCGCCGTGTGCCCCGCGGGCGAGCTGTTTATCCCGCTGGGAGATCTGGTGGATCTGGAGCAGGAGAAGAAGCGCCTCCTCAAGGAAAAAGAGAACCTGGAAAAGGAGATCGCGCGCTCCGAAGGCAAGCTCAGCAATCCCGGCTTTGTCGGCAAAGCCCCTGCTGCTCTGGTGGAAAGCGAGAAAACCAAACTGGAAAATAGCCGGCAGATGCTCGTATCCCTGACCAAACGAATTCAGGATCTGGATTAAGATGACTTCCTATTATCATGAACCGGTGCTTCTCAACGAGGTACTGGACTGCCTGCGCCCCGCCCGGGGTCAGACCTTTGCGGACGGCACCCTGGGCGGAGGCGGGCACAGCGAGGCGATCCTGAAGCGGATGGGGGAAGGAACGCTGTACGGCATTGACCGGGACGAGGCGGCCATAAAAGCCGCCTCGGAACGGCTGAAGGACTACCCTGGCTTTCATCCCCTGCACGGAAACTTTCATGATATTATAGAACTGCTGCCCAAAGATGTCCGGCTGGACGGGGGACTGCTGGACCTCGGGGTTTCCTCCTATCAGCTGGATCATGCGGAGCGGGGTTTTTCCTATCATGAAGACGCACCGCTGGATATGCGGATGGATC
>DGRV01000020.1:0-15650 GCA_002391225.1 Christensenella sp. UBA4379
CAGACCAAGTATTACCGGAAAAACACCCTGGTCATGACCCTGTACCGCGAACCCCAGGACATCCTGCTGGAGCTGGACGCCAACATCAGCGAGAGCTGGAACGGCGGCGTCGAGGGCCAGATGGACAACGAGATGAAGGTCAGCGGCACGACGCTGAACAAGGCCACCATCCGCGTGCTTTCCGACCACAAGAACCTGGACACCTCCCAGCTGATTTCCACCGGTAAGTTCTCCTTTACCGCCGTGTTCAACCGGATCGGCTACAATACCATCTCCATCGAGGCATCCTACCCCGGAAAGAAGACCACCACCGTCAATTTCGACGTCTATCACGTGCCTTCCGCCCGCAACTACACCTCCGCCGCCTGGCCGATGGATGCCTACAATTACACCCAGTACCTGGACACCCTGAACACCCGCGTCAAGAACATGACCATCTACGTCTGCAAGGGCACCATCATCGACATCATCTCCGATTCGCCCCAGCGTGCCCTGATGGAAACCGGCACGGAGACCGCTTCCCGTCAGGTGCTGCTGGACAACATGTCCAACGATACCTGGGCCATCGGCGATTCCCTGCGCGTCTACGGAGACGCCTTCGGCGCCTACAACGGCAACCCCTGGCTCGTCGGACGATACACCTACTCGTATAATCCTAAATAAGAGAGTGGAGAGTGAAGAGTGGAGAGTGGAGAGTGGAGAGTGGAGATAAGATTTTGTCTTCATCGCTCCAAACCATATTAAATCTTCACTCTCCACTCTGTTTGCGTAGCAAACGTAAACTCTTCACTCTGTTTGCGTAGCAAACGAAAACTCTTCACTCTGTTTGCGCAGCAAACGTACACTCTCCACTCTGTTCGCGAAGCGAACGTACACTCTCCACTCTGAAAAAGGCGGTGCGTTTTGTTGACATACGGTACCTTTTATCTGGACCAGGAAAAAGACGTGCTGATGGATCTGACCATGGAGAACGGGGAGCTTTCCTATGTTCTGCGGACGCCTTACCATAGAAGCGGCAACCTGATCACCAACCTGGCCAAGCTCTGCGGCCTGCCCCTGTCCATCGACGAAAGGACCGGGCTCAAGGTGATCCGCGGGGTCATTCCCTGCTACCTGGACGCAGAAAATCGGGAGGTATACATCCTGCGCCTGGGCGACACCAAGATCGCCACTTTCTGGCCGGACGGCGCCATGGAGCGGAAGGCGACCCTCCCGGCCATCGCCAAAACCCTGATGAGCCAGACCAAGGATTACCGCCTGAACCTGCGGCAGACCCTGGTCAAGAGCTACATCCGGCGGGAATGCAAATTCCATACCGACCTGCACGCCCATATGAACGCCAACCTCCCGCCGGACCTGCTGATCGCCCTGGGCATCCATCACCAGATCCGCTATCCGCTGTACTATGTGAAAAAGCTCGCCCTGCGCCTGACCCCCGAGCAGGAACAGGAGATGGCGCAGGCCCGGGCAAAGACCGCCGACGAATTCCGGGATTCCCCGCTGGAGGGCAAATACCTGGAGCGGCGGATCGACGACAACACCTTCATCAACCTGGCCGCTCTGATTCTGGGAAACGTCCCGGACGCGGCCTACAACATCGCCCGCATCCGTGCCTCCCTGGCTATCCTAAAGGACGGACAGGCCGTTTTTACCAACCTGGAAAAGGTCTACCTGTACCGCTACGTCTTTACCCGCGGGGAGCCGTCGGCGGAAAGGCTTGAAAAGCTCGACCTTCCGGCCGTGCCGGACCGGGACATCCGGAACTATCTGGAGGAAATGGAAAAGGACCGGCGGCATCCCGTCTTCGGCCCCAACACGATTCTGGAGGACAAGCTGCTCTGGATGGCCCGGAACTTCCGCCGCTTCGGGGTCCGCTACGCGGAGATTTCCGATACGTCCCTTTTAGACGAGCGCCGGGCCCTGGCCTTCCTGCGCCAGGTACACCGCGTGATGCCCGCCGTAACGGAAGAGACCGGCGTCCTGATACGTTTTTTGGGGGCGTTCCGCCGGATCCCCCTGACCATCATCCGGGATAAGCCCACGGGGACGGACCTGACTGCCCAGTTTCGGGCCTTCTGCGCCGCCGCCGCGGACCCTTACGTCGCCGGAAGCGACATCATCGGGGAAGAGATGAACGACATTCGCCAGCTCCGCCCCCTGCTGACCGCCCTGACCCACCTGTCCAGGGACATTCCCGGCTTCGTCCTGCGCATCCACGCGGGAGAAAACGACAGCCTGCGCGGCAACGTCCGCAACAGCGTGCAGTGCGTGCTGGACGCCCTGCTCCCCGGGCAGCAGATGCCCCTCCTGCGGATCGGCCACGGCCTGTATACGGAGAACCTCCGCACCGAAAAGGGCCGCCAGCTGCTCAGCACCCTGAAGGCCGCCGGGGCGGTGCTGGAATTCCAGATCACCAGCAACGTGCGGCTGAACAACCTGAGCAGCCTTTCCCGCCACCCCCTCAAGTCCTATTTGGCCGCCGGGATTCCCTGCGTGCAGGGGACGGACGGGGCTGGTATCTACGGTACCAATTCCATCGACGAGCAGCTGTCCCTGGAGAGGATGCTGTATTTAAGCGACGTGGAAATGCGCAAGATGCGCGAAACCGAAGACCGCATTTTGGAAAAGAGCCTCGACTCCTTCCAGGAAAAAGCCCTCCTGTGGGAGCGGGAAACGGAGCGCGGTGCAAAGGCGGACGCGCTGTACGAGCAGCGGCTTTTAAACAGTCCCTCCCTCCCCTTCGGCCCCAGCGCCGGCAACGCTCTTTTGGACAGCCACGTCCTTTTAAAGGAGGTCATTGAGGAACTGCCCGAAGGCAAGCTCCCGGTGATCATCGCCGGCGGCAGCTTTGGCAGCGTCCGGCACAGGACGCGTAAGCAGGCGGACGTGCTCCGGCTGCTGGACCAGCTCGTCGCCTCGGCCGACCCGGAGCGGATTTGCTTCATCGTCGGCCACCGGCTGTGCGGCTATGAAAAATACCTGATCGACCGCGCTTTGGACCGCTTCCAGTTGTTCGCCTTTGTTCCAGCCGCCGTCAGCGCGGCGGAAGCGGGCCGGGTGCTGCAAAGCGGCGTTCGTGTCCGCGTGGCCCTCGAAACAGCCAGCCTGGGCCTGTATAAAAGCCTGTCCTATGAAATTTTCAAGCGCCGTCCTTCCCTTCTGCTGGCCCTGGACGGACATTCCGCCTGCGCCAACCTGATTCAGGAAGCAAAGAACGGCAGATACCGGGCCGTGATCTACGCGGACGCCCGACACCTGGAGCTGCGCAAAAAGGCCGCCTCCCTGGGCGGCTATGTGACGCTGTTCCGGGACGGGCGGGAAGTGTTTCCGCACGTCGCAGAAGAGCTGGACAGGCTGCTGAGCCTGATAGAAGCACAGCAGAACAAAGGAGGGGTTTCGCCGTGAAGCACTGCGGCACCCAAAAGCTGGAAACAAACAGGCTGGTTCTAAGGCGATTTGACGTGACTGACGCGCAAGCCATGTACCGCAACTGGGCCTCTGATCCGGAAGTGACGAAATACCTGACCTGGCCCGCCCATAAAAGCCCGGAAGTCAGCCGGGCGGTGCTGGAGAGCTGGATCCCGCTTTATCAGAACAAAGACTATTACCAATGGGCGATCACCCTGAAGGAAAGCCCCGGGGAGCCCGTGGGAAGCATTGCCGCCGTGCGGGTGGATGACGATCTGTCGCTCGTCCATATCGGTTACTGCCTGGGAAAAAATTGGTGGCACCGTGGCCTGATGTCCGAAGCCCTGGCTGCCGTGATTTCCTTTTTCTTCGATCAGGTGGGCGTCAACCGGGTGGAATGCCGCCACGATCCCCGGAATCCGCGCTCCGGCATGGTCATGAAAGCGTGCGGCATGCGCTATGAGGGCACCGTGCGCAGCGCGGACCGCAACAACCAGGGCGTATGCGACGCGTGCCTGTACGGTCTGCTGAGGTCCGACCGCGTTAGTCTTTCGAATTAAAAGGACACCTGCGCTTCTCATTCTGCCGCCGAAGCCCAAATTACTGTATAAATACACGAAAAGTACAATTTGTATATCGCCTTTATTTTCAGCCGTATTCTCCAGTATCTTCAATTGTTTTTATACTTTTCAGCAGACCGGCCGCCGTGCCCGGTCTGTATTTCATTTTTGCAGGTTTTCTGATAAAATATGCACGTCGTATACTAAACGGCAGATGGGAGTATGATGCAATATGGAACTTTCACAGGCATTGATCGTGGTCGCCATCGTGGCTTACCTGTCCATGATGCTTTTGATCGGCGTGTATTTCAGCCGCAAGGGCAGCGGAAAGTCCAGCAGCGACTTTTATATCGGCGGCCGTTCCCTGGGCCCGATCGTCACGGCGATGAGCGCCGAGGCGTCGGACATGAGCAGCTACCTGCTGATGGGCATGCCCGGCCTGGCCTACATCGCCGGCATCGCGGAGGTCGGATGGACGGCCATCGGCTTGGCGGTGGGTACCTATCTGAATTTCTTATTTGTCGCCAAACGGCTGCGCCGCTATTCCTCCCGGATCGGCGCGTTTACGATCCCCGAGTTTTTCTCCAAGCGCTACGGCGAAAAAAAGCACGTGCTTTCCCTGATCGCCGCGCTGATCATCCTGGTGTTCTTTATCCCCTACACGGCGTCCGGCTTTAAGGCCGTGGGCACCCTGTTCAACAGCCTGTTCGGGATGGACTATCACGCCGCCATGATCGCCGGGGCCATCGTCATCATTTCCTACACGGTGCTGGGCGGCTTCCTGGCCGTCTCCACCACGGACCTGCTGCAGAGCATCTTCATGACCATCGCCCTGATCGTGGTCGTCTTCTTCGGCATCGGCCAGGCGGGCGGCTGGTCCAAGGTCGTGGAAAACGCCTCCGCCCTGCCGGGCTATCTCGACCTGACCAAGGGCTACCTGTGGGCCACCAAGGAAGCGGGGAGCTTCGGCTTCCTGAACATCATCTCCACCCTGGCGTGGGGCCTTGGGTATTTCGGCATGCCCCACATCCTGCTGCGCTTCATGGCCATTCGGGACGAGAAGGAGCTTAAGGTTTCCCGCAGGATCGCATCCGTCTGGGCACTGATCTCCATGATCGTCGCGATCATCATCGGCATCATCGGCTACAGCGTGTCCGTCGCGGGCAAGATTCCCTTCCTGGAAACCAGCGCCGAATCGGAGACGATCATCGTCCAGCTGGCCAACCTGATGAGCAAGAACGGGCCGGTGCTGGCCATCATCGCGGGCATCATCCTGGCCGGCATTCTGGCCGCCACCATGTCCACCGCCGATTCCCAGCTGCTGGCCGCTTCCTCCAGCGTATCTCAGGACCTGCTGACCGATTTCTTCGGTATCCAGCTGGACCAGCGCAAGACCATGCTGGCCGCCCGCGGCACCGTCGTGCTGATCGCCCTGATCGCCCTGGTGCTGGCCTGGAACCCGGACAGCTCCGTATTCCGTGTGGTCTCCTTCGCGTGGGCCGGCTTTGGGGCGACCTTCGGTCCCTCCATGCTGATCGCCCTGTTCTGGCGGCGGTCCAACCGGCAGGGCGCCATCGCCGGCATGATCGCCGGCGGCCTGATGGTCTTCTGCTGGAAGTACCTGATCGCCCCGCTGGGCGGCGTCTTCGCCATCTACGAGCTGCTGCCCGCCTTCCTGGTGACGCTGATCGTGAACGTCGCTGTGAGCCTGGCGACCCCCGCCCCCTCCCGCGAGGTGACGGACGTGTTCGACAGCATGAGCGCTTAAAGAATGCCTGTAACAGCAAAAGGACGTCCGGTTTCACGGGCGTCCTTTTGCGTATGCCTTTTTCCCAAACAGAATGGTTTTCTGATTACTCGATGGGGCGGAGCCTGCTTGCATATTTGCCGATCCAGTCCGGGTCCCTGAACGGACGGCGTTCGTTGCATTGGCAGAGGCGGAACAGGTCGTCGGAAAGCTCGATGATCTCGTCCAGCAGCTCCAGGTCCTTCTTCCATTTTTCTTCGATGGCCTCAAAGCCGTGCAGGGCCCCCAAGATGTTCCCGGCGATGGCGCCGGTGGAATCGCTGTCCCCCGAGTGGTTCACAGAGGCGATGATCCCGGCGGAAAAGTCGTCCTGATGGCGCAGGGCGCAGTACAGGGCGATGGCCAGGGCCTCGTCGGCCACCCAGCCTTCTCCAAGGGCGCGGATATTGCTCAGATCCCCTTTCACGTTTTCCGAAAGCTCCACGGCCTTCATGATCAGGGCCGAATGTTCCTCCAGATGCTTGTCCCCGGCGAACACCTTTTCGGCCGTCTCCTTCGCCTCGAGGACGATTTCTTTGAGGGAGAGGTCCTTTTCGCCAAAGACCAGCCGGTGCACAATATGGGTCAGCACCGCCGCCGGCATATAGCCAAGAGAATGGCCGTGGGTAATGGCGGCCAGCTGCGCGCCCTCAAAGTCCAGCTCTTCGATGGGCAGGCGGTCGCTCAGGCCCATCGGGGCCACCCGCATCACGCCGCCGCAGCCCTTGCTGGAGTTCTGCGGCTCCCGGATGTAGTCCTCCTTCCGGTCTCCCCCGTTCTTGAGGCAGCGCAGGGCAAACAGGCAGGTATTGCCGGGCGCTCTCTGTTCAAAGAGCTCCGGCACATCCAGCAGCCAGGAAGAACCGACCCGCAGGTCCGCCTTGGGCCTTCTCTCAAAGTCCTCATAGGACAGTTCCTGCGTCACCAGCCAGTCCTGATAAGCCCTGGCGATTTCCTTCCTCGGCGGACATGCCGTTTGCTCCTCCAGGGCGGCCCTGGTGTCGGCCAGCAGGAGGCCGTTGGCGGTGAACATCGTCATCTGCGTATCGTCGGAGATGACCGCCTTCCCCGTCTTCCGGTCCAGTTCATATTCGGTGATGCCCTGTTCGCCGTATTGCTTGACGATGGAGCGCCCCCGCATGAACTCGATGGGGTAGCCCAGGGCGTCTCCCACAGCGCCGCCAATCAGACAGCCGCGGATTTTGTCCTGAATGATATTCATCCTCTGTCCTTTCCGTGGGTGGGCCGGTCCGGAGCGCTTTGGTGCGCCCCGATCAGCTTCTCCATCCAGATCATGTTGTACCAGCGGCCGAACTTCCAGCCGCATTGGTGAAACGTGCCGATCTTTTCAAAGCCCATATGGCGGTGAAAGCGCTCGCTGTCATGGGTCAGGTATTCATCCTCCACGATCGGGTCGCCGATGCAGGCATACAGGTTCAGCATTCCCATCGCCCGGAGCTTTTCCTCCAGCACTTCGTACAGCAGCCGTCCGTAGCCCCTGCCCCTGGCCTCATGATCCAGGTAGATGCTCAGCTCGCAGCAGCGGGCGTAAGCCGCCCTTGGATGAAAGGGCCCGGCATAGGCATAACCCATGATGCGCCCGTTTTCTTCGAGCACCAGATAGGGATAACGGCCCAGCGTGCCCTCGACCCGCCCGCGGAACTCGTCCAGGCTGGGCACTTCGTATTCATAGGTAACGGCCGTATGGACGACGTAATGGGCGTAGATTTGAAGCAGCCGCTGTGCGTCCCCGGGGACGGCGGAGCGGATGACAGGCCCGTCCATCACGCCTTCCCTTCCCGGTTGACCGCGTCAATGAAGCGGGCAAAGGCCTTCGCCCCTTCTTCATTGCG
Organism: Christensenella sp. UBA4379; assembly: GCA_002391225.1. Taxonomy (GTDB): domain Bacteria; phylum Bacillota; class Clostridia; order Christensenellales; family Aristaeellaceae; genus UBA4246. Next base: position 7,608 of record DGRV01000020.1, read on the forward strand.
CCGGTAGACGCCCGCGTGCTCCAGAACCTTGGCAAAGACCTTCCCGACCTCCTCCCGGAGGATGCCGGCGGCGTTTTCCCTGGTGAACTGATAGCGGGTTTTGAGCTCTTCCGCCCAGGGGGCGTGCTTTTCCAAATCCCCCGTCAGCGGGGCCCCGGTCAGCAGAGCTTCTTCCACCCCGGCCAGCTCCTGCTTGAGCCTGGCCGGCAAGACCGCCAGGCCCATCACCTCGATCAGGCCGATATTTTCCTTTTTGATGTGATGAAGCTCCGCGTGCGGATGATAGACGCCCAGGGGGTGCTCCGCCGTGGTAATGTTGTTTCTGAGCACCAGGTCCAGCTCATAGTCCGTCCCCCGGCGGCGGGCGATCGGCGTGATCGTGTTGTGCGGGACGCCGTCGGTTTCCGCGAAGATAAACGCCTCCTCGTCCGTATACCCGCGCCAGCAGTTCAGGATCCTGACCGCCAGATCCGTGAGTTTCCCCCGGTCCGCCCCGGTCAGGCGGATGACGCTTAAGGGCCACTTGACGATGCCCGCCCGGACGCCCGGGAAGCCTTCAAAGGAGATTTCCTTTTCCACCGGGGCCTTCTCCATGGGGAAAGTAAAATGTCCGCCCTGGAAATGCTCGTGGCTCAGGATGCTGCCGCCGACGATGGGCAGGTCCGCGTTGCTGCCGATAAAATAGTGCGGGAAAGCCGTCACGAAGTCGAGCAGCTTTTCAAAGGCCTCCCGGCCGATCACCATCGGCGTATGGCTGGCGTTTAAGACGATGCAGTGCTCGTTGTAATAGACATAGGGGCTGTACTGCATGAACCACTGGCTGCCGCCGATGGTCACGGGAATCAGGCGGTGGTTCTGGCGGGGCGGGTGGTTCATCCGGCCGGCGTAGCCCTCGTTTTCGGCGCAGAGCAGGCATTTGGGGTAGCCGGACTGAGGGGCGTTCCTCGCCGCCGCGATGGCCTTGGGATCCTTTTCCGGCTTGCTCAGGTTGATGGTGATCACCAGGTCGCCGTATTCGGTCGGCGCGGTCCAGCGCATGTCCTTTTCGATGCGGTAGCGGCGGATATAATCGGTATCCTGGGAAAAGCGGTAATACCAGTCCGTCGCCTCCCGGGGAGAAAGGGCGTACAGCTCCGCAAAGCGCTTCCGCACTTCGTGGGGCCGGGGCGTCAGGATGCCCATGAGCTTTGTATCCATTAGGTCCCTGCTGGTCACGTCCCCGGCGCAGACGCCGCGGGAAACGGCGTCGTCCAGCAAGCCCTTTAAAATCTCCTCCAGGGGCAGATTGGCCGGTTCCGCCGCTTCATATTCATGCAGGCCCAGGGCGTCCAGGAGCTGGTTGAGGATAAAAACCCTGTCCGCCTCCTCCAGCAGCTGATGATCGATTCCATACTGAACCAGGGACGCGAGCAGTTGATTGACAGGCATGGCTGACCTCCGTTTGTTGCGTCCGGCCAAAGCGCATCACGGCATAGCGCAAAGCATCTCCGGCCCGGACCCAGGATTGTTCTTTTCAATATTCATTATAACATGGTTTTTGATTCCTGCAATCATCCGGCCGTCAAAAAAATATGGACTTTTCCGCGTGTCCTTCTTTCCGTCTGTTTTTCTCGACAAAACGGGGCTTTCGGGCTATAATGGGCTGGATCGGACGAGGATGAAGCTAAATGTCTGGTACTTTGATGAGATGAGGTGCTTTTCATGCAGTGGGACCGACTCAAGAACTTTATTGATTCCCTTCCCTCCGCCGGGGTGCCCGGGTGCGACATGATCGTGTGCCGGGACCACGAGGTTCTTTTCCGCCACATGGCCGGAAACAGCGACGCGGAAGGGAAAAAGCCCATCCGCGGGGACGAGCTGTACTGGCTGTTTTCCTGCACGAAGGTATTGACCACCTGCGCCGCCATGCAGCTGATCGGTCAGGGAAAGCTGCACCCGGACGACCCGGTCAGCATGTACCTGCCGGCCTATGGTTCCCTGACCGTCCGGGACGGGGACACGGTCCGGCCCGCCAAGCGCGTGATGACCGTCCGCCACCTGATGAGCATGCAGAGCGGACTGAGCTACGAGCTGAGCTCCCCCTCCATCCTTTCGGCCATTAAGGAAAGCAATGGGAAGGCCGATACCCGCACGCTGGTGGACGCCATGGCCCAGGAGCCCCTCAGCTTTGAGCCAGGGACGGATTTTCTCTACAGCCTCAGCCACGACGTTCTGGCCGCCGTCATCGAGGCGGTCAGCGGGGAGCGCTTTTCGGAATACCTAAACCGGCACATCCTGGAATCGCTTCATTTAAAAGATTTTTCCTTCAGTCTGAACGACCAGAGCCGGGCCCGCCTGGCCGCCATCTACCAGCGGGACGGGGACAGCCTGACCCTCTGCTCCCAGGACAGCAACAACTACCGCCTGACAGACGCCTATGAAAGCGGCGGCGCCGGGCTTCTGGGCAGCGCGGAAGAATACGCCTGCTTTGTGGACGCCCTGGCCTGCGGCGGCAAGGGAAAAGACGGGCAGCAGATCCTGGACCCGGAAATGATCCAGCTGTGGAGCGCCAACCAGCTGACGGCGCACAGCCGCCATTCCTTTAACCAGTGGAACCGGAGGGGCTATTCCTATGCCCTGGGCGTCCGCACGAGGGTGGACCTGTCCGTCGGCGGGCCCGGCAGCCTTGGGGAATTCGGCTGGGACGGGGCCGCAGGCTCCTATGCGATGATCGACCCGGACCGCCATCTTTCCGCCTTCTTCGCCATGCACGTCCGCAACTTCGGCTACGTCTATGACGTGATCCATCCCACGCTCCGCGGCCTGATCTATGAAGGGCTTCAGGGCGAATAACGCCGGGAGGACGGACAAGTATGACCCTTCAGCAGCTGTATGACGTGATCGTGATCTCGGAAACCGGGTCGCTTAACAAAGCGGCGGAAAAGCTCTTTGTCAGCCAGCCGGCCCTGACCGGCGCGGTGCGGGACCTGGAAAAGGAGCTTTCGATCACCATTTTCAACAGGACGCCCCGGGGCGTCACCCTGACGCCGGAGGGCCTGCGTTTCCTGCCCTACGCCCGGCAGGTGTACGCCCAGTACGTCAGCCTCATGGAGGAATACGGCAAGATGGAGCCCCGGCGGACCAGCTTCGCCGTGTCCACCCAGCACTATTCCTTCGCGGTCAAGGCCTTTGTGGAGCTGGCCAAGAAGGTCGACGTGTCCGAATATGAGCTGGCCATCCGGGAGACCCGCACCCAGGAAGTCATCGACGACGTGATCAGCCTGCGCAGCGAGATCGGCATACTGTACATGAACGGCTTCAACCGAAAACCCCTGACCAAGGTGCTGAACCAGGCGGACCTGGTCTACCAGCACCTGATCGACTGCAGCGCCTTTGTGTATCTGTGGAAGGGCCACCCGCTGGCAGGCCGCGCGACGATCTCCATCGAGGACCTGCTTCCCTATCCCTGCCTGGCCTTCGAGCAGGGCGACAGCCCCCTCTACTTTTCAGAGGAGCTGCTTTCCACCAACGAATATCCCCGCCTGATCCGCTGCTGCGACCGGGCGACGGTGCTCAACCTCATGGTGGGGCTGGACGGCTACACCATCTGCTCCGGCATCATCTGCGAGGAGCTGAGCGGGCCGGACTACGTCGCCGTCCCCTTCGACCCGGGCTCCGACCCGGAGGACACCACGATGGAAATCGGCTACATCGAACGGAAAAACCACGTCCGCAGCCCCCTGGGCGAACAGTACATCCAGGAAATGCAAAAATACCTGCTCCAGGAGCAGGAAAAAAGAAACACAAACGGATAAGAAAACAGAGTGGAGAGTGAAGAGTGGAGAGTGGAGATCGATATGGTTTTTGACAGTGAGCAAAAACTATATCAAATCTCCACTCTCCACTCTGCGGCCGAAGGCCGCGAAAACTCTCCACTCTTTTTTTATCTGTCTTTTCTGTACCAGTTCACCGTGACCATCCAGGGTTTCATCGGGGAGCACTGCTTCTGCTGGCTGCCGATGAAGGTGTAGCCACACTTTTCAGCCACGATGTTGCTGGGCACGTTGTCGGTATGGGCTTCGATGAGGACGGAGGGGCAGCCACGCTTGAACAGGTACTCCGTCACTGCCTTGACCGCCTCGGTCATGTAGCCGTGGCTCCAGTAGTCCCGGCCCAGCACATAGCCCAGCTCCGGCACCCCGCTGTGCCAGGCGGGTACGTCCACCATCCCGATCAGGTCTCCCCCGTCCTTGAGGGTGATCCCGTAGCGCACGGTGGCCGGGTCCCGGTAGGCCTTCACCCAGAGGTCGACCAGCTGGCGCGTCACTTCCACGTCCTGGTGCGGGTTCCAGGTCATGTACTCCGTCACCTGTGGGTCCTTGGCCCAGCATTCGTAGATGCGGTCGGCGTCCTCCAGCTTGATGGGCCTGAGGATCAGCCGCTCCGTTTCCAGGGCGTTTTCCGGCAGCGGCGGTTTCTTGACCTCCGCAGGCGGGGCGGGCTTTTCCTCCTTGCGGCGGGGCCGGAGGATTTCCCCCTGCACCCCGGCCAGCTTCCGGTCCGAAACCTCGTCAAACTCCTGCGTTTCCGCGCCGGAACGGAGGTTTTCGGTATCAAAGGCATAGTCCAGCCATTTGGGCAGCTGCGGGATGGTCAGCTGCTGCAGCATTTCCTGCCGGATCAGCCCGGGCGCGCGCCGGGGCGGCGTCAGGGTGCTTCTTCCCGCGGCAAAGCAGTAGAACATCCTTCCCTCGATGGCCACAGCCAAATCTTCTCCCCCGCCCTGCAGCAGGCCGTTCAGCCGGTCCTGCTCCTGGGGAGACAGCACCTGGTCGCAGTACACGGCCATGTCCTGAATCCACGGGGCGTCCGCCCGCAGCAGCTTGTGCTGGCGGCGGAAAAACGGCGTCAGTTCCTCTTCTGAGGCGATGGTGCTCCCGATCATGCGGAAGCGGCTGAGCGGGGCCCTCGGCATCTCCAGCTGAACGAGGACGCCGTTTAAAAGATCCCCGTCCTTTAAGGGAACGGTGGCGTCCGTCATGGTCAGCTTCCTGCCCCGACACCGGGCCGTGACCCGGTTGGAAAAGGAGAACTCGCTGTCATCCCGCCCGGTCGGGAACAGACACAGCATCCGAAAATGGTCGGGCTCGGTGATAATCTTTCGTGTCAGGTCGATTTCCTCGGCATATTCCCCGAGGCTCACCCGGACCTTGTCCAGATACCATTGTTCCTGATAGATCTTCTTGGCCGGCAGCACGGTCAGCAGCACCGAAAGGCCGCCAACCACGGCGACGGCGACGGCGTTTTCCGTCTGCCTCAAGGTATACAGATAGGCCGCATACAGGAAAAGCGCCAGCGACACCAGGCGGAAAAAGCTCAGGAAGCCCCGCTTGACGTTCAGCGTTCTCAGGGAGTGATCCCTGTTTTTTTTATCTTTCATGCAGGAGTCTCTCCTCTCAGCAGGTCCGAGGCCACAGCTTTGGCGGCCCGCATGGCGGTCGGGACCGGCAGGGCGTTCATCTCGTCCAGGGTATAAAAGCAGGGCTCAAGCTCTTTGGGGACGCTTTGCACACGGCAGACATAGAGCTTCATCTCCCACACCCGGTGGGTGAAAACGTGGCGGGCGTTTCCAGCCTCCCCTGCGTGGGCGCTTAAGTGCAGGCGGCGCAGGGCGGCGGAAGGAGCATCCTCGGTCAGATAGAACACGTACAGCCCGTTCAGCAGCCCTTCCTTCCGGGGCGTAAGATACACCCTATCCTCCCACAGCAGGATCAGCACGTTCAGCCGGATGACTTTGGGCGGTGCTTTTTGCGGCTGCAGGGGCAGCTGCTCCATATCCCCTGCGGCCCTGGCATCGCAGAGGTCCCGCAGCGGGCAGTTTTCACATTCCGGCGTCCCCGGCACGCAGACCCCGGCCCCCAGGTCCATCAGGGCCTGGTTAAAATCTCCCGGCCGGTCCGAGGGGATCAGGGAGCGGGCTGTATCCGTGAGCCGCTTCTGAACGGAGGGCAGGGTGACGTCCTCCCGGATGCCCTGGGTGCGGGCCAGCACACGGGTCAGGTTTCCGTCGATCGCAGGCTCCGGCAGGCCAAAGGCGATGGAAGCCACCGCCGCCGCCGTATAGGGCCCGACGCCCGGCAGCCTGCGCAGCAAACTAACGTCCGCCGGAAACCGGCTGCCGTACTGCTCCATCACCACCCTGGCCGCCTTCAAAAGGTTCCTGGCCCGGGAATAGTAGCCAAGGCCTTCCCAGAGCTTCAGGACCTCTTCCTCCGGCGCCTCCGCCAGGGAGCGGACATCCGGGAACCGCCGAAGAAAGCGCTCATAATATCCCTCGGCTGTCACCGTCCTGGTCTGCTGCAGCATGATTTCACTGAGCCAGACCCGGTACGGGTCCTTTGTTCCCCGGAAGGACAGCACCCGCTTATTTCGGTCGTACCAATCTAGCACCAGCTGCGAAAAAGACTGTTCCATGCGCCACTCCCTGCGTCTAAGGGTATTGGAAGAATCCAACGGGATCACTGATACCAGACTTCTGCGTCCTGACGGAACTGCCGCAGGGACGGCTCATGCTGGTAAAACATATGACCGGAAGGATAGTAGGAGAAGGTCAGATGATCCTGGAGGCTGCCATTCAGGAAGAGATGGTTGTAGGTCCATTCGGCGGCGAAGAAGGGCGTTGCCAGGTCATAGTAGCCGCACCGCACCCAGACCTTCATCTTCGGGTTTTTAAGACATACAGTCGTGGATGATCCTTTCCTGGCTGAGGAAGCTGTTCATCTGCTTGGGGAAGGTCCAGGCGTTGTCCACCATTCTCTTCATTTTGTATCCTCCGTTCTGTAGGCCCCAAAAAAGCGGCAACCCCGATCCAGGATCAGGATCAGGGTTGTGATATGGTGGAGCATAGCGGATTCGAACCGCTGACCTCTACAATGCGAATGTAGCGCGCTAACGAGTTCGGCGTTCTGCACTCCCAATTTTGCTTCCACTTTGCTAAATGGGGTGTTAGCAACTTCGATAGAATCGAAGTATCCATATCGCATCCCTGTTAATTGCTCTGAAAGGAAAACCTCGGCCAACATGAGTGTTATCTCGCGTTGGCCGAATTCTTTTTGGTTTTATACAGCGATTGCCGGGATGCAGCGTTCCGCTTCTGTAATCTGGATCAGAGGCTTCTCCTGAGCGATCTGCGTCCGGAAGGAATCAGCTGCCACATAGAAGGTGATGTTCAGGTGATAATCTTTGTCAACCGTGATCTTTTCGATCAGCCGGGCCAGGATCATCTTCTTCGTATCATTGTCTGCGGCATCAAATTCCGCTGCCCAATCGTTGATCAGCTCATACTGCGTGGACAGATATTTCATGCGGGATTCTTCCGCACCCTTCTCATCCTCCAGTTCGACGAGGCGCGCCTCACATGCGGCAAGATCTGCTTTGTTCTTCTCAAGCATCTCTTTCAGCAGCTCTGTATCAAAGTTGCTTTCACCCATGATGGAACGCATGACTTCCTGCCGGAGCCGTTCTCCCTGCGCAACCAGTTTTTCCCGCTCTGCTCTCGCAGCTTTCAGCTGGTAAGCGATTTTGCTTTTGAGCTGGATTCTGGCTTGCTCCTCCCATACGCCGCTCACCGTTTTGGTGATATTCCTGAAATACTGGTGTACGACCTCGAGGACGGCGGCTTCGATCTTGGCTGCGGAATAGACCGTCTGCCCATCGCAGTGCTTCGCCTTCACACTGCCGTTATAGCAGCGATAGATCGGGCGATGATACGCTCCGTTCTTTCTCTGCTTGGTGCAGTAGGTCCCGACCAGCTTGCAGCCGCAATGAGCGCAATACAGGATGCCGGAAAGAAGGGACGCGCCGTAAACACTTGTCTTGGTTTTGGCTTCCTCCGGGAGAGCCTCATCTTCCGCCTGCCGCTGACTGAAGTATTTGCGGGGAATGTGCTGCCCCAGCACATACTGAGCGAACTGGGCAGTTTCATCGGAGATGATGCGAAGCTTTTCAATCGGCTCCGACAGCGTATCATTCATATGAAGCCGTCCCGTATACATCGGGTTTCGG
>DGRV01000020.1:15724-20737 GCA_002391225.1 Christensenella sp. UBA4379
GGATCATATTCCGGATCGTCTGCGGAGTCCAGACCTTGTCAGGATCAGGATATTTCTCGTTCAGATAGTTGGCTGCCCGAAGCGTTCCGTATCCCTCGTTGACGATCAGATCAAAGACTTCTTTGACAATCGGCCCTTTCACCTCGTCGATCTCCAGATCATAGAGCTGACGGTTTTTCTTGCCGATCCTGCCATTCAGCACGAGCTTGTAGCCATAGGGAGCAATGCCGCCGCGCCACAGCCCGTCTGATGTCATCTGCGTGTGCGCTGCCTTGACCCGCATGGAGGTCTTTTCGCTTTCGCCGCCGGCCTGCCAGAACCGAATGTAGTTGATCAGCTTATCACTGCGGCTCTCTATTTTCTGCTGTCCTTCCCGGGTGCTCCAGACTTCGATCCCATGATCGATGAACCATTCCACCAGGAAAGGCGTCTCGTCTTCACGCCGGCCCAGACGGTCAAACATGAAAACCAGCAGAACATCAAATTTCTTTTTTTCGGCCAGGGCACGAATATCGAGGATCGCGTCACGATTTTCAGCGGAAACCTTGTAACCGGAGACGCCTTTTTCCACCCGTTCGTCGTAGAATGTCCAGTCATCCATTCTGGCAATGAAATCCATGCATTCACGACGCTGCATGGGGATATCATCTGTGATCCTGTCAACCTGCCCTTTGGTTGAAACTCTGTACAGACAAAGCACTCGTTTCATGCTCACTGCTTCTCCTTTTCTTGAAGGCGGCAATCAGCATCCGGGCAATTTCACGATGAATAATGGGATCTTCCTCATATCGGAAACACAGGGATACATGACAGCCGTTTTCAGTCGTCATTTCGCGAGGCATCTGCACAGATGATAACGCGAGTATTTCATTGTTAAGGTTCACGGGCTCAATACCCATTTCATTGTAACACATATCTTTTTCCTTTTCAATTGATGATTTGGTGACAGATGTAAAAAGAAGCTGCGCAAATTGGCAGCTTCCAGGCAATAGAATGCTTTCAGTGTCAGCAGATCGGTTTTGGCATGAGCGTCAACCAGCCCTGTCAACTGGGCCAGCAACCTTTTTTTGGTGTGATCATCAGGCCCTATTATGTGTTTTTCTTTTTTTCTTCAGTTGACAGTTGAGTAGTTGACAGAAGAGGTGGAAGCCTTGCAGGATATGGGTTTCCCCTGTCAACCAGAGTGTCAACTGGCTTTTTGAAATGCGTCAACTGGGTTCCTCAAAACGGGAAATCTTCTCCTGGCTCGACCGCTATAAAACCCATCTGCTCATATTTTTCAACCGGCTGGTTGACAGACTGGTTGACAGGAGCTGTGCTCTCTTTTTCCGACTCTGCCGGGATTCGTTCCCATCCCCGCTGGGTACCGTACTTCTCGAAGCGCCGGGAGTTGGCGTAAGGCCGCCAGCCCTGAATGCTGCCGTTGGCGATGCCCACGTTCACGATCTCAAAGATTTCTCTTGTTTCCCATTGCTTGGGCTCGTCATAGGGGTGATCCAGCGCTTCCTTGTAAAGCTGCATGGAGCAGAGCTTATCCCCAGGATAGGTTTCCATAAAGCCGTAGATCTGCCCGGCTCTGGTATCCTCCTGCATGTATTTTTCCTGCTCCCGTGCCTGCTTCTCCTCCATTTTCCTGGTGAGGTGGGTGCTGTATTCCCCCGATTCATAGATCGCCATGATCTCCGCCCACATCAGGTCAATATAGGCGCGGGACGCTTCTTCATTCGCCAGGATATGTGTTTCCGCCTGCTCCGGATGCACCTGCACGGGAAGGAAGCGGCGGTTGCCGCTTCGGTCCATGGGCAGGAAATCCATTTTGTTGGTGGTCCCGGCAAATACGCATTGCCTCAGATGATCGGCAGCGTAGCGGTCATAGGGAAACTTGTAGGTATCCTTGCTCCGGGAGAGAAAGGACTTGATGTCCTCGATGCTCTTGGCGTTTGCTGTCGCCACCATCTCCGACATTTCCATGATCCAGTGCCCTGCCAATCGCTGATAAACCTTTTCATCGTCCAGCTTTTTCAGGTCATCGGAAAACCATTCGTCCCGGACAGCCAGGAAGCAAAGGAACGTGGATTTCCCCGCTCCCTGACCGCCGGTCAGCACCAGCATCAGATCAAATTTCGCTCCAGGCTCAAAGATACGCTTCACAGCTCCCAGCATGAACAACTGGAGGCAGGCTTCGTTGTAATCGTTAACCTCCGCTCCCAGAAAATGATGCAGCGCATACCGGATCCGATAGTTTCCATCCCAGCGCAGCTTTCTCAAATAGTTCCGGATCGGATGAAAGCCGTGCGCACTGGCCACCACCCGGAAGGCGTTTTGCACACATTTTTCTGAGCGGATGCCGTAATACTGCTCAAAATGTAGCAGCACATGGGGCAGATCCTGATCGTCAAAGCGGGTCGTATCCCGACGCCAGGGAAACTCTCCGATCATATCATCGGTTTCCGTCAGCAGATTCCGCATAATCTTCCCTGCAAACAACGGGTCATTTTCAAATACGATGACGCAATTCCGGATACTGTTGGCTGTGCCTCCCTTGTCCGTCTTTTCCAGAGAATCCCGGATGGAGGCTCGCATTTGTTCCAACTCTTCATCCGAATGCATTGGAGTGATCAAATTTGGCATGTCGTTTTCTCACCTTCTTGTATCTCATTCTTTTTTACCTTTCTTCCCAGCTATGCTGCCTGGGCTTTTGTGCCTGCGTCTCCTGGGATTTCTGTTTGTAGTTTTGCAGCAGCTCAATAATCGACGGCCTGGCCTGCTCCTTGATCTTGGTCTTGGCCGCATCCCGGGTGGCAGGCAAGCGAAGCGCGTCTATGACTTTTTCAAATATCGACTTGGCCCGCTTTTTCAGCGTGTTGGCGGCTCGTTCAAACCAATCCACCACAAGCTCCCGGTCTTTTTGCTTCATTTTGGTTTCCGGCGACATGACTTGCTGCCTGCCTTTTTCCAGCACCATCAGGTCCTGCTCCTGCGTTTCACGGATGGCCTCGGCTGCAACAACCTTGACGGCTTCCCTGTAGGCAATATCGGCAACGGCTTCCAGCACCGTATCCGCGTCAGCAAGCTTCTCCATCTTCTCGTCCAATTCCGCTGACTTCTGAGCAATGATCCGGCTCTGGGCTTCATTGTCAGCGGTAAGCTCCGCATTGCGCTGTTCCAGCTCCGCGATCCTTTCCCGCTGGGCCTGAATGATGTAATCGTTCTTCTCCCGGTTCTCCCTGCCGCCATAAATCGCATCCCGTTCCACTTCCAGCCCATGCTCCTCGCAGATGTTCAGAAGCAGCTCCCGGCATATGCTGTCGAAAGCGATCTTCCTGTTGTTTTGCCGTCCGGGCTTCTTCTCCGGGAAGGGGAGCTGAATCCCCAGGGCTTCCAGTGCTTTCTCCTGCTTCGGCTCAATTTCACCGTAGCGGTTTTCGATATCGAACACCTGCCGGGCGTGAATGTGAGGACTGGTTTCATCCAGATGGAGCGACCAGTCCAGAACGTGCACATGGCTGCCGAAACGATCCTGGATGGTTGCCATGAATTCCTGAATGATTTCCAGCAGTACTTCCGGCGGCGGGCAGTCGCCTTCCTTTCCGATCTGATAGATCGTTTCCTCCGGGCAGATTCGCGCATCCGACAGCAGATCATCCACGGTGCGGTTTCTTCCTGCGTGTCCGGCCTTCACATTGCGGGCTGCCTGTCCGGCCAGATAGTCGCCGTAACGCTGCTCGTAGAAATCCCGCTCCACCTGGTTGAAGGTTGGATATTGACCGGATTGATTTGCCTCGTGGTTTCTCAGACCGTTCTGCCAGTCCCAGTAAAGATTCAGGCGGGTTCGATCCTGGTTGATGTTTTCCGCATGGGCTACATCGAACTGCCGGTCATTGTGCTTGGGGTTATAGACGCCATGCTTTCCTGCGCGGCCATTGTGACGGGACACACGCGGTTTCTGATTTGCCATGCCCCTCACCTTCGTTTCTTTATCATGTGGTAGATTTGTTTTTCTGTTCTTCCGAGGTAGAATTCGTTCCCCGGGCACCTGAGTTTCGACAGGTAATACCCAGTACAAAGTGTCGATGCTCGACACTTCACTGGGCCACGGGCGCTGCCCTTTGGATTCCCGGCAAGGGCCTTTCCCTTGCATTCCGCGCAGGCGCTGTCACCCTGCACCCGCCCCCGGGCGCTCCGCCTCTGGACTCCGGGCAAGGAACTTCCCCTGCATCCCGCGCAGATGCTCCCGCCCTGCACCAAGGCGCGTAATAAAGCGACATCAATAGTGATGCCGCTTTTTATGTGAAGTTGCTGCCCTGATGCCGCTTTGGTATCACTTTCAGCAGCCCAGGCCGCTCATGAAATCGTCAGCTTTGTCGAAGTCATCATCGGAGATTTCTCCTTGCTTTCTGCTGTTTGCCACAGCACTCGCTGGCTGTATCGGCAGTGTGTGCAGCGCTTCGGTTAGGTACCTCTTTCTGCCCCCTTTTGCGGCGCAACAAAATAGGCAGACCACATTTTGAAGTCTGCCTTGAGAATAATTGGATACAACTTACAGAGGACATTTCAATCCATATCTTCTGGCTAGGATGATCTATTCTATATGATTATACGGTTGAAAATAGTGGTCACCCCGAATTGCGACAGGATAGCATCTTGAGGCTCGGAAAAAGTTGATTGTTGCAAAATAGCGCCATCATTCAGCTTAAGCACATGGTCTTTTTTGCGCACGACATATGAAAATTATGGGCTACCCAAGAACTGAAGCACCGGATATGGCGGTGTCTTGCAGATGCAGTGAACTGTTCAGTTTTTGTCTTGTTCATGTTTGTTTTCTCCTGTTCATTAGTTTAATTGGTCAAAAGAAAAGCACCAGCCATATGACTGATGCTTTCAAACACTTTGACAGGATACATTATAACACAGTTGGGGCGTGTCTGAAAGATGACATCTGGGTGACATATAGGTGACATTTAGTCCTTAGAGTAATAAATTATTTTTAAAATGTACCCCGTAAAATAGACG
>DGRV01000100.1:0-10730 GCA_002391225.1 Christensenella sp. UBA4379
CGAAGAACTCCTTGATGGCGGCGGAGACCGGGCGGATGTTGATCAGGTCGCCGGGCTTGACGTCATTGGCGTCCTGAATGGCCATGCGCTCGCGGACCACGCGCTCCAGACGGCTCATGCCGATGCGGATCTGGTTCTGCAGCAGCTCGCCCACGCTGCGCAGGCGGCGGTTGCCCAGATGGTCGATGTCGTCGGTGACGCCGATGCCGTAGGGCAGGCCCAGGAGGTAGCTGACGGAGGCGACCATGTCGTCGATGATGATGTGCTTGGGCACCAGATCGCCGGCGCGCTCCTTGACCACCTGCTTGAGTTCTTCAGGCGGGGTATTTTCAAGAATGTCCTGCAGGACCGGCAGATGGACCATCTCGTGGATGCCGGCGTCCTTGGGATCAAAGGGCAGCCAGCCGTCCGCGCGGACAAAGTTGTTGCCCACGACGACGCGGGGCTCGTCCCCCGCGATGACGGTGATGCGGTTGATGCCGGCGTTCTGGATGGCAGCCGCCTGCTCGGCGGTCAGCATGGTCCCCTTTTCAAACAGCACTTCGCCAGAGCGCGGGTCCACCGCGTCCTCGGCCAGCTCATGCTCGATGATGCGGGCAGCCAGGGACAGCTTTTTGTTGAACTTATAGCGGCCCACGCGCATCAGGTCATAGCGCTTGGGGTCAAAGAACAGGCTGCGCAGGAGGCTCCTGGCGCTGTCTTCGCTGGGCAGGTCGCCGGGCTTCTGCTTGCGGTAGATTTCAAGCAGGGCTTCCCGCTGGTCCTTGGTGGGGTCGGCCTCATTGAGGGTCGCCATCAGGCGCTCGTCCTCGCCCAGCAGGGAGGTAATCTCCGCGTTGGAGGAATAGCCCAGGGCACGCAGGAAGACGGTGATGGGCAGCTTCCTGGCCCGGTCGATGCGGACCCAAAGGGCGTCGTTGGAATCGGTTTCATATTCCAGCCACGCGCCGCGGTTCGGGATCACCTGGGCGCTGTACAGGCGCTTGCCGCCCTTGTCGATCTGGACGTCGAAATAAGCGCCCGGGGAGCGGACCAGCTGGCTGACGATGACGCGTTCCGCGCCGTTGATGACGAAGGTGCCGTGTTCGGTCATCAGCGGGAAATCGCCCATGAAAACTTCGGATTCCTTGATTTCACCGGTCTCCTGGTTCTTCAGGCGCACGGATACCTTGAGCGGGGCGGCGAAGGTCAGGTCCCTCTCGCGGCACCTTTCCACACTGTTCTTCGGTTTGTCCGTTTCCAGCTTGTAATCGACGAATTCCAGCACCAGATTATTGCTGTAATCGGTGATGGGTGATACGTCCGACAATACCTCCATCAGATCATCGGTCAGAAAACGGCGGTAGCTGTTCTTCTGGACCTCGATCAGGTTCGGCATTTCCAGGACTTCGTCGATGCGCGAGAAGCTCATGCGTTTGCGAAGCTTTCCCATTGATACCTCGTGCACCATTTTCAGAATCACTCCTTTAATGCTATCAACTCGATATAGCTGTCAGATGAGGCGTTTTTGACGGTGAAAACAGGGCGTCTCCACGAAATGCCAAAAGGGCATTCGTCTGCATCATACCGATATTGATGCAATCATAGAGTATATCATACTTATATGAACAAGTCAACACGCGTTTTGGGGTTTCGAGGGCAAAAAATCGGCCATTTTAATTGTAAAATTTTTGTAAATTTTTATATTCCGTCTGTTTTTTCTCCCGCTCCCGCTCTTCAAAATGTATAAAAAACTGCCGCAGCTTTTATTGTCTGCGGCAGTCCCATAAGGGATTTTGATTGTGTTTTTTGATCAGCCTTTGACCGCGCCGGCCACCATGCCTTTGATGATCTGGTTGCTGAAGCAGAAGTACAGCACCACGATCGGGCTCATGGTAATCAGCATGGCCGTCATCTGCAGCGGGTAGTCCGAGCCGAACTGGCCCTTGAACTGGGTCAACGCCAGCGGCACCGTCTGCAGGTGGACGTTCTGAATCAGCACCAGGGCGAAAGAGAACTCGTTCCAGCAGCTGAAAATCTGGATGATGGCGACCGTCACCAGGATCGGCCGGCAGAGAGGCATGATGATCGACCAGAGGGAGCGGCTGAAGGAAGAGCCGTCGATGGCCGCCGCCTCCTCCAGGGACACGGGAATGGACTTGACGTAGCCCTCCACCAGGAAGATGCCCATCGGCAAACCGAAGCTGATATAGGGCATCAGCAGGGTGTACCACTGGTTGCTGATCCCCAGGTTTTTGAACACCACGTAGATCGGGACCAGCAGGGAGTGGATCGGGATCAGCATGCCCATCAGGAACATGGCGTACAGGGGGCGGTTCAGCTTAAAGCGCACCCTGGCCAGGATGTAGCCAATAATGAAGGAAAACAGTACGATCAGCACGATGCTGATGACGGTGGTCCGGGCGGAGTTCCACATGGACTCGCCCAGGTGATAGTCGGGGTTGCCCAGAATGTCGGTATAGTTCTGCAGGGTAGCCGTCTTCCAGGGGATGGAAATGACGTCCGCGTTAAACTGGCGCTTGAGCTTTAAAGAGGAATAGCCCATCCAGAACAGCGGGAAGATGCAGGACAGGGAAAACACCCACAGCACGATGTTGATCAGCACCTTGCCCACGTAGTAGCTCGCCTTTTTGTGGGAGTGGCCTGCGGGCTGGAAATTGGAGGCGTTCTTCTGTTTGCTCATACATCATTCCCCCAATCCGCGGGTCAGAAGCCCGATCAGTTTGCGGCTGCCGCCGATGACGGCCAGGGACAGCACGAAGATGCCGACGGAAATCGCCGAGCCGTACCCCATGTTGCTCTGGCTGAAGGAAACGGTGTAGCCGTACAAGGCCATCACATAAGAAGAATAGCCGGGACCGCCCGCGGTCATCGTCCAGATGCTGTCAAAGGCCTTCATGTTGCCGGCGATACACAATGTCAGACACACCAGCAGGGTCGGCATGATCATCGGCATGGTGATGTGGACCGCCGTCTGGAAGCCGTTCGCCCCGTCGATCTCAGCGGACTCGAAAATCTGCTGGTCGATGCCGGCGATCGCGGAGAACAGAATCACCATGTAATAACCGATGAACTGCCAGATCAGCGGGATGGACACGTAGAGCATGACGTGAGCGGAATCGCCCAGCCAGGCCTGCTTGGCCCCGCCCAGGACGTTGACCACAAACCAGTTGAGCAGGCCGTACTTGGAGTGGAAGATGATGGACCAGATCAGGCCGATGCAGACGGCGGAAATGGTGCTGGGGAAAAAGCCGAAGGTGCGGTGCACCGCCTTGCCGATGGTCAGCTTGGAGTTGGCGAACATCACCAGCACGAACGCAAGGCCGATCTGCCCGATGATGCAGGCCACCACCAGATAGATGTTGTTGCCGAAGGATTTCCAGAAAATGCTGTCCGAAATCAGCGTCTTGTAGTTGTCAATCCCTGTATAAAAGGCCGTATAGATGGTCTGCCCGCTTTTCCATTCAAAGAAGCTGAAATAAAAAGCCGTCACCAATGGCACGAACACGGTAAAGACAAACATGGCGACCGGTATGAACAGGTACAGGATGATGGTCGATTTTTTGGGTTTCAGCGCGTCGAGCATGCCTTATCTCTCCTTCACAGCGTCCGGAAGCAAAGAGCGCTCCTCTGCTCCCGCCGGCAAATCAAAGAAGAAGCCGTCCCGCCCGCATACGCAGACGGGACGGCCCCGTGGTTCAGCGTCGGATGACCGTTACCGGCGCTTAATAGTTGGCCACATAGGCAGCCTGGGCGTTCTCGGCCACCTGTTCGGGGGTCAGTTCGCCGTTGAGCATGGACTGCACGTCGGTGTTGAACACATCCCAAACCGCGGAGGAGATGTAGGAGTCATAGATCTCGCAGGTGGTGGTGTCCACATAAGACCAGTTGTAGAAGGCCACGGTGATGGGGTCGAACTTGGAGAAGTCGACGTCGCCGGCAGCGGTCAGGCCGCCCAGAGCGTAGTTCTCAGCCACGTAGCTGGAGAAGGCGGGGCCGGTCAGTTCCTGAGCCAGGTCGATGCAGGCAGCCAGCTTGTCCGCGTCGTTCGCCACGGCGGGGTTGAAGGCGATGGCATAGCCCAGACCGATGTTCTGGGAGTTGGGAGCCTCGGTGGCGTCCGCGGGCTGGGGCAGGACGGCAAAGCCGATGTTGTTGAACTTTTCTTCGTTGGTGTCCTTGAGGACCTGCCAGATGTAGGCTTCGTCCCAGTTGCCGCCGATCATGGCAGCAGCGTCGCCGGAGATGAAGTATTCACGGGCGTCTTCGTTGGTGACAACGTTGAAGTCCTGGTTGAAGATCTTGGTCTCGGTGAAGAGGCGCTTGGTTTCCTTCAGAGCCTTGACGAACGCTTCGTCGGTGAAAGCGGCGCCGGACTTGGCGATCAGGCTGGAGAACCATTCGGGACCGGTGTAGCGGTTGCCCAGGGTGGAGATAAAGTCGGAGTTCATCTGCCATTTGCCGCCGTTGCCGAAGGCGATGGTGTCGATGCCCTTGCCGGAGAAGTAATCAGCAGCCTTTTCCACGTCCGCCCAGGTGGTGGGGAAGGTGTCAAAGCCGGCTTCCTTCCACATGGCCTTGTCGTAGATCACCACGGTGCAGGTGCCGCCGGTCAGAACCGGGTAGCCGTACACTTTGCCTTCATAGGTGAAGGGGGTGAAATAAGCGGTGTTGTAATCGGCATAGTAGGGGGAAGCTTTGATGATGTCCGTCAGGTCCATCACCAGGCCGCCGTTGGCCCAGGAAATGGTGTTCATGCCCTGGAGGAGGAACACGTCCGGCAGGTCGCCCGCAGAGGCGCGGGTCGCGATGATCTGCTTATATTCGGCGTTGGCCAGAACGTCCTGGGTCAGGGTGATGTCCGGATGAGCGGCCTGCCAGTTGGCGATGGTCGTACGGAAGCCGTCAGAGCCGCCGTTGCCTTCGGATTCTTCAGAAGTGGAGAAGTGCATCAGGGTGATTTCGCCCTTGTAGGCCAGTTCCGTGGGAGCAACCGGCGTAGCCGCGAAAGCGGACACAGCCGTCAGCAGCAGGGACAGGGCCGCGAGCAGAGAAACAAGTTTCTTCATAGATACAGCCTCCTTTTTAATATGGCAGTCCATTTGGAAAAGAGCAGAAACCAAACAGCTTCCGCATTTTTCTTTGTGAACCAAGTCTGTGCATATCTTACCGCAAACGATTGCGTTTGTCAAGATGAAATTTGAGCATACATAGGACAATTGTTGAGCAGGAGGACCTTTTGGAAAAATTCAGAAAAATTCTTGCAATTTCATCCGACAGATGATATGATACATGATACAGAGACGTAAATCAGACGTCATTTCAAAGGAGGTTACCATCATGGCATACAAAATTACGGACGCCTGCATCGCCTGCGGCGCCTGCGCGGCCGAGTGCCCCGTAGAAGCGATTTCTGAAGGCGAAGGCAAGTACGAAATCGACGCCGAAAAGTGCATCGACTGCGGCACCTGCGCGGAAACCTGCCCCGTGGGCGCTCCCGAACAGGCCTAATTTACCTGTCCAAAAAGCCGTCCGGCGTCTGCCGGACGGCTTTTGTCATCTGTACGGAGGTGTTTCCTTGGGCGTGAGCACTTTTTCCCTTTTGCCGGACGAAAGCCTGGAAAAGCTGAATGATCAGCTTTCGGTGATCCAGCCGCTGCGCGGCTACCGCTTTTCCATGGACGCGGTGCTTTTGAGCCACTTTGTCCGGCTTAAAAAGCACGACCGAGCGGCCGACCTGGGCACGGGCTGCGGGGTCATTCCCCTGCTGCTCTATGCCCGGGAAAGCACCGTCACCATCGACGCCCTCGAGCTGGACGAAGCCTCGGCGGACCGGGCCCGCCGCTCCATGGCTGGAAACGGCCTGAGCGAAGTGATCCGCGTCCATCAGGGGGACCTAAAAAACCTGCCCGAAGCCCTCCCCCGGGGCAGCTTCGACCTGGTCGTCTGCAACCCGCCCTACGGGAGCACCAGCCCGACCGGGCCGGACCGCGTCCTGCCCACCACGCAGGCCGGCTGCACCCTGGAGGATGTCGTCCGGGCCGCGAAGGCCCTGCTCCGCTTTTCCGGCCGCTTCGCCCTCTGCTGGCCGGCCGCCCGCCTCCAGAAGGCGATGACGGTTCTTTCCCAATACAGCTTTTCGGTCAAGCGTCTGCGCCCCGTCTGCGCAAAGCAGGGCAAAGGCCCCTATCTTTGCCTGATCGAGGCGGTGTTTGGCGGCCGTCCGGGGCTCGCCTTTGAGCCTTCCCTCCTGGTCATGGACGAAGAGGGCCGGTACACCGATGAAATCCTGACCATCTATGGGGACAACGGAAAGGAGAATCCGATATGAGCAAGCGCTACACCGCCGTTCCGGGGCCGGACGGCAGCAAGTTCTACTACGACGAAAACGGGAAGCTGGCGGGCACCAGCGTGCCGGGCTTCTTCGGCTCCGAGGTGTTCTATGACGAAAACGGGAAAACCGCCGGCTACGGCACCCCGGGCCTGTTCGGGAGCACCGTCTATACCGACCGGGACGGGCGGCAGAAGGGTTCCTCTTACCCCGGCCTGTTCGACACCACCGTCTTTCAGGACGAAAACGGCCGGACAAAGGGCGTAGCCACCCCAGGCTTCTGGGATACAGAGCAGATTGATTTTAACGGCGATGACTGAATCTTCCCGCAAAACTGAGAGCGCTGCCGCTTTGAACCGCGGTCAGCGCTCTTGGTTTTATTCCCTGTCCTCCAGCTCCGGATGGATTCGGAGGAAGTCCCGGACGACGGAGAGGATGTCCTCCCCGTAGCGGGCGGCCTTGTACTCCCCCATGCCCCGGATTTGAAGCAGCTGTTCCCTCGTGGTCGGGGCGGAAGCGGCGATGCCGCGCAGGGTCTTGTCGTCGAAGATCACGTAGGGCGGCACGTTCATGTCCCGGGCCATGGAAAGCCGGCGCGCCTTCAGGCGGATCAGCAAATCCTCCATTTCCGGGGGACATTCCTCCGGCGCCGGGGCCTTTTTAACCGGCTTGGTCTCCGCCGCCAGGGCGTTCTGGGCGTCCGCGTAGCGGTGGCCAATACAGTTGGCGCAAAAGCCGCAGCTCTTCCCCGCCCTCTGGCCGAAATAGGAAAGCAGCTCGGCCCGAAGACAGCTCTGCGTTTCGCAGTAGCGGATCATCCGGTTCAGCCGGTCCAGGTCCCCCCGGCGGACGGAGCGCCGCTCCTCCTCGCTCAAATCCGGGTTGGGCTCGCTGTGGTCCATCATCCAGCGGGCCGCCATGATGTCCTGGCGGCTGTAGAGCAGCACGCAGTCCGCCTCTTCCCCGTCCCGGCCGGCCCGGCCCGCCTCCTGGTAGTAGGCCTCGATGGAGCGCGGCATATTATAATGAATCACGAAGCCCACGTTGCTCTTGTCGATGCCCATGCCGAAGGCGTTCGTGGCCACCATGACCTGGGCGCGGTCGAACTGAAAATCCTCCTGGGCCCGGCGGCGCTCCTCTTCGGAAAGGCCGGCATGGTAGCGGACGGCGGAAAAGCCGTCCGCGCAGAGTTTTTGGGCGACGGACTCGACGGTCTTTCGGGCGCTGCAGTAGACGATGCCGCTGCGGTCCGCAAACCGCCTGAGCAGGCGGACCAGGGCCCCAAAGCGGTTTTTCGGGGTCAGGACTTCGAAAAAGAGGTTTTCCCGGTCAAACCCGGTGGTGACGGAAACGGGATCCCGGAGCCGGAGCAGGCGGACGATGTCCTCCCGCACCCGCTGGGTGGCGGTCGCCGTAAAGGCCCCCACCGGCGGCCGCTTGGGCAGGGCCTCCACGAAATCCGCGATTTTGAGATAATCGGGCCGGAAATCCTGGCCCCACTGGGAGACGCAGTGCGCCTCGTCCACCGCGATCAGCTGGATGGGCGCGGCCTGGGCAAAGGCCTGAAAGGAAGGGGCGCTCAGCCGTTCCGGGGCCACGTAGATCAGGCGGTAGCGCCCTTCCCGGGCCCGCTCCATCGCCAGGTCCATCTGGCGGGGCGACAGGGTGCTGTTCAGAAAGGCCGCCGGGACGCCCGCCTGGACCAGGGCGCTCACCTGGTCCTTCATCAGGGAAATCAGCGGGGAAACCACCAGCGTCACGCCGGGCTTCACCATCGCCGGCACCTGATAACACAGGGATTTTCCCGCCCCGGTCGGCATCACGCCCAGAACGTCCCGGCCGGACAGCAGGGCGTTCACCAAAGTATCCTGGCCCGGGCGGAAGCTGTCGTGACCGAAGTATTTTTTAAGAATCTCTGTTTTTTCCGTTTGTTCACTCATTTTCGCTCTCCTGAGCCTCCGCCATGAGGTCGTCCACCGTTTCCCGGACGGAGACCGGGGTCCAGTGGCCTTCCAGGACGGTTTCCGCCCCCGACGCAAGCACCGCCTTCGCCAGGCTCTGGCAGAGCCGCGGATCCTTCTTCCAGTCCGGCAGAGCCCCGCAGGCGGCGTCTCCCAGGAACAGGTTTTTTTCCTCCGGCAGGCAGATCAGGGCCGAATCGTCCGTATGCGGGGCCTCCGCCTCAAACACCCGGACCGGGCAGTTCCCCAAGTCCAGCAGCATTTCACCGGAAAATACCAGGTCCGCCCCGGTAATCACCATCGGCCGGCCGCCCCTGTATTCCGCCCGGATCCTCTCGTCCAGGGAGAGAAAGGCCTCCACCCCTTCCCTTTGGAGCTTTTCCCGGGCCTGACGCAGATACCGGTTCGTCCGCTCGCCCGCCAGGCAGAGCCCATGCACGGCGTGCATGCCGAAGGTATGGTCCCAGTGCCAGTGCGTCAGCACGGTCAGGCTGGGCAGCGGCAGATTATCCTCCTCCAGCGCCCGGTAAAACGCCCGCACGTGGTCCTCCGAATGGCCGGCGTCCACCGCCAGGCTCCAGCGGTCCCCGCGGACATAGCCCAGGTTCGGCCGGTCCCGCTCTTCTTCGTAAGGGAAAAACCACACGCGCTCAGACAGGCGGTTCAGCTTCATCAGACCATAGCTCCTTCTTTGCTCAAAAGACAAAAATACTTCTTCTCAAAATTGTATGCCGCTTACAGTTTTCGCTTGAAATGCCGATTCGCTTATGATATGCTTTTTATCAGGAAAGAGATGATGAACACCTGTTCCTGATTTTGGAAAAAACGGGATCAGCTGCCCGGGGAGGTGATTCAGAATGTGCTTCACCCTGGAGGAAATCAAGCATAAATCGATTCCTCTCGCACAAAAATACGGAGTAAAGCGTCTGGGGCTGTTTGGCTCCTATACGCGCGGCGAAGCCGATGACAACAGCGATCTTGTTTTTTTGATCAGCAAAGGAGAAATGCGGGGGCTTTTCCAGTACATGGGCTTTGTTCTGGATCTGGAGGACGCTTTCGGCTGCCATGTGGATGTCGTCACAGACGGTATCCAGGACCAGTCATTTCTGAACGCCATCAAGAGAGACGAGGTAGTTCTCTATGAAGCAGGCTGATCAGGCCATCCTCATCAAAATCATCGGTTATTGCGATGATATCGGCGCCATCATTGAGCGGTTCGGCAAAAGCAGGGAGCTGGACGACCTGCTGAAACACCATCCGGCATGATTCAAAAACAGGGCTGTTGCAGTTTGGAGGCCTGTGCAACAGCCCTGTTTATTATACTGGTTTTCATCTAGTCCATGCACATCTGCGGGCGTCTTTTGCGCCATCTCTGTGTCAGTCATCCTCACCGTACCTACGGGTACGCTTTCGGATGCCTTCCTTGATCTGACGCAAAATCCATCCCGCATCTGTATATGTCCTAGACGAAAATCAGTATTATATGTTCTGTTTACGCGTTCTTTCCGCAGCAGTTCTTGTATTTCTTTCCGCTGCCGCAGGGGCAGGGGTCGTTCCGGCCGACCTTTTTGACCGCCTTGACCGGCGTTCGCCGGGCTTCCTGCGCGGGCTCGGCCCCCCGCTCCTGGGTGGCCTGGGCCACCTGGCGGCGTTCCTGGGGCTTCATGATTTTCGCCTGGCAGAGGCGGCGCACCGTATCCTCGCGGATCAGGCGGACCATTTCCTCAAACATATCGTAGGATTCGAGCTTGTATTCGTTGACCGGGTCCTTCTGGCCGTAGGCGCGCAGGCCGATGCCGTCGCGCAGCTGGTCCATGGCGTCGATGTGGTCCATCCAGCGCAGGTCGACGGCCCGCAGCAGCACGGCCCGCTCCAGCTCGCGCATGTCGATGCCGATTTCGCTGATCTCGCTCTCCCTCTCCTCGTAGAAGCGGCCCGCTTCCTTTTTGAGGAAATCAGTCACGTTTTCTTCGATGGAGTTGCGGACCAGGTCCTCGTTGGCGGCGATCGTGCCGCCTTTGATGCACAGCCGCTCCAGGTAGTCGGTCAGGCCGGCGATGTCCCGCTCGCGCCCGTCGTCGGTATTGCAGAAGCGCGGCACCGCCTCGTCGATCAGGGAATCCTCCATCCCGCGGATGACCTCGCGCATGTTCTCGCCCCGGAGCACCTGACGGCGCTGGCCGTAGATGATCTCGCGCTGCTGGTTCATCACGTCGTCGAACTGAAGGACGTTTTTACGGATCTGGTAGTTGCGGGATTCCACGCGCTTCTGGGCGTTTTCGATCTGCTTGGTCAGCATCCCCGCCTCGAGGGGGGTGCTGTCGTCCATGCCCATCCGCTCGATCAGGGGGGTGATCCGGTCGCCGCCGAAGAGGCGCATCAGGTCATCCTCCAGGGCGATAAAGAACTGGGAGGAGCCCGGGTCGCCCTGACGGCCG